>NZ_CP113064.1:3000000-3300000 GCF_026625805.1 Brevundimonas sp. SL130
AAGCGATGACCGCCTAGCGTGTGGGCTGTCTATCAATCGCGTGAGAACCGCCCCTTTGCGACGCGTCCTGATCCTGTCGACTGTCCTGGTCGCCGCCTGTGCGGCGTCGGGCGCCGCCATGGCCCAGGCCCAAGGTCAAACGCAGACCACCGCCGATGGCCTGCGCTATCTGTCTTGGCCGGGCAAGGTTAAGACCGGACAGGCAGCCGCCCCGCGCGCTGCGGCGCCTTCGCCGACCCCGGTCGGTCGGTCGCTTCCCCTGCCCCGGATCACCGCGCCGCCGCCGGCCGCCTCATCGCCCCGTCGCGGCCTGACCCCCGCCAGCGACTGGACGTCGCCGCCCGTCCACGCCCAGACAGCCGCAGCCCCTTCTCCCGCTCCCAGCGCCCTGCCCGAACAGGTTCTGGTAGAAGCCCAAGGTCAGGCCGAGGCCGCATCGGCCGCCGCCGTCTTCGACCCGATGGCCCCCCGTCGCGACGCACCGATCTTCCGGCTGCAGGCGCAGACGGCGCCGCGCTTGAACCCATCCGAGACGTCCGATTCCAGTCCGGCTCCTGCACCCCAGACCGCCGACCAGCCCCCGATCGTCCAGGCCGCGCTGTCTTCCGCACCCGTGCTCGGGGCGCGCTTCTATTCCGTTCACCGTCAGGCCGGCCGCAAGCCCGACCCGATCGCCCCGGCTCAGCCCGTCTATCTGGACGCTCTGCCGGTCGAGATGACCCAGACCCCGTCGTCCGCTGACCTCGCTCGACCCGACGGCCCGCCGGCCCTGCTGCGCAATAGCGACGGCACGGTTCGCGCCGCGCCCCAGACCCAGGAGGACGCCCTTCCGTGACCGACGGCTCTTCCACCGACAACGACATCATCCAAACGTCGCGCCTGCCCGACCTCATCGCCCTCGCCAACGAGACCTCCAGCGAGAAGCGTCGGCTGCTGCTTCGTGAACTATCCGACCACTTCATGGGCGGCGCCGAGCACAGCGCAGCCGAGACCGAGCTCTACAGCTCTGTGCTCGAAACCCTGTCCGACGAGATGGAGACGGCCGTCCGCGCTGAGCTGGCCGCCCGTTTCGCCACATCCCCCAATGCGCCCGCTGGCCTGATCCGGCGTCTCGCCGAAGACCAGATCGAGGTCGCCGGCCCTGTGCTGCGCGGCTCGACCGTACTGACCGACGCGGACCTCATCGGCGTGGTCAGTCGCCAGGGCCAAGACCATATGCGCGCCGTTTCGGGCCGGGTCGAAGTGTCCGAAGCCGTGTCAGAAATCATCGTCGAGCGGGGCGACGACCAGACCCTGGGCGTGCTTCTGCGCAATGACGGCGCCCAGCTGTCGCGCGCGGCGTCCGAGACCGCCGTCGAACGCGCCAAGATCAATCCCGACCTTCACGCCCCCGCCGTCGAACGCAAGGGCCTGCCCGCCGACCTGCTGAACGACATGTATTTCGTCGTCGAGGCCCGGCTGCGTCAGCAGATCCTCGAACAGAACGCCCAGATGGATCCGGAGCTGCTGGAAGCGGCCCTCGCCGCCGGCCGCACCCGCGTGGCCACCGACGACGGCGCCCTCCCGCCCGACTACGCCGACAGCCAATCCTATGTCGAAGAACTCTATGCCGCCGGACAGCTGACGCCGCAGATGCTGATCCGCTTCCTCCGCTCCAAGGGCCGCACCCCGTTCCTGATCGCCCTGTCACGCCTGTCGGACGTGGACTTCCACACCGCGCGCAGCATCGTTGATCGTCGCGACCTGGACGCCCTGTCGATCATCTGCAAGGCGGCCGACATCGATCGGGCCATCTTCCTGACCTATGCGGTGTCGCTGCTGGGGGCGGACTCCAATCCGATGGGCAAGGCCGCCGCCTATGGCCGGATGTATGGCGAACTGACCCGCGAAGCCGCCATGCGCACCCTGCGCTTCTGGCGCATGCGCCGCGTCGCCCAGGCGGCTTAAGCCCAATCTCCCTCCCCTTCATGGGGAGGGGCGATCGCGCAGCGATCGGGGTGGGGCCCGAAAGGGCGTAAGCAAGCGGCTCGCCACCGCCTCAAACATGAGCAGCGCGCTTCTGACTACCCCCGCCATCCCTCCCCATAAGGGGAGGGAGAACAAACAAAAAAACGCCCGCCTCCTCTCGGAAGCGGGCGTCTCTATGCCGGTAAAGACCGACCCTACTTCTTGGCGCGCGTGGTGCGAGCGGGTTTGCGACCGCCCTGACCCAGGCCCATCTGCTTGGCCAGCTCCGAACGCGCCTTGGCGTAGTTCGGCGCAACCATCGGATAGTCTTTCGGCAGGCCCCACTTGGCGCGGTAATCTTCGGGGCTCATGTCGTACTTGGTGCGCAGGTGACGCTTCAGCGACTTGAACTTGCGGCCGTCTTCCAGGCAGATCAGGAAGTCCGCGTTGATCGACTTGCGGATCGGCACAGCCGGCTCTTTGGGCTCGGGCTCGACCTCAACGGGACCATTCGAAACGCCCGACAGCGCGGCGTGAATATTGGCGATCAGCGCCGGCAGGGCTTCAGCCGTTACGGTATTGTTGCCAACATAGGCCGACACGATGTCGGCGGTCATTTCGAGCAGTTCGGGCTTCTCTTCCATTCGCGGCGTCTCTTTCGTGATCTATTTCATTCGACTGAAACGCCAGTCGAACTTTGATGACGGGTCTTAGAGTTGTTTGACGTCAAAAGCAATCCAGCCAAATACGGGCATTTCGCATCAGTGTCATAACACTTCCAGTGGTGCTGATCTAACGACCAAAGTCTTCGGCCAAGGCCATCATGGCGGCTCGCTCAGGAGCCGAATATTCATCAACCGCGTCATCCTCGCCCTCGCGGATCGCGCGCAAAAGATTGGGAGTCAGCGCTGACGACAGAGACCAGTTCCAGTAACGCAATACGGTCTGGGCCCGGTCCACCGCCAGAATTTCATAGGTGATCTGCACTCGGTCCAAATCCGGGTGCACCGCGCCTTCCGCCGTTATCTCGGGCCGACGCATTGAGCGCCACAGGTTGAGCAGATCGGCGCGCGACAGGCCCGTAGCCTTGCACAGGATCGCCAGAGGCTCCCCCCCCGGATCGCCCAGAATCTTGGCCCCTGTCAGCGGCTTCACCCCCGCCAGGAAGGCGATCTCGGACGCCACTTCGCGCGACAGCCCGTCTTGGGCGGCGACGGCGATGGCGTGCTCCAGTCCGTCATAGGGACTTTTCTCGATCGCGGCTCGGTTGCGTTGCCGCCGTTCGATGAACTGCAGCGCCTTGCGCGACACCGGGTCTGACCAAGCCTCGTCCGCCGCCATGGCGAAGACGTCCTCCGACACCTCCTGCATCAACTCCCGCGACACGGCGAAGCGCTGCAGGATGACGCGCCGATCGTCGGCCCCGCACCACCAGAACATCACATAGGCGCCCGACGGCCTCAACTCGGGCCGTTTCAGCAACAGGCCGCACAGCCTGGGCTGTTTGCGGCTCAGGGCGACCACCGACTCTATTCCCACCTGGGACAGTCGGGCGCTAGGGTTGCGCAACACCGCCTCGATGGTCTCGACCTCGCCGAAGCTGAACAGGGTCTCTGTGACGATCTCGGACAGGCCGCGCCGCCCGGCCATGATCAGCCGATGCTTCGGCCCCGCATCCCGCGCACATCCCACCAGATCGGCGTCGCTCAGGGCGGCGCACTGTTCGATCAACAGGCCGGCGATCTCGGGCGTGTCGCGCAATAGCAACCGCGCCACGCTGTCGGGCAGTTCGGCCAGCGGCGTCAGCCGCGACGCGACGCGTTGGCGATCTTGCGGCGAGGCCTGACGCAGCATCTCGACCAGCAGATCGCCGGTGACGGCCCGCTCGAAGGCGTTGATCCGGCTGGCCGGCAGTGAGACGACGTCGGCCAGCCGCTTCAGCAGAGCGTGCCGCGCCTTCAGCGCCGGCGGCGCCGCCTCTTCGTCATCCACGGCAGTCGCCTCGTTCATGGCTCCAGACTAGGGCGGCGCGGGTTAACCCCACGTATCGCCGCCCCGGCCGTCACAGGCCTTCGAACAGGGCCGTGGACAGATAGCGTTCGGCGAAGGACGGAATGATCACCACAATGGTCTTGCCCGCGTTCTCGTCGCGCGCCGCTAGGCGGAAGGCGGCGGTCAGGGCCGCGCCCGAACTGATGCCTACCGGGACACCCTCCGTGCGGGCTGCCTTGCGCGCCATGTCGAAGGCGTCGTCGTTCGAGACCTGCTCGACTCCATCGACCACCGACGCATCATAGATGGCGGGCGTGAAGCCGGCGCCTATGCCCTGGATCTTGTGCGGGCCGGGCGCGCCGCCCGACAGGACCGGCGAGGCCTCGGGCTCGACCGCGATCATCTGCACCGAGGCCTTGCGGGCCTTCAGCGCCTGACCGACGCCCGAAATCGTGCCGCCGGTGCCGACGCCGGCCACCACCATGTCCACGGCGCCGTCGGTGTCGTTCCAGATCTCTTCCGCCGTGGTCGCACGGTGGATGGCCGGATTGGCCAGGTTCTCGAACTGCGAGGGCATGACCGCGCCCGGCGTCGAGGCCAACAGCTCCTCGGCCCGGGCGATGGCGCCCTTCATCCCCTTCTCGGCCGGCGTCAGCTCCAGCTGAGCGCCCAGCAGGGCCAGCATCTTGCGCCGCTCGATCGACATACTCTCGGGCATGCACAGGATCAGCTTCAGCCCCTTGGCGGCGGCGACGAAGGCCAGGGCGATGCCGGTGTTGCCGCTGGTCGGTTCGATCAGCACCGTATCGGCCTTGATCTTGCCCGCGTCCTCCAGCGCCTCGACCATGGCCACCCCGATCCGGTCCTTGACCGAGGCGATCGGGTTGAAGAACTCCAACTTGGCCAGAACCGTGGCCTTGGCCCCATACTCCGCCGAGAGGCGCGGCAGCCGCACCAGCGGCGTGTCGCCGATGGTGTCGATGATCGAGTCATACACCTTGCCCCGCCCCTTCTTCAGATGGCGGGACGCGTCGTAGCTGAAGTCGGACATGGGGGGCTCCGGTCGGTTCGGGTCGTTCAGGGTGCGTAACAGATAGGCGGCGAAGTCGATCCGCAAGGGGTCAGGGGCGATGATTTCTCTCCGCCGCGCCCAGATCCGGCGCCTAGCCGAAGAAGACCCCGAACATCGCGATGGCGAACAGGACGAAGATGCTGACGAACGACACCGCCGCAGCGACGGCGCCCATTCCGAGCATGATCATCAGCAGACGGTCGGATTTTCTGGCCATGCGCCCAGCCTAACGACGCGATCCCTGGACGTCGAGCCGACGCCCGGCTCCGCCTACAACCACCCCGCCGCCCGCAGCGGCCCGACCCGCGCCCGCGACACCGGGGCCGTCAGCCCGCCCTTCAGCCTCAGGCTCAGATTCCGACCGTCCTCCACCACGCCGACGACGGCCGCACGCGCCACCCACCAGGAGCGGTGGGTCTGACGCCCTTCGACTCCCGCCAGCCCGGCCATGGCCTGCGACAGCGACATCAGCACGAGGTCGGACCCCAGGGGCGTGTGGACGCGCACATAATGATCCTCCATCTGCAGGCAGATCACCTCGCGCCCCAGGTGGACGGGCAGTCGGTCGCGTGGATCGGCCGACAGCGGCGCCGACGCTGCCGTCCCGGCGGCGGCGGACGGGCGGGACATCAGCCATAGGATGGCTCCGGTCGCCACGGCGCTGACGATCAGGCTCTGACCGAACCATTCCAGCAGACCGACCTCGAACGTGCGGCCCCACACCATCTGCGCCAGGGCGCGACTGATCAGCGTCATCGGGGCCGCCAGCAGCAAGACCGACGGCGGCGCCCACAGCCACGGCGACAGCCCCCGCCGCATCGCCTGTTTCGCCAGCAAGGGCAGGGTCAGGCCGAACAAGGCCCAGCCGGCCCAGAGGCTAACCACCCAATACAGGATCCGCACCGGTGCGGCGCCGTTCATATAGGAGCCGAACGGCCCGACCAGACCCAGCAGCACGCCAAGACCGGTGGCGACAGCCAGCCCCAGCCGCGCCGCCCGTCCGACGCCCCATCGCGAATCCCCGATCGTCATCCCTCGCTTCTAGCCGTTCGGCGGCCGCTGCGGAATCGCCTCGGCTCTCCTCCGTTCGCCGGATCGCGAACCCGTTCGCCCATTGGCGCAAACCCGGTGGCGCGCCGGGTTCGGCGCACGGCAGGAAGACGGCTCCCGCCCCCCCGACAAACGAGGCTTCCATGTCCCTGACCGCCGCCCTCAATCTCGCCCTGGCCGCCCTGAACCTTCAGGCCGCGCCGCTGCCTGTCGCCCCCCCGGCGTCGCCGGTCGTCGCCGCCCAGACCGTGGACTTCGCCCGGCTGGAAATCGCGGACGGCGCCGGCCCCGCCATAGAGGCCGGGGTCTGGACGCCCCCCTCGAAGGCCGGGACCCGCCGGCCGCTGATCGTCATCTCCCACGGCAACGGCGGCGATTTCCGCAGCCACGAAGCCACCGCCCGCGCCCTGGCCCAGGCCGGGTTCACGGTCGCCGCCCTGACCCACACCGGCGACAACTGGCGCGATCAGAGCCAGGCCACGAACGTCGCCCAGCGTCCGCGCCAGCTTCACGTCCTGATCGATTATCTGGTGAAGGACTGGACGGGGCGCGACGCCATAGATCCGGCTCGCGTCGGCGCCTTCGGCTTCTCCTCCGGCGGCTTCACCGTTCTGACGGCCGCAGGCGGCGAACCCGATCTGGGACGCGTCCTCGATCACTGCCGCGCCCATCCCGAATTCTACGACTGCGGCCTGGTGTCGTCGCACGGCGCGCCGCCGTCTGTCATGGACCAGACCTGGGGGCACGACGCGCGGATCAAGTCGGTCGTGGCCGCCGCCCCGGCCCTGGGCTTCACCTTCACGCGCCAAGGTCTGTCCGGCGTGACCCAGCCGGTCCAGCTATGGCGCGCCGAGGGCGACCATGTCCTGCCAAGCCCCTTCTACGCAGAGCCGGTGCGCGACGCCCTGCCTCGCCCGCCCGAGTATCACTCGGTTCCGGTCGCCGACCATTTCGACTTCCTGCCGCCCTGCTCGTCCCGTTTGGCCGCGCTCGCGCCGGTGATCTGCACGCCGACGCCCGGCTTCGACCGGGCGGCCTTTCAGGATCAGTTTAACCGCGAGGTCATCGGCTTCTTCCGCCGGACCCTATAGCCGCCGCGCCTTAGAAGGACTCCCACCCGTCAGCGTCCGGGGCGGAAGCCGGCGCGGGCGCGGCGCCGCCCCTGCCGACCGTCTTCAGGGCGGCGACAGGCCGGTGCGTGGGCGCGGCCACGACGCGGGCCGGCTTGGCGGCGCCGCCCACCTGGAACCGGGACACGGCCGCGGCCAGCCCGTCGGCTTCCTGCGACAGCGAGTGGCTGGCGGCGGTGGATTCCTCGACCATCGCCGCATTCTGCTGCGTCATCTGGTCCATCTGGTTGACCGCAGTATTGACCTGCTGAAGACCCGTCGCCTGTTCGGCGGCCGAGGACGAGATCTCCGTCACCAGACCTTCGATCTGGGCGACATGGGCCACGATCCGGTCCAGCGCCTGTCCGGTCTCCGTCACCAGCTTCACACCCGATCCGACCTGCACCGTCGACTGGCTGATCAGGGCCTTGATCTCCTTGGCGGCGTCGGCGGACCGTTCCGCCAGGGCCCGCACTTCCGAGGCGACGACCGCGAAACCGCGACCGGATTCGCCGGCCCGCGCGGCCTCGACGCCCGCGTTCAGGGCCAGAAGATTGGTCTGGAAAGCGATCTCGTCGATCACCCCGATGATCTGGTTGATCTGGGCCGACGAGCGTTCGATCTCGCCCATGGCGGTGACGGCGTCGCGGACCACCGCGCCGCTCTTGTCGGCGTCCGTGCGCGCCGCCTGGACCACGCCGGCCGCCTGGACCGCGCCCGAGGCGGTGGCGCGGACCGTGGCCGTGACTTCTTCCAGGGCGGCGGCGGTTTCCTCAAGGCTGGCGGCCTGTTGTTCGGTGCGACGCGACAGCTCGTCGGCGGCCTTGGCGATCTCGGCGGCGCCGGCGTTGATCGCGCCCGTATTGGCGGCGATGGTGCCTATGGCCTCCTGCAGCCCCTCGACGGCGGCGTTGAAATTGGTCCGCAGCTGTTCGTAGACGGGCGGGAAGGCGTCGGTGATGCGCACCGTCAGATCGGCCTGCGCCAGGGCGTCCAGCCCCCGGGTCAGACCGGAGACGACGACGGCCTGCTCGCGCGCGGCGGCCTCGCGCGACTGATCGCCGACGGCGCGGTCCTGCTCTTCCTTCGTCCGACGTCGGTCCGCTTCCGCCGCCTCGGCCTGGGCGCGGGCGACGATCAGGGCTTGGATATCAACCACGGCGCGGGCGATATCGCCAACCTCGTCCTGACGGCGCGCCTCGCCCTGCTTCACATCGGTCTGGCCCTGGGCCATGGCCCGCAGGTCGACGGTCAAGCGTCGGATCGGGGCGACCACGCCGCGCGACCCGGCGACCATCACGCCGATGCTTATGGCCAAGGCGGCCAGAATGGCGGCCATCATCACCAGTCGGCCGGTCTCCGCTGCAGCGTCGGCGGCGATGCGGTTCTTGTCCGCCGTGGCCTCGATCTTGTCGGCCGCCGTGCTCATGGCGGTTTCCAGAGCCGTGAACTGGACCTGAAAATCCGCCATCTTTCCCTGGGCCGCGACGACGTCGCTCTCGGCCAGTTCGACGATCTCGCTCGCCGCCGCGATATAGGTGTTCAGCGGCGCCTCGACCGCGCCCAGCGCCGCCTGCATCTCGGGGTCCGTCGCCAGCGCCCTGTTCTCGGTCAAGGATTGTTCAAAGCTGTCGCGATGTTCGGCCAAGTCGGCCTTCACCGCCTCGATCGAAACCCCATTGGCGGGGTTCGGCGCCAGCATGGCGCCGAACACATCCGACCTCAGGGCGTCATGCATCATGTCGGCCTGCATGTGATTACGCAGAATCGCAGATGAAATTGACGCGTGGTGCAGGGCGTCGCCCAACTGCTGGTTCATGACCAGGCCGACGCCCGCCGTACCGACCGACAGCAGTAATACGGCGATCCCGGTCGCCGCCACCTTATTGCTGATCGTCAAACGCATGCCGCCGCCACCCCTCGGATCTTATCCGAACACCGGTAGGCGAACAGGGTTAACGCGGCGTTTGCACACGCCTACGTCGTTTCCCCACGCCACCCTAAGGACGATTTTCACGGGTGGGCGCTAGCTTTGCCGTGGAACAGGACGGACCATGGCCATGCAGAACGCTCAGCCGGAAAAACTGAAATCTCTCGCCGCCGCCATCGTCGGCGCGACCCTATTCGTTCTACCGGCCGTGGCGCGGGCGGCGGATGCCGAGCCGACCTGGACGGTGTCAGCGGAATATACGTCCGACGTCTCGGGCGTCGTTTCGGGCGGGACCAAACGGGCCGGCCGCTATCTGGACAATCTGAGCGTCGAACTGGACGGCGACCTGGAACAGGCCTGGGGCTGGCGCGGCGCGCGACTGCACATGTCGGGCCTCTACAACGGCGGGGGCGAGCCCAACGGCCTGGCCGGCACCCTGCAAGGCGTCGACAATATCGAGGTCGGGGCCCAGGGCGCCCGCCTGTTCGAGGCCTGGATCGAACAGGATCTGGGCCGATCCGCCACGCTTCTGGCCGGCCTGTATGACCTCAACAGCGAATTCTACGCCACCGAGGCCTCGGGCCTGCTGATCTCGCCCCCGTTCGGCATAGGCTCCGAACTGGCCTCGACCGGCCCCAACGGCCCGGCCATCTTCCCCTCCTCGTCCCTGGCGGCGCGGCTGCGGCTGGGCGACACGGACAAGACCTATGTCCAGGTCGCCGTCGTCAACGCCGACGCCCGCACCCTGGGCGACCACGGCGGGGTGGACACGGATCTCGACCACGGCGTCCTGGCCATCGCCGAGTTCGGCAGCCACGCCCCCATCCGCTATGCGGTCGGCGGCTGGCGCTATAACCAGCGCCAGGACGACATCCGCGACCTGGCCCCTGACGGCGACCCGGCCCGCAGCCACGCCCAGGGCGCCTACGCCCTGGCCGAGGGTCAGGTCTGGGGCGCCGCCGCCCCCGACGGCCCCCAGATCGACGCCTTCGCCCGGCTGGGCATATCCGACGGCGACACCACCGACTTCAAGGGCGGCTGGCAGGCCGGCCTCTTGGTGCGCCAGGTCTTCGCCGCCCGCCCCGACAGCCAGCTGTCGTTCGGCGTCCACCAGGGCTGGCTGTCCTCAAAGGCCCGCGCCAACTTGGCCGACACGCCCGCCGACCCAGCCCGCTATGAAGAGGGGCTGGAGCTGACCTACGCCGACCGCATCGGCCGCTTCACCATCCAGCCGGACGTCCAGCTGATCCGCTACCCCGGCGGCCTGAAGGACGCCGACGACGTGGTGGTGGTGTCCCTGCGGGTGATCACGCCGCTGTTTTGAGGGGGTGGGGGGCTGACTGTGTGGACTATTGAATCGGAACGGCGGCTATCGCCTGATCATTGAGCTATGGCGTCGTTGTGGTCACTGAGAACGCCGCGAGCATTGCCGCCAACCTATCCGCCTCCTGCTGCAAGGAGGCTCGCTGCACCTTCATCATTTTGCAAAGAATAGCGTCGGTGTTTCGCCGCTTTTCGCCAAAATTCTCCGCAATGAAATCGATAGCCTCCAAGGTTTTGTCGAGCCGAGGGCCGTAAAGCGGTTCGTGATGCGCGATCCGGTTTCGAGCCTGATAAATCACCTCCAGCTGCGCCGCGACTTCAGCCCGCGTCAATTGCTTGTTCGGGAACATGCGCTTTAATGAGCGATCCCAAAGACTCGCTTCATAATCGCTTGAGAAAAGACGCTTCCAGAAGTGGATCGTAAGCTGCGCTATCTGCTGCCCCGCGTTAATCCGGATGGCCTGCTGCCGACGTTTCGCTCTGTGTTCATGGCTAAGGTTGTGCGGAACGCCATTCGGGTAAGCGATGGCGTCGAGCGCCTTTTTCTCGGCGTTTGATTTCTTCGCATATTCAGCTCGCTGGCCTTGCCTCGTGGCTCGGACCAAGCTGCTTGCTTCCTCTCCTCGCCACGAAAAGGGAGCGGGAGGATTATTGAGCCAATCGGGTGCGCCAAACATCTGGCGAAGCCTGTCGCAAATTGCGTTGCGTAAGACGATCTCAATGAGGCCGGATACGGGCATCAACGCCGCAGCCACGGCCATCATCTGCTGATGCACTTCAAAAGCGTCGCGTTCCGTCCCGGTGATACGGAGCAGGGAGGCAAGCCGATCACCTGAAAGCAGCGAAGCTGCCAATATGACATCCTGATCTGACAATCCCTTTGACATTCGCCTACTGTAGCATTAGCTTGATAGATGAAACATCGGGACCAAGGGCGGCTGCGCGCTTTGTTCGTTAACGGCCCCCCGATGCCATATTAAGAGGCGCTCTTCGTGAGCGCCTTTTTCGTTTCTAGACCCTGAAATACGGTCGGCCGCAAGACATTGGTTTCACTGAACGCCGATGGTCCTTCCGCAACCAAGTCTTTAAAACTGAACAAGTGCTAACCGGCGTCGTACGCAAGTCGTGAACGCATTCCCCCCCCCCTTTCACCCCCCGTTAACCATGATGGCCCATTTGGTTAACGCCTGTTCCTGGGGTCCGTCTTGCACAATCTCGTCGCCGCCGTCGAAGCGATCGACCCGCTGGTCGTCACCGGCAAGGTGGCGGGCGTGTCGGGCCTGTTGATCGAGTCGCGCGGCGGCCTGTCGCGTCTGGCGGTCGGGGCGCGGGCCGAGATCAGCCGGCGCGGGCTGGCGGCCCTGCCGGCCGAGGTGGTGGGGTTCCGCGACGCCAAGGCCCTGCTGATGCCGTTCGGTCCGGTCGAGGGCGTGGCGCCCGGCGCCGAGATCCGCATCATCGACCAGGCCGCCAGCGTGCGCCCGACCACCGCCTGGCTGGGCCGGATCATCGACGCCTTTGGCCAGCCCATCGACGGCAAGGGCCCCCTGCCCCAGGGCCAGGCCCCCTATCCGCTGCGCGCCCCGCCGCCCCCGGCCCATTCGCGCGGCCGGGTGGGCGAGCGGCTGGACCTTGGCGTGCGGGCCATGGACGTCTTCACCACCACCTGCCGGGGCCAGCGCCTGGGCATTTTCGCCGGCTCGGGCGTGGGCAAGTCGGTGCTGCTGTCCATGCTGGCGCGCCAGGCCACCTGCGACGCCGTGGTGGTGGGCCTGATCGGCGAGCGGGGTCGCGAGGTGCGCGAGTTCGTGGAAGAGACCCTGGGCGAAGAGGGGCTGAAACGCGCCGTCGTCGTGGTCGCCACCTCGGACGAGCCGGCCCTGAAACGCCGCCAGTCGGCCTATATGACCATGGCCATCGCCGAGTTCCTGCGCGATCAGGACCTGGAGGTCCTGTGTCTGATGGACAGCGTCACCCGCTTCGCCATGGCCCAGCGCGAGATCGGCCTGGCGGCAGGCGAGCCGCCGACGACCAAGGGCTATACCCCCACCGTCTTCACCGAACTGCCCAAACTGCTGGAGCGGGCCGGGCCGGGCCCGGTGCGGCCCGACGGCACCACGGCGGCCCCCATCACCGCCCTGTTCACCGTCCTGGTGGACGGCGGCGACCATGACGAGCCCATCGCCGATGCCGTGCGCGGTATTCTGGACGGCCACATCGTCATGGACCGCAAGATCGCCGAACGCGGCCGCTTCCCCGCCATCGACGTGCTGAAATCCGTCAGCCGCACCATGCCCGCCTGCCAGACCCCGCCCGAGCGCGAACTGAACAAGCGCGCCCGCCAGTCCCTGTCGGCCTATGCGAACATGGAGGAGCTGATCAAGATCGGCGCCTATCGCACCGGGGCCGACCCCATCGTGGACCGCGCCATCGCGCTGAATCCCGCGCTGGAAGATTTTTTGACCCAGGACAAGGACGACGCCACGCGTCTTACCGATTCCTTTACCCGGCTCGAGCAAATCCTGAACCAAGGCATGGTGCAGGGGTGACGAGTGCTAGTGAGCAAGACGTGAGCTTGGATCGGTTGGCGTTCTCCGCCTCGCTCACCCCTTGCTCACCAGCACTCGCCCCCCCTTCGCTCGGCCCTGTCGCCTCGTACACCTCATAGAAGACGCAGTGATCTCATGACCGCTTGGGCCCAATCCCTGATCCGCATCTCCAACTACGAGGTCGAGACGCTGCAAAAGCGCCTGGCGGAGATCACGGCCCGCCGCGCCACCGCCGAAATGCGTCTCGCCGTTCTGGACGCCGAGGTCGAGATTGAACGTGAGCGCGCCCGTACGGACGCCGACGCCGGCATGATGCTGTCCGCCTATCTGAACGGCTGGAAGGTCCGCAAGGCCGCCGCCGAGGGTGATCTGACCGTGGTCGACGCCGAAGAAGCCGGCGCCCGCGACGCCCTGACCGGCGCCTTCGAAGAGCTGAAGAAGTTCGAACACGTCGCCGAAACCACCCGCCTGAACACCCTGCTCGCCATCGCCAAGCGCGAAACCGCCGCCTTCGACGAGCTGGGCCTGCGGAAACGTGCGGTCTGACGACTTCATAAATTCTCCCTCCCCTTCATGGGGAGGGGCGATCGCGCCGCGATCGGGGTGGGGCCCGAACGGGCGTGAACCAGGTTCTGACCACCCCACCCGGGCTCCGCTTCGCTTCGCCGTCCCTCCCCATGAAGGGGAGGGAGAAATCCCATGATCTCCCGCCGCACCCTCCTCGCCTCGTCGCTCGCGCTTCCGCTGGCCGCGCCCTTGGCCGCCTGCGACCGCACCTCGGCCGAACCGACCCCGCCGAACGTCCCCCCGCTGAAATCCATCGCCCCCTGCCCCTTCGGCACGGCGATCAAGGCGATGCAGATCGATGACCCAGACTGGGTCGCCCTGGCCCGCGCCAATGTCTCCCAGCTCACACCCGAGTGGGAGATGAAGATGGAATATGTCCTGGCCGACGGCCTGGACCGCCCCCGTTTCGACCGGACGGACCGGATCGCCGCCTTCGCCGCAGCCAATGGCATGGCCCTGCACGGCCACACCCTGATCTGGTACGCTCAGGGCAAGGCCGTATTCGAAGGCTTGGACGCCGCCGCCTTCGACCGCGCCTTCGACGGCTATATCGCCGCCATGGCCGGCCGGTATCGCGGCAAGGTCCGCAGCTGGGACGTGGTCAACGAACCGATCCTGGACGACGGCTCGGCCCTGCGCGACTGCCACTGGAGCGCCCGCTACGGCCATGACGGCTATATCCTGCGCGCCTTTGAGAAGGCCCAGATCGCCGATCCCGACGCCGTGCTGTTCCTCAACGAATACAATCAGGAAAGCGTCCCGGCCAAGGGAACCCAGTTCCTGAAACTGGTCGAGCGCCTGCTGAAGGCCGGCTGCCCGCTCCAGGGGCTGGGGCTGCAATCCCACCTGTGGATCGACGTCAAAGACGGCGCCATCGCCGCCTTCATGCGCGAGGCGGCCCAGTTCGGCCTGCCGATCCACGTCTCCGAACTGGACTGCACCCTGCGCACCGAGAACCGGCTGGATCTGCGCAGCCAGGCCGACCGACTGGCGCTTCAGACCGCCCGCGTCACCGAAATGGCCGAGGCCTTCATGGCCCTGCCCCCGGCCCAGCGCTTCGCCTTCACCGTCTGGGGCCTGCGCGACACCGACAGCTGGTACCGCCAGGGCGACAAGGACGACGGCCGCGACAAGCCCCTGCCCTTCGACAGCTTCAGCCGTCCCAATCCGATGGCGGCGGCCTTGGCGGCGGCTTTCCGGGGCTGAATCCACGTCAGATCGCCCGGCGTTCGAAAGGGTACGACGCCTCATAGCGAGCCAACTTCCACACATCCCGCGCGGTTCAGTTTACTTGACGTGAACGTTTCACGAACTATGTTCACCCATCAGCTAGGAGAGCATTCCATGCGTGAAGGCAAGTTTGAGTGAAGCTTAGGGGCTCTCCAGCGATTGGCGGAGCCATCCGTCGCGCGGCGACCCTAATCAACATCCTTCTGACGCTTTTGGCCCTGGCCATGGCGGCCGGAGGCGCAATCGGCGCAATCCATTTCATCCTGTCAGGACAAGATCGTCTGGCGCCGCCGTGCGCGGTCTTCGCCGCCGCTGGCCTGGCCACTTTGGGATGGCTGATCGCCGCATCGAACCAGCGGACGCTTTCTCGCAAACAGCACACGCTGAACCTGCTGATGCAGATGCGGCATGCGGAGGCCTACAATCGCCATCACAGCGCTCTGTCTCTACTCTCGCCTGGCGCGACGCCGATCAGCGCCGAGCTACTAGCCTTGATGCGAGATCAGCGGCAGCCCGCGAACGAAGGCGAAAAGGCCTTTCGCACCGCAGCCGTCTATATCCTGAACTATTGGGAGTTCGTCTGCGCCGCCCTGACCGTGGGCGATCTCGACGCCGAACTGATGCGACGCACAGTCAGACAACATATCGTCGGCTACCACAGCAAGTTCGCAGCCTTCATTGATGCCGAGAGAGCGGCTGGGGATCGTCTAGTCTACCAGCAACTCCGAGCGATCGCGAACGACTGGCGCTCGCCGGACTGACACCAGAAACCCCGCCAAACGCAAAACGCCCGCCGTTTCCGGCGGGCGTTTCAGGATCAGTTGTCGGCGGCCGTTCAGGCGGCGACGCTGTTGGCGCCCTCGGCCGGATCGCGCAGCACATAGCCGCGGCCCCAGACGGTCTCGATATAGTGTTTGCCGTCGGCGGCGGTGGCCAGCTTCTTGCGCAGCTTGCAGATGAAGACGTCGATGATCTTCAGCTCGGGCTCGTCCATGCCGCCGTACAGGTGGTTCAGGAACATTTCCTTGGTCAGGGTCGTGCCCTTGCGGAGCGAGAGCAGCTCCAGCATCTGGTATTCCTTGCCCGTCAGGTGCACGCGGTGACCGTTCACCTCGACCGTCTTGGCGTCCAGGTTCACGGCGATTTCGCCGGTGTGGATGATCGCCTGCGAGTGGCCCTTGGAGCGGCGGACCACGGCGTGGGTGCGCGCGATCAGCTCGTCCTTGTGGAAGGGCTTGGTCAGATAGTCGTCGGCGCCGCCGCCGAAGGTCTTCACCTTGGTCTCGATCTCGTGGCTGCCCGACAGGATCATCACCGGGGTGTTGATCTTGCCGACGCGCAGCTGGCGCAGAACCTCAAGACCGCTCATGTCCGGCAGGTTCAGGTCCAGCAGAATGAGGTCGTAGTCATAGATCTTACCCAGATCGATGCCTTCTTCGCCCAAGTCGGTCGTATAGACATTGAAGCCTTCCGACTTAAGCATCAGCTCGATGCTTTGGGCAGTTGCGTGATCGTCTTCAATCAACAGGACGCGCATTCGTGCCCCTCCAGGCAAAAGCTTTGCGGTAACCACCCGGCCGCACGACCGGGTAACCTTGTTCGCAAGTTAAGACCCGAAAACCTTAAGAAGGGTTAATGCCGGGCGATTGAGTCGTTCCTAAGCTGATTTGCGAATCGCCGTCGAGAGTAGGGAGTCAATGATTCGAAATTTATTAACCATGTTCGCCCCAGCCGACCCCGACCGGCCCCGACCGCGCCCGAGGCTTCGCCCGTCCAGCGCTCACATCCGCCGCATCACAACCTCAAGTCCGCAAAGGCCGCACGTCCGCTTCTGACGTGCACTAGGATGATATTCCCATCACAGACGCCCATCGATCTAGGATGAGGCATCGAAAGTTTGTGACGGGAGGCAAGTGATGCTGGAGGAATACAGGGCGCCGGTCGGCGACGACGATCGGCGAAAGGCGGGGCTGGCCATCCATCTGGTGGCCGTGCGGACGGGCGCCCTGCCCGAGCGGATGACCGCGCGCGGCCGGCTGGATCCGCTCAGCTCCCGCGCCCGGCGCATGGCCATGTATCTGTCCCATATCGCCTTCGGCTGGACGCTCGAGCGGGTCGGCCATGTCTTCGGCGTCAATCGCGCCACCGTCGGAGCCGCCTGCCGCTGGGCCGAGGACGAGCGCGACGCACGCCCGGTCGATGACCTGCTGAACCAGCTGGAGGCCTGTATTTCGGGCCTCTATGACGCCCCCCGCACGGAGCCCCGGCCATGAGCCGGTCCGTCGAACGCGCCCGCGCCCTTCTGGATCGCTCCGGCGCCTGGCTGGCGGCCGAGAACGGGGTCTACGCCCTGCGTCTGGGCCCGGACCGGCGCAGCCGCATCAGCCTGACCCTGGCCGAGCCCGAGTTCCGCGCCCTGATCGAACGCCCCGGTCTGCGCCGCCGCCCCCAGGGCGGATGGACCGCCCGCCCCGTCGCACCCAGCGCTGGCTCAGCCCCGCCGCCCGGACGCCCCGGCGTCATCGACGGCGAACGCGACCTGATCGGCGCCGGCGGCCGTATGGTGCGCCACGCCGCCAACCTGGGCGAAAGCCCCATCGCCTGGCTGGCGCGCCGCAAGGACGCGATGGGCCGCCCCTGGCTCGCCCCGGCCCAAGTCGCCGCCGGCGAACGCCTGCGGACCGAGGTCGAACAGGCCCGATCCGGTCCGTCCCTGACCATGCGCTGGGACGCCCTGCCTCGCGTCGGGGCGGGGTCGGCCGAACGGTTCGAGCCCGGAGACCGGACCCTGAGCGCCGCGCGCCGCGTAGAGGAAGCCCTGCGCGCCGTCGGCCCGCGCCTGCGCCCGATGCTGACCCGGATCTGCGTCCACGGCGACAGTCTGACCCTGGCCGAAACCGGCCTGGGCCTGCGCCGCCGCCAGGGCAAGACCCTGCTCAGACAGGCGCTGGAGGCTCTGGCCGAGCACTACGGGATCGGCTGAGCGCACCCCGTCGCCTCACCCCGCCGCCAGCGCCGCCTCCCTGATCCGGCCCACCATGTTGTTCAGGCCGTTGGCGCGTTGGCGGGTCAGGGCCGAGGGCAGGCCCAGCCGGTCCAGGGCGGCCTTGACGTCGAAGCCTAGGATCTCGCCAGGGACGCGGCCGGAATAGAGTTTCAGCAACAGGGCGATATTGCCCTTGGATAGGGCGCTGTCGCTGTCGGCGGCGAACCACAGCCGCCCCTCCTGCGACGCCGTCGCCAGCCAGACCTGGGCCGCGCAGCCCGGAACCTTGTTGGCCTCGACCCGGTCGGCCTCGTCCAGCGGGGCCAGTCCCTTGCCCAGTTCGATCACATATTCGATCCGCTGTTCCCAATCGCCCAGCAGGTCGAAATCCTCGGCCAGCTCCGCCAAAATCTGGTCCAGGCTTTCGGTCGGGGGCGTGCGATCAGTCATGACCGCCACATAGGCCGCAGCGCCGTTAACGACAACCGGCCGTTTTGTCCCCCGATATTCATGGTGAACGCCTGTCAGGATATCGCCTGGAACGGGAGCGGCCTCGCGCCAACCCTCCCCCCGGTCTAGAGTTTGTGTGAGAAACAACGGCTTCACGCGCTTGTACGTCCACACCCCACAGCCCCGGCAGAGCCTGCCCACGACGGACGCCCCGCGCCCGTCGATGGCGACCCCGTCGCTTGTGGACCAGTCGGTTGTGGACCAGTCGTTTGTGGATCAGTCGTTTGTGGATCAGTCGTTTGTGGATCAGTCGTCGGTGGCTCCCTCGCTGCTCGCGCTCTGGCATGCCGCATGGGCGGTGGCGGTCTGCGCCACGGCCTTCGTCGGCGAAAGCCTGGGCGGACTGCGGGGCGAGGGTCTTGCGGCCCTGCTGATCATGGCCATGCCCGGCGTCAGCGGGGTCATCCTTATGCTGCGGGACTCCGTCGGCCTGCGTTTCGCGCTTATGGCGGCCTGGCTGATGGCCTCGGTGGCGGCCGCGGGTCTGACGGGCGGCGCGACCGGAGCGGTTCCGGGCCTGCTGATCATGCCCTTGGCGGCGGGGATCGCGCTGGACCATCCCCGTATCGGACCCGGCATAGGCGACGGCCGTCTGACCAAGGTGGGCGTCGCCGCCCTGATCCTGCCGCTGGGGTCGGGCCTGATCTCCGCCCTGCTGAACGGAACCGGCGCCCAGCCCCCGGTTCTGGCGGCGCTTTCCGGTCTGCTGGCCCTGGCCGCCACCGCCGCCGCCATCCGCCTGACCTGGGGCGAGCGCCAGTCTCGGCTGACCGCCGCCGAAGCGAACAGCAGCCGCATCGAGGCGGTGCTGAACGCTCAGCCCGGGCTGACCCTGCTGCTCGATCCCGCCGGCCGCGCCGTCGCCGCCTGGGGAACACCGCCCCCGTCCCTGTCGGTCGAGGCCCTGTTCGACCAGGGACTGATCGCCGCCGTCCACGCCCCCGACCGCCCCGCCGTCGGCGTCGCCCTGCAACGCGCCCTGGCCGGCCACCCCGCTGAAATCCTGTTCAGCCCCCGCGTCGCCCTGGACCGTCGCGTGGTCATGATCCTGCGCCGCTTCGACCATGCGGGGGGCCAGCCCCAACTGATCGCCCAGGCCTTCGACGGCACGGCCCAGTTCGCCCGCGAACTGGGGCTGGAGACCGCCCGGGTCGAGGCCGAGGCCCAGAGCGCGGGCAAGACCCGTTTCCTGGCCAATATGAGCCACGAGCTGCGCACCCCGCTGAACGCCGTGATCGGTTTCGCCGACATCATGCGCGAACGGCTGTTCGGCCCCCTGCCCGACCGCTACTCCGGCTATGCCGACTCGATCCACCAGGCCGGCGGCCATCTGCTGGACCTGATCAACGACGTTCTGGACCTGTCGAAGATCGAGGCCGAACGCTACGAACTGTCCTTGGAAAGCCTGGACGCGCGCGACCCCGTCTCGGCCGCCGTCGCCCTGGTCCGCGTCCAGGCTGACGAAAAGGGCGTCGACCTGGCCCCGGTCCTGCCCTCCACCCCCCTGATGGTTCAGGCCGACGCCCGCGCCCTGAAACAGATGGCCCTGAACCTGCTATCCAACGCGCTGAAGTTCACCCCTTCCGGCGGCTCCGTCACCCTGACCCTGGACGGGGTCGGGCCGTATCTGGAGCTGGTGGTGTCCGACACCGGCGTCGGCATCGCCCCGGAAGACCTGCAACGCATCGGCCGCCCGTTCGAACAGGCCGGCGACGCCGACCAAAAGGCGCGCGGCACGGGCCTGGGCCTGTCGCTGGTCCGCTCCCTGACCGAGTTGCACGGCGGCCGCATGAGCCTCGACAGCACCCTGGGCGAAGGCACCGCCGTCATGATCCGCCTGCCGGTGATCCCCGTGGTTCCGGTCGTCGACGAGGCTCAGGTCTGAGATTTCAAAGGAGCAGCTTAATAGAGGTGGAAACTCGACATTGAGCAGCGGTAAGAAGTTCGGATGGAAGAAGCAGCTCAATCAAAGAGGTCGGTTCGGGCGCGCGCCGATGCGATCAAACCGTTTCGGTGCAAGAACCTTATCGCGGTGATCGAAAATCCGACCGATGTGAAAAACATCGGCACCGTGATCCGAAACGTAAACGCCTTAGGCGTTGAGAAGGTCTATGTGGTCGATAGTCGAGGTTCCTTGCCAGATGATTGGCAAGAATTGCGCGACGCCAAGGCTGTGTCAAAGACCTCCGTATCGGCGGTAAAATGGACGTTTGTGAAACGGTTCGACAGCACGGACGCCTGTTTCGATTACCTTGAATCCAAGAAGTTCACGTCAATCGTCACGTCCCCTCACGTCAAAGGAAAAACGTCCATATACTTGGATGAAGGCGACTACACGGTTCACCACAAACTCGCTGTTTGGTTTGGAAGCGAGGCCGTAGGAATCAGCGACCGAGCGGTCGAACGGAGCGAAATGTGCGTCAGCATTCCGATGTTCGGCATGATCGAAAGCCTTAACCTCGGCACCAGTTCAGGAATTGTCCTTTACGAGGTCGCCAAGCAAAGACGCGAATATCAAAGCAAATATAGGTGGCGCGATCAGAGGGGAGAGCGCCCGATCCCCTTGCCGACGGTGATGCTTCCGAGCGACTAGAGACGCATCCGTCGTTGATCATCTGAACGGACTGCCGACCTAAGTCCGCCCCATCGACAGAAACGCGCGGCCGGCGGCGAAGTCGCCGGTCTCGAAGCTCGAACGGGCCACGCTGCCGTCGCGGAACAGGAATTCGACGACGAATATCTCACGCGGATCCAGGGCCGAGACGGCGTCCGCCGCCGCAGCGGGGAACAGCCAGACCTGCCCCGCCTTGCGCCCCTCGACCAACAGGCCGGCGTCAGCCGCCTCTACGCCCGCCGCCCAGATCGAGCGACGCTGCGACACCGGCGGCAGTTCGCGCGCCAGCCAGGGCCGGGGCGCCACATTGGCGTCACGCAGGATGATCCGCACCGCAGTCGGGCGCGACCGCCCCTGCCAGGACACCACCGCCGCCATCTGATCCGGGCGGTCCATCCTGCCGATCACCCCGAACCGCACGGGCGACACGCCGGTCCGCGCGCCCTGCATCAACCGCCAGGTCGGCCGGGCATAGGCCGCGCGATCCGCGCTCCAGCCCGCCCGCTCGCCGGGGAAATTCATCCGCGTCACCCGCGACCAGCCGGCGAAGGCGTCGCGCACCCGGCTGCTGACCGTCTTCAGATCGGCGGAATCGCACCGCGTCGTCGCCGCCCGCGTCCGGGCGCGCTGCGCCGTCTCGGCCAGGTCGGGGGCATTGCCCCCCGCCCGCAGCGCCGCGCCCCGCGCCTGCCAGGTGGCGGCGGTCAGGGCGGCGGTCAGTTGCGGCTGAAACAGACCACACCGGGCGTTGGCGGCCAGGACGAAACTGCGCTCGTAATAGCGATCGACCGGCGCCGCGCCCGCCAGACTCGGGGCCGCGATCACCACGGCGGCGATCAGGGCTTGGGTTCGCCGGGGGGAAGGGCCTATCCTCATCCCCCGATCCTGGCACATCCCGCCTTTGGGTCTGGTTTCCGTACAGGGTTAGCGAATTGCTTCTATCCAGCGACCTGTGGGTCAGCGCCCTGATCCGCCGCGCCGAGATCGAGGGCGCCTATGCGACCGTGGTCAAGAAGGGCGACGACCGCGCCGGCTCGGTCATCGTCAAGGCCTATGACACCGCGACCCGCACGGCCAAACTCTACACTGAGGCCTTCGGCGCCGACGGCGAACGCCTGTGGATCCAGCCGGTGACCTCGGACAGCGAATCCGAACTGGACGCCTACATCGCCCGCCAGCGCACCTACGACCCCGACCTCTGGGTCGTCGAAATCGAAGACAAACAGGGCCGGCATTTCATCACCGAGAAGGTGCAGGGATAGCCGTCACCTCCCCGCGCGCGAAGGCGCGCGGGGAGGACAGATCGCGCAGCGATCAGGAGGGGGCGACTCCGGCGGCGGTGATGACTTGCCCACTTCAGACACCGAGTCGCCCCCTCCTGGCGTTCGCTGACGCTCCCGCCTGTCCTCCCCGTCGGCCTTCGCCGACGGGGAGGTGGCCCGTTCCATTTCCGACCTACCGCCCCACCGTGATCTCCAGCGGCCGGCTCATGAACAGCCGCACCCCGCCCAGGTCCAGCGCCAGCCGCCGATCCTCAAACGCCCCCATGCCGATCAGGGCCTTGGGGAAGCCCGGCACAGGCACGTCGTCATAGATGGCCACCTCCGCATTGCGATACAGCTCATCGCCGAACGTCAGGGTGCGCACCGTGACCGTCTCAGCCCGCACCACCCCGCCCAGCACCAGGCTCTGCCCCGGCCGCCGCTCGCGCCCGTCCAGCAGACCCGCCGCCTGGGCCGTCTCACGCGTCACCGCCAAAACGGCCGAGGCGCCGGTGTCGATCACCGCCTCCACCGTCGCCCCCTCGACCGTGATCCCCGCCTGCAAGGCCTTGCCCGCCCGGCTCACGGCCACCGAAACCATATCCGGCGTCGGCGCCCAGGCCTCAGCCGCCAGGAACCGCATCCGCCGGCGTCCCGTGTCCAGTTCCAGCACCAGTTCGCGCAGCACGTCCTGCCCCAGGATCAGCGGCGCCCCCAGCCCCTGTTCCCCCGCCAGCGGCCCCAGATCCAGGATCGCCGCTCGCAATCCGTCCAGCCTCAGCCCCCCGACCGCCACATCCAGCGCCGCGCCCCGCCCCATCTGCGGCTCGCCCCCGACGCCGTAGGCCACCATCGGAATGTTGAAGACATCGGTCAGGCCCAGCCGCTGCACCAGCGACCGATCGATCACCGAATACTGCGCCCCGGAATCCACCAGAGCCCGCACCCCCACCCCATTGACCGTCGCCTCCACCGTCGGCGTCGGCGCCCGCCGCTCGGCATAGTCCAGCCAGCCGGACGATCCGTCCGCCGCAAACCCGACCGCCGGCCCCTTCCACAGCACATGGTCGCGCAGCCACCAGGCCCCGCCCACAGCCCCGGCGACCAGCCCCAGCCGGATCAAAAGATCGCGTCGTCTCATCCGTCAGACATGGACCGTCGCGCGCTCTGGCGCCAGCGGGGGATGGTCGCAGCACCGTTCAGGCTTCGTCACCCTCGGCCTTGTGCCGAGGGCCCATACGCCCGGTGTTTCCGCAAAATGCGCCGCTCCCTGACACCGAGAGTCTGGATCCTAGGGACAAGCCCCGGGATGTCGGACGCTTGTGAAAGGGCGTCAAAGACCCGGCATGAATTTGTCGCACAAGCGCACCCTCCTCCCCCACCCGACAATTTCCTCCCCCAAACCGCCAAAAACCGGGTGACGCCGCCGCCCCGGCTGGTTACGACCAGACCATTATGAGCACCTCAAGCGCCCGTTACGTCTCCACCCGCGGCCAAGCCCCCGAGACCGATTTCACCGACGCCCTGCTGCGCGGCATCGCCCCCGACGGCGGCCTCTATATGCCGACCGCCTGGCCCAGCCTGTCGCCGTCCGCGTGGGACAAGGGCGCCGACTACAAGTCCATCGCCCTGCAAGCCATCGCCCCCTTCATCGGCGACGCCCTGCCCGCCGGGGCGCTGGACCGCGCTCTGGACCGCCTCGCCGCCGGCTTCGCCCACCCCGCCGTCACCCCCCTGGTGGAGCTGGAGCCCGGCCTGTTCGTGCTGGAGCTGTTCCACGGCCCCACCGCCGCCTTCAAGGACCTGGCGATGCAGCTGGTCGCCGCCCTGACGGACGAGGCCCTGGCCGCGTCGGGCGAGCGTCTGACCATCCTCACCGCCACCTCGGGCGACACCGGCGCCGCCGCCGTCCGGGCCTTCGCCGGCGCCAAGTCGGTCGATCTGGTCGTGCTCCACCCGCTGGACCGCGTCTCGCCGGTTCAGCGCAAGCAGATGACCACGGTCCAGGCCGACAATGTGCTGAACCTGGCGGTGCGCGGCGACTTCGACGACTGCCAGCGTCTGGTGAAGGGGCTGCTGGCCGAGGAGTCCCTGCGCGAACGCGGCCGTCTGTCCTCGGTCAATTCGATCAACTGGGCGCGTCTGGCGGGCCAGATCCCCTATTATGTCTCGGCCACGGCCCAGCTGGGCGGCCCGGCCACCTTCGTCGTCCCCACCGGCAATTTCGGCGACGCCTTCGCCGGCATCGCCGCCACCAAAATGGGTCTGCCGTGCAACGGCTTCGTCGCGGCGGTGAACCAGAACGACGCCCTGGCCCGCGCCATCAACGACGGCCTCTATTCGCGCCGTCCGGCGGTCGAAAGCGGCAGCGTCTCCATGGACGTCCAGGCCCCGTCCAACTTCGAACGCCTGGTCTATGAGGCCACCGGCCGCGACGGCGACCGCACCCGCGCGGTGTTCGAAACCTTCGCCCGCGACGGCGCCGTGACCTTTGATCCCGACCTGCTGGCCGCCCTGCGCGCCGCCGTCTCGGCCGTCTCCATCGACGAGACCGAGACCCGCGCCGAGATCGCCCACGCCTATAAAACCTGGGGCCGCGTCGTCTGCCCCCACACGGCCGTGGCCCTCGCCGCCGCCCGCCGCCTCGACCGCTCGACCGGCCCCGTCGTCGCCCTGTCCACCGCCCACCCGTCCAAGTTCGGCGCCTTCGTCTCGGGCGTCCTCGGCTTCGAACCCGAACCCGCCCCCGTCATCGCCGCCCTGGGCGACCAGGCGGAGCGGATGACCATCATCGACGGCACGATGGACGCAGCCCTCGCCGCGATCCGCTAACTCTCCCTCCCCTTCATGGGGAGGGGCGGCGCAGCCGGGGTGGGGCCGTCAGACCATCTCGCTCGCGCCCTTACGGGCCCCACCCTGATCGCTGCGCGATCGTCCCTCCCCATGAAGGGGAGGGAGATTTTCTATCGACGCCGCGTCAGCATCCCGAGCAGCATCAGGCCCACGCCCGCCACCGACAGGGTCGTCACCAGCGGCCGCTTGCGCGCCTCGCCGGCCACGGCGCGGGCCTTGTCGCGATAATCGACCGGGGCCTTCTCGACCAGCCGGTCCACC
Source organism: Brevundimonas sp. SL130 (assembly GCF_026625805.1). Taxonomy (NCBI): domain Bacteria; kingdom Pseudomonadati; phylum Pseudomonadota; class Alphaproteobacteria; order Caulobacterales; family Caulobacteraceae; genus Brevundimonas; species Brevundimonas sp. SL130. The sequence continues at coordinate 3,025,256 of NZ_CP113064.1, forward strand.
GCGTCCATCGCCTTGCCGAAGGTCTCCAGCGACCGGCCCTTGGCGTCCTCGAACGCCCCCTCGACCTGCAGCTTCTGGTCGCCGACCAGCTTGCCGAAACCCTTTTTCGTCTTGCCGTTCGCCTGATACGCGGCGCCCTCGATCCGTTCGTCGGTCATGTCTCTCATCCTCGGGGAGCACGGCCCTCATGGCCGCCTAACCAAGAAAATCCCGGAACCCGCTTCCGTTCCAGCGACAATTTCACCGCCCCTCTCCCTCCCCTTCATGGGGAGGGACGGCGCAGCGCAGCGAAGCCCGGGTGGGGCCGTTCGAACACCCGCTCACGCCCCTTCGAACCCCACCCCGATCACTCCGTGATCGCCCCTCCCCATGAAGGGGAGGGAGAGCGAGCTCAGGACCGCTTCCCATCCTAATTCCACAATCAAACCCTCGTCTTTTCAACCCCCTGGCGCCCGCAAGCGGCCCTCTACTCAGCGCCCCTCAAAACCGTGCCATACTCCCTGCCCGATCTTTGAAAACTGAACCCCAGCCGCCCCGGCGAAATTGCACTCTTTTGCACATTGCACCGTCTTTTCCGCCCGGTGCAATTTCACCACGCGCCCGAGAATAGACGAAAATAGACTCCATTTTTTCGGAGTCTAATCATGCATTTTCCAGCGCCCGCCAGTGGTCCATCCGCCTCAGGAAGACCGCCGGGTCCTTGGGCGTGACCAGTTTGGACGGGTCGTGGAAGATGCGGTCGTGCAGGCGGGTGACGGTGAACCTCAGGGCCGCCGCCTCGCCCAGTCGCGGCAGGGCCGCGCGCTCGGCCTCGCTCAGCGGCCGCACCGCCTCATAGCCGCGCTGGAAGGCGGCCAGGGCCTCGGGCATGGCCCGGCCCTCGGCGTCAAAGCCCCAGGCCGACAGGGCGATGGCCAGGTCATAGACCAGCGGCCCGGTGCAGCCGAAGTAGAAGTCGATCACCGCCGACACCGCCCCCTCTTCGAACAGGATATTGTCGGGGAAATAGTCGGCATGGATCGCCCCGACCGGCAGATCGTCCCCAAGACCATGGGAAATGGGCGGATCATCCAGCCGCGCCAGCGCCGCCTCGACCTGGTCCAGCAAGCTCCGGTCCTCGCCCGAAGCCCCCGCCGCGCACCGGTCCGCCAGCCGCCGCCACATCGCCGGACCGACCGGATTGTCCCGCCGCCCGACGAACCCGGACGCCGTCTGGTGCAGCCGCGCCAGCACCGCTCCCGCCGCCGCCTGATCGGCTTCTGACGGATGGCGCAGCCAGGCGCCGGTCTTCCATTCGATCACCGCCGCCGCCCGGCCGTTCAGCCGCCCCAGCCAGCCGCCCGACCGATCCTCGATCGGCGTCGGGCAGGGAAAGCCCCGCCCCGCCAGATGGGCCGTCAGCCCCAGGCAGAAGGGCAGAGACGCCTCGTCCGTCCGCGCCTCGAACAGGGTCAGGACGAACCGACGCCGGGCCGATCCGGCCTGCGTCTCCAGCCGGTAGTTGGTGTTCTCCACCCCCTCGGCGATGGCGGTCAGTTCGACCACCTCGCCCAGGTCGTAGCCGGCCAGGAACCGCCTGGCCTCGTCGAACGAGACGGGAGTGAAGACGGCCATGACCTAGTTCAGGCCCGCGTCGGCGCGGCGCGCGCGCACGATCTCGGCCAGATCGGCCATGATGCTCTCGGTCGTGGCCCAGCGGCCGGCGCCCCGGCCCCGGCAGCGCCACACCCGCCCATCGGCGCCATAGACCTTCAAGGCGTTGCCCTCGCCGCGCAGGCCGGAGAACAGCGGGTCGCCGTGCTCGCCCGTCAGCTTGACCGACGGCGTGATCACCCCGTCCTTCAAATGGGCGGCGCCGATCTGGCGCACCCCGCCGTCGGCCGAGGTGGCCTCGGTCAGATGGTCGCGCGGGATCTCGCCGTCGGGCGAGCGGCCGAAGGCCTCGTGGCACAGCAGCCGCACCTTGGCGGCGGCGTCCAGACCCTCCAGATCCGCCGACGGATCCTCCTCGGCAAAGCCCGCCGCACGGGCGTCGGCCAGGGCCTCGGCGAAGGCGGCGCCGTCGCCCAGCCGCTCCAGCATGAAGTTGACCGTGCCGTTCAGCACCGCCTCGAACCCGACCACCTCGCCGGCGGCGCGGGCGGCCCGCACCGTCTCGATCATCGGCGAACCGCCCCCGACCGAGGCCGACCAGAAGATCCGACGGCCATGGGCCTTGGCCAGATCCTGCAAGCCGCCGGGATCGCGGCTGACCGCCTGTTTGTTGGCGCTGGCCACGTCGCAGCCGGCCTCAAGGGCGGCGCGGATGACCGCATGACCCGCCTCGCCTTCCGACAAGGCCTCCAGCACGATGTCCGGCTTCTTGGCCCAGAGGACGGCCGGATCGGCGGTGAACAGGGACTGGGGACAGGCCACGTCGCGGACCTTCTTCGGATCGCGCACCAGCACCCCGACCACGTCATAGCGCGGATCGCTGAGCAGCCGGGCCAGAACCCCGCCGCCCACCACGCCGCAGCCCGCGACCGCCACCTTCAGCGGCGGCAGAGCCGGCGCCGGTCCAGGGGGGGCCGACTTCTTGCCGATGACGGTGCCGTCGGCCCGGTCCAGGGCCGCAACCTCGATCTCCACGCCCCGGCTCTCGCCCAGGTCGATGGCGTCGTGCTGGACCAGGGCGCCGCCCAGCTTGCGCGCCACGTCCCAGGACGCGCGGCGATAGCGCAGGGCCGGGGCCGTCCGGTCGTTCGGATCGTGGTCGTACAGGCCGTCGACGTCCTTCACCAGCCGCACCTTCTTCAGGCCCAGTTCCGCCGCCAGGAAGACCGCCGTCAGGTCCGATCCGCCCCGGCCCAGCAGGGCGATCCGCCCGTCCGGCCGCACCGCGCCGAAGCCGGGCACCACCACCACCTCGTGCCGGTCCAGCGCCTGTTTCAGATGGTCGGGTCGCAGGCCGCAGGGGCGCGAATGCTCCGGCTCGCCCTCGGCGACGATGCCCAGCTCCCGCACCGACAGGGCGCAGGCGTCCAGGCCGATCCGGTCGCAGGCGATGGCGACCAGGGCCGCCGACTTCTCCTCGCCCAGGGCCACATAGCCGGGCAGCAGATCGTTGGAATGGGCCAGGCCCAAGGCCCGCGCCTCACCCAGCATCTGGTCCGTCGCCCCGCCGAAGGCCGAGACCACCGCCACCACCTTGCGCCCCGCCCGCACATGGCCATAGACGGCCGAGGCCACCAGCGGCGCCTCCGCCGGGCTGCGCAGGATCGACGACCCGAACTTCAGCACCACCACCTCGGTAAGCTGACTGCTGGGATCGAGGCTCTCGGACTTCTCTACGACGGCGAGTGAGGCGGACATTTGGGGTTCTCGGGGATGTTCAGAGGGGGTGGGGTGAATAGAAAAACCCCGCCAGGCGGACCGGGCGGGGTTCGGGTTCTGCGGTTGCCGGTGTTCGGCGCGCTAAACTCGTCCCGCCCGTGAGGGCATGGTGGTGGTGGTGCCGGTGGTGCCAATAATCATGCCGAGACGCGTCGCGGCGAGGCCGGCGACGGTCGAAAGTTCGGCGATGAGGGTGCGCTGTTGCACGAGGCGGTTCCGATTGAAATCTGATCCTAGGGTGATCGGACGCCCCCCAGACTGTCAAGTCGTATTGGATGATTTTTTCACGACAGCGCCTTTTGGGTCCGTTTTACGCCCCACGCCGTCAGTCGCTCGGGACGTCAGGGTCGAATTTTTCGCTTGACCGGCGCCCTGGCATTGATCAACGTAAAGTCACTCATCAAGACCAGCCGAGGGATTAGGCCCTTTGACGCTGGGGCAACCATCGGGTCTTACCATCCGAAACGGTGCCAACTCCTGCGAGATCCTTCGGGATCGCGAGAGATGAGTGGAGCATCGGCGAGACGACGCTCCACGATCTGTCACCGCACCGAGACTTGCTGAGGCGAGAACGATGCGGACGACGATAGATGACCCTGGCTGAAACATCCCTGCTTGAAGAGCCCGCCTGTCGGCCACAGCCGACTCAGGCGCCCCGTGAACGCGGCGGCGCCCGCGACATTATTGTGCCCATCCCCGCCGACTTCCGCCTGACCTCGGGCGAAAGGCTGAGCCAGCCCAATATCGTGGGTCGCATCCACGGCCGCGCCGGCGCCCCTGTCGTCGTCGTCGCCGGCGGCATCTCGGCTGGGCGTTTCGTCCACCGGACAGAGACAAACGGTCTGGGCTGGTGGTCCGGCGCCGTGTCGGTGCGCGGCCCGATCGATCTGTCGCGCCTTCAGGTTCTGGCCGTCGATTTCGCGCCCGGCGCCGAATTCTCCGACACCCCGGTGACCATCACCACCCACGATCAGGCCCGCCTGCTGGCCCTGGTGCTGAACCATCTGAAGATCGAGCGGGTCGCCGCCTTCGTCGGCTGTTCCTACGGCGGCATGGTCGGCCTGGCCTTCGCCGAGCTTTATCCCGACTGGGCCGAGCAGCTGATCATCGTCTCGGCCGCCCACCGCGCCCACCCCCAGGCCACCGCCTGGCGCGGCATCCAGCGTCGTATTCTCCAGTTCGCCGTCGCCGCCGGCCGCCCGGAAGAGGGCGTCGCCCTGGCCCGCGAACTGGCCATGACCACCTACCGCACGGCCGAAGAGTTCAACGACCGGTTCGACACCACCGCGCCCCAGGCCGTCGGCGGCGCCTATCCCGTCTGCGACTATCTGACGGCGCGGGGCCAGGCCTATCGCACCCACACCACCCCGGCCCGCTGGCTGTCGATGTCCGACTCGCTAGACCGTCACAGCGTGACGCCGGAAGCCATAACCACCCCCGTCACCCTGATCGGCTTCACCTCCGACCGGCTGGTGCCGATCGACGACATCCGCGAGCTGGCCGCGCGGTTGCCGACCCTGTGGCGCTTCGTCGAAGCGCCCTCCCTGTATGGCCACGACGCCTTTCTGAAGGAGGACGCCTTCGTCGGCGACATCCTCCGCGCCGCTTTCAAGGACATTAAAGCATGACCCGTATCGCCAATCCGCACACCATCGCCGCCCGCACAGGCGTGGATTCGGACACGGCCCATGGCGCGGTCATGCCGCCCCTGTATCTGTCGTCGAACTATTCCTTCGCCGGCTTCGAGCAGAAGCGGAAATACGACTACAGCCGCTCGGGCAATCCCACGCGCGACGTCCTGGCCGAGACCCTGGCCGAGCTGGAAAGCGGCGCCGGCTGCGTCATTACCGCCACCGGCATGGCGGCCGTCGATCTGCCCCTGGCCCTGCTGGAGCCCGGCGACCTGCTGGTCGCCCCGCACGACTGTTACGGCGGCACCTGCCGCCTGCTGAACGCCCGCGCCAAGAAGGGGCATTTCGACCTGTTGCTGGTCGATCAGGGCGATGCGCAAGCCCTTGAGGCCGCCCTGGCGCTGAAGCCCAAACTGGTTCTGGTCGAGACCCCGTCCAACCCCCTGCTGCGTCTGGTCGATGTCGCCGACATCTGCGCGCGCGCCCATGCCGCCGGGGCCAAGGTGGTGTGCGACAACACCTTCCTGTCGCCCGCGCTGCAGAACCCGATCAAGCTGGGCGCCGACTTCGTCGTCCACTCGACCACCAAGTTCATCAACGGCCATTCCGACGTGGTCGGCGGCGCCGTCATCTCGGCCGACGCTGAGGATCATCAGACCCTGGCCTGGTGGGCCAACTGCACCGGCGTGACCGGCTCGCCCTTCGACGCCTATCTGACCCTGCGCGGCGTGCGCACCCTGTTCGCCCGCATCGAGCGGCAACAGGCCACGGCGGGCAAGATCGCCGAACGGCTGGCCGCCCACCCGGCGGTCAAGGTGGTTCACTATCCCGGCCTGAAGTCGCACCCCAACCACGCCCTGGTCGCCGCGCAACAGGCAGGACCGGGCGCCATGCTCAGCTTCGAACTGGAAGGCGGCACGGATGCGGTGCGCGCCCTGGTCGAGACGCTGGAGATCTTCACCCTGGCGGAATCCCTGGGCGGGGTCGAAAGCCTGATCGCCCACCCCGCCACCATGACCCATGCCGCCATGACCCCGGAGCAGCGCGCCACCGCCGGCATCGTCGACGGCCTGGTGCGGCTGTCGGTCGGACTGGAGCATGTCGAGGACTTGATCGCCGACCTGTTCCCGGCCCTGGACGCCGTCGTCCCGGCCAAGGCCGAGGCCGCCTGATTTTTTGCTTGCAGAAGGGGCCGATCCGGGGCAAATGCGCCGCCCCGGCCGCGGTCCCTTCGTCTATCGGTTAGGACGTCAGGTTTTCAACCTGAAAAGAGGGGTTCGACTCCCCTAGGGACTGCCACCGGCGGATCGTTGAGAAGTCACTCCGATCCCGGATTAACCAAACCCCAACCATTTGGGCCGGATCGAGGCGAGTAAGCCTATCGATTCACGGACTTTTTTCGAACGCATACAGGAACTATCCACAGCCGTTGTGGTTAACCCACTGTCGTCTCGGTGCAGAAGCGCCTGTCTCACATCCGAGTGGTCCATGTTTATCGCCATCGCCCGTCCGGCGGTGGAGCCCCAAGGCCCCGACACCGTCGCCGTCCCCGGCTCTTCCGCCATTTCTGAACCGACACCCCGCGCCCTGCATGCGCGCCTGCTGGAAAACGCCGCCCTCAGGCGGATGCGCGGCCTTGAACGCCGTCGTGAGCAGCGGCTTGATGACGCCGACTACTGGCTGCACGCCGCCCCTATGGCGGTGCAGAAGGCCAGCGCCCTGCGCGAGGACAAGAGTTTCGCGCCCCTGCCTTAGGCAAGAGCTTAACGCAGCTCGGGGGTCCGCCGGCGCAGCGACGCCTTCAGCTTGTCGAGCCTCCGCGCCGCCGACTTCGGGCGGACCCGTTCGCGGTGCTCAAAGCCGCCGCCCCAAAGGTCGTGCACGGCCTTCGCAAGGTGGGGATGTCGATCATGCTGGTGGACGATAGGGCTGACCGTGCCGTCCGGATTGACCACGCGGCCCTCACTGAACGCCAACCCCTCCCCCGGCGTCAGGCCCAAGGTCGCGACCCGGCCGTAGTTCGGTTGGATCGCCGCCGCTGTCAGTCCTTGGTGGATCGCCATGTTGAAGGCCGCCTGATCGGCGCCGAAAGCCCCGCCGATCTCAGACCGGGGCGTGGCCGCCAGCGACAGGATCAACCGCGACAGGCGCGCGACTTCGGCCCGAGGACCGAGAACCGTCCCGACGCACAGACAGGCCTTGTCGCCCAGTTGCGCGGCCTGGGCCTCGCCGAACAGGGCGCGCAGATACTTCATGTTGAAAGCATGGTCGGCCAAGGGCGCCTCGGCCTCGACGAAGGCTTCCACCCCCGCCGGCGGCCGCTCAAACGGCGGGGCCTGGAAGATGACGTCGCGCACGTCGCAGGCCAGGGCCGCGCCGGGCCGGTCGCCCAGCAGACCGGCGAAGGCCACGAACCTCTGCATCACCGGATGGGGCGCCCAGCCGCGCCAGACCGGCGCATCGACGGCGGTCACGCCATGCTCGGCCAGGAAGGCGCGCAGCTCAGCATCCGCATCCACCACAAGCGCGACCGAACCGTCGAACACGGCCCGCAACGACAGCACGAATGGCGCGATGTCGGCGGCGTCATAGCCGGTGGCGTAGCCGACCACCGCATCGCCATCGGGCAAGGGCGTGATCCGGCGTCCGACCTCCAGCGCCTGGGCCAGCCAGTCCAGATAGTCCGACCGGACCGCCCCCTGTTTCATGGCGTCAGCGCGGGCCCATCAGGTCGGCGAACCGGTCGAACAGATACAGGCTGTCGGCCGGCCCGGGCGAGGCCTCGGGGTGGTGCTGGACGCTGAAGATCGGCTTGTCCTTGACGGCGATGCCGCAGTTGGTGCCGTCGAACAGGCTGACGTGGGTTTCGGTGACGGCCTCGGGCAGACTGTCGCGATCAACGGTGAAACCGTGGTTCATCGACACGATCTCGACCTTGCCGGTGGTCAGATCCTTGACCGGATGGTTGGCGCCGTGGTGGCCCTGTTCCATCTTCACCGTCTTGGCGCCCAGGGCCAGGGCCAGCATCTGGTGGCCCAGGCAGATGCCCATCAGGGGCTTGCCGCTGGCGACCAGTTTCTGAATCTCGGGCACGGCGTATTCGCCGGTCGCGGCCGGATCGCCCGGACCGTTCGACAGGACGACGCCGTCGGGATTGCGCGCCAGAACCTCTTCCGCCGTCGTCGTGGCCGGGACCACAGTGATCTTGGCGCCGGTCGAGGCCAGGGCGCGCAGGATGTTGCGCTTCACCCCATAGTCGATGACGACCACGGTCTTGCGCCCTTGCGTCTTGGGGTGGCCTTCCGGCCATTCCCACAGGCCCTCGTCCCATTCGAACGCCTGAAGCGTCGAGGCGGGCTTGGCCAGGTCCAGGCCGACCAGACCGGTCCAGGCGCGCGCCTGGGCGATCAGGGCGTCCAGATCGAACTGGCCGTCCGGATTATGGGCGATGACCGCGTGGGGGGCGCCCTTGTCACGGATAATCTTGGTCAGGGCGCGGGTGTCCACGCCCGCCAGCCCGACCACGCCGCGCCGTTTCATCCAGTCGTCGAAACTGGCGTCGGACCGATAGTTGGCCGGATCGGTCGGCACGTCGCGGAAAATGGCGCCGCGCGCGGAGGTGTCCGAACCGCCGCCCATCTGTTCGATATCTTCGACGTTCGTGCCGGTGTTGCCGACATGGGGGAAGGTGAAGGCCAGGATCTGGCTCATGTAGGACGGGTCGGTCAGGATTTCCTGATAGCCGGTCATGGCGGTGTTGAAGACCACCTCACCCAGCGCCGATCCGACAGCGCCGACGCCGATCCCTTGCAGGATCGTGCCGTCGGCGAGCGCGAGGACGCCCGTAGCGCCCGGAAGTATCTTGGTCGTCATGGGCGCGCTCCTACACACGAATCCAGCCTAAACGGAGGCCGGAGACAAACGGCGGGGTCGTTAAGCCCTGCCGTGCGCCGGGTCAACGACCATCCGCATCTTACGCCGGTCCAACCAGCCGGAACTGGGCCGTCGAACCGCCCTGGGCATGGGGCGCCAGCCACAGATCGAACAGGCCCGGCTCGATCCGATAGGCGTTGTCCGCACCGATGAAGCCCAACTGACGGGCGTTCAGCGTGAAACGCACCGTCTCGGTCTGGCCCGGTCGCAGCGTCACCCGCTTGAAGTCCTTCAGCAACCGCCCCGGCTGGGTCAGGCTGGCGACCCGGTCGTGGACATAGAGCTGCACCAGTTCCTCGGCGACGTGTGCGCCCCGGTTGGCGACGGTCACGGCCACGTCCAAGGTTCCGGCCCAGGCCAGTTCATTGCTCGCCATCTCAACCGGACCATAGGCCACATCGCCATAGGTCAGGCCGTAGCCGAACGGATACAGGGCCGTATTGGTCGTCTCGCGATAGCGGGCCTTGTATTCCTCGATCGGCAGGGCCGGATTGGCCGGACGGCCGGTGTTCTTGTGGTCGTACGAATAGGGCTGCTGACCGGACTTGTGCGGGAAGCTGACCGGCAGGCGGGCCGACGGGCCGTGCGACCCGAAGATCACGTCAGCCACGGCGTTACCCATCTGCTCGCCCAGGAACCAGGTGACGACGATGGCCTGGGCGTTCTTGACATTGCCCTCCAGCGCCAGGGCTCGGCCGTTGCGCAGCAGGATGACCATCGGCTTGCCGGTGGCGGCCATGGCGTCGACCAGGGCCTGCTGCGGGGCCGGGACGACGATCTCGGTGCGCGACTGGGCCTCGCCCGACATCTTCTGGCTCTCGCCGATGGCCAGGACGATGACGTCGGCGTTTGCGGCGGCGCGGATGGCGTCTTCGATGCCGCCGTCCAGCGGGGTCTCAATGCCCGAACCGCGCGCGACGGTCAGGGTTTGCGGATCGGTCATGGCGGCGCGGAAGCCGGCCTCCAGCGAAACCCGACGCTCCGGCGCGCCCCAGATGGTCCACGGGCCCCAGACATTGTCCACGTCGTCGGCGAAGGGGCCGACCAGGGCGATCTTCTGGCTCTTGTTCAGCGGCAGAAGCTGGTTGTCATTCTTCAGCAAGACCAGCGACTTGCGGCCGGCCTCGCGCGACAGGGCGATGTGGTCGTGCGAGCCGACCACGGCCTTTTCGCGCACCGGGTCGGTGCCGCGATAGGGATCGTCGAACAGGCCCAGGGCCGCCTTGGTGGTCAAGAGGCGACGCACCGCCTCGTCCAGCCGCGCCATCGACACTTCGCCGCTCGCCACCAGGCTGGGCAGGTGTTCGAGATAGAGGCCCGACACCATCGAGACATCGACGCCGGCGTTGAAGGCGATGCGCGCCGCGTCGCGGCCGTCCTCGGCGAAGCCGTGGGCGACCAGTTCCTGTTCGGAGGTGTAGTCAGAGACCACAAAGCCCTCAAAACCCCATTCGCCGCGCAGGATGTCGGTCAGCAGCTTGCGGCTGCCGGAAGCGGGCACGCCGTTCACATCGTTGAAGGCGCTCATGATCGACAGGGCGCCCGCTTCCACCGAAGCCTTGAACGGCGGCAGGAAGACGCCGCGCAGCGTCTGTTCGCTCATGTCGGTGGTGTTGTACTCGACCCCGCCGATGGCGCCCGAATAGGCGGCCATATGTTTGGCGGTGGCCAGGACGGCGTCGCGATCGTCCAGCCCCTTGTCGCCCTGGAAGCCGCGCACCCGGGCGGCGGCCAACAGGTTGTTCAGCAGCACGTCCTCGCCGGCGCCCTCGACATTGCGGCCCCAGCGTTGGTCGCGCGCCACATCCACCATGGGGGCGTAGGTCTGGTGCACGGCGGACGCCGCCGTTTCGACCGCCGCCGCGCGGGCCGTACGGCGCGCCAGCTCGGTGTCGAAGGCCGCGGCCTCGGCCAGGGGCACGGGGAAGATAGTGGACAGGCCATGGATCACATCCGCCGCGAACAGCAGCGGGATCTTCAGCCGGCTTTCCTCCATCGCCACCTGCTGGATGCGGCGGCCGGTCTCGGCGCCGATGCCGTTGAACAGACTGCCGACCTTGCCTTCGCGGATCATGGCGGTGACGCGCGCGGGATCGCCGGTGCCGTCCAGCGGGTTGACCGCCGTCGGCATCCAGCGGAACGGGTCGGCCAACAGGTTCAGCTGCCCCGCCTTCTCTTCGACCGTCATCGCCGCGATCAGATCCTCGATCCTCTGGCGGTGGCGTTGCACGGTGCGCGAGGTTTCAGCGGAAACAGGCATGGGGAAGACTCCGGTGCCCATCAGGGCCAGAAGCCCCAGGCCAGACAAGAAGTTTCGACGGGAAGCCGAAGGCTTTATAGGTCGCGTCTTAATGGGGCGCTCCTTCGGGAAGTTCTGGCGGGGAAGACCGGACTGCGAGTTTGGTGGCCTAACCTCTGGCGGCGGGCGCCGTCCAGACCCGCGCCGGATGTAAATGATGTAACTGTCCCGCCGCCAACCGCGATAAGCGGCTCAACCTAGGGCGATATCCAGGAACATCATGCCCACCAGGCCGATCATCAACCCGATCATCGAACTGTCGCCCTTGGACTGTTCGCGCGTCTGCGGAATGATCTCGGCGGTGACGACATAGATCATCGCGCCGGCCGCCAGACCCAGACCCCACGGCAGGGCGCCGGGCAACATTCCGACCACTCCGGCGCCAATCAGGCCTCCGACCGGCTCGACCAGGCCGGAAGCCAGCGCGCCCAGAAAAGCCGGCCCGCGACCATAGCCCAAAGACGCCATGGCGGCCGAGACAGCCAGGCCTTCCGGCATGTTCTGGATGCCGATCCCCAGGGCCGTGGCCAGCCCCTGGTGCATGTCGCCGCCGCCGAAACTAACGCCCACGGCCGCGCCTTCAGGGAAGTTGTGCAGGGTGATGGCGATGATGAACAGCCAGATGCGCCGTGCCAGATCCTTGGACTGGGCCGGGCCGATGGCCAGCATGTCCACAGGCGCGAAACGGTTCATCAGGCCGATGGCCGTCGCACCGATAAGCACCGCCGCCGCCATCGTCCCGGCCGCCCAGGCCTGAGACGCGCCGCCGGTTTGCAGCACGTCCACGCCGGGAATGATCAGCGAGAAGAAGGACGCCGCCAGCATGACCCCGGCGGCGAAACCCAGCAGCACGCTCTGGGTCTGCTCGCTCGGCTTCTTTAGGAACAGCATGGGCACGGCGCCCACCGCCGTCATCATGCCCGCCGCCAGACTGCCCAGGGCGCCGGCGGCGATCGGGGAAAGAGTTTCCATCATTCGCTTGCTGTGAAGGCCGACACAGCAAGAGACAAGCCCGAACAGTCGCGTTAGAGAAACCTTCATGTCCCAAGTCGCCTGCCCCGCTCCTCGCCCGGACGCCGCTTCCGCCCTGGCTGCGGCGCGCCGGGTCGTGATCAAGATCGGATCTTCGTTGCTGATCGACGCCGAAACCCGGCGGCCGACGCACGACTGGCTGGCGGCCGTGGCTCGTGATCTGGCAAGCCTGAAGGCCGAGGGGCGCGAGATCATTGTCGTCTCGTCGGGCTCCATCGCCTTGGGCCGCGGCCGTCTGCCGAACCTGGGGACGCGGCTGGAGGACAAGCAGGCGGCGGCTTCGGTCGGTCAGTCCCTGCTTATGGCCGCCTGGTCCGAGGCCTTGGCGCCGCACGATCTGGTCGTCGGCCAGGTGCTGCTGACCCGCGACGACACAGAACGCCGCCGTCGCTGGCTGAACGGCCGCGCCACCGTCGAGGCCCTGCTGGGCCATGGGGTCATCCCCATCGTCAACGAAAACGACACCGTGGCGACGGAAGAAATCCGCTACGGCGACAACGATCGTCTGGCCGCGCGCACGGCTCAGCTGGCGCGGGCTGACCTGCTGATTTTGCTGTCGGATGTGGACGGCCTCTACACCGCCGACCCGCGCCGCGATCCCAACGCCGCCCACTTGCCGCTGATCGAGACGCTAAGCCCTGACATCCTGGCCATGGGCGGGGGCGCCAACGCACAGGCCGGGGTCGGGACCGGCGGCATGGCGACCAAGCTGGCGGCGGCCCAGATCGCCCGCTCGGCCGGTTGCGCCACCATCATCGCCTCGGGCCAGACCCTGTCGCCCTTGGCGGCCATAGCGGACGGCGCCCGCGCGACCCTGATCACCGCCCCCGACGGCCCCATGGCCGCCTACAAGCAATGGATCGCCGGCAGCCTGTCGCCGGCAGGAACCCTGACGCTGGACGCCGGGGCGGTGACGGCCCTGGCCGCCGGTAAAAGCCTGCTGCCCGCAGGCGTGACGGCCGTGACCGGCGACTTCGAAAAGGGCGATTGCGTGCGCCTGACCGATCTGGACGGCGCCTCGGTCGGGGTGGGCCTGGCCGCCTACGCCGCCGACGAAGCCGCCCGCATCCGGGGCCGCCGCAGCGACGAGATCGAGGCCATCCTCGGCTATCGCGGCGCCGCAGTGCTGATCCACCGTGACGATATGGTTTTGGACGACCGATGACCGATCTTGAGACCCGAATGCTCGACACTCAGATGCTAGAAAGGGGCCGCCGCGCCCGCGCCGCCGCCGCCGGCCTGCGCGACGCGACGGCCGCCGCCCGCACCCGCGCACTGGAGATCCTGTCCGAAAAGCTGACGGCCGCCGAAACCGACATCCTGGCCGCCAATGTCCGCGATGTGGACGCCGCCCGCGCCAACGGCATGACCGAGGCCCTGATTGACCGGCTGTCGCTGACGCCCGCGCGCGTCGCCGGCATGGCCCAGGCCGTGGCGACCATCGCCGCCGTGCCCGACCCCCTGGGCGTCGAGACCGAACGCTGGACCCCGGCCAACGGCCTGGACATCGCCCGGGTCCGCACCCCCATCGGGGTCCTGGGCGTCATCTATGAGAGCCGGCCCAATGTCACCGCCGACGCGGCCGCCCTGTGCATCCGTTCCGGGAACGCCGCCATCCTGCGCTGCGGATCGGACTGTCTCCAGTCATCTCTGGCCATCGCCGGGCTGATTGGCGAAGCCCTGGCGCTGGCCGGCCTGCCCGCCGACGCGGTGCAACTGGTCGATACGCCGGATCGCGAGGCCGTGGGCCTGATGCTAGGCGGGTTGGACGGCGCTATCGACGTCATCATTCCGCGCGGCGGCAAGAGTCTGGTCGCGCGGGTCCAGGCCGAGGCGAAGACGGCGGTGCTCAGCCATCTTGAGGGTCTGAACCATACCTATCTGCACGAGGCGGCCGATTTGGACGCCGCCCGCGCCATTGTGCTGAACGCCAAGATGCGGCGGGTGTCGGTCTGCGGCGCGACCGAGACCCTGCTGGTGGACCGCGCCGGCGCCGCTCGCCTGCTGCCCCCGGTCGCCGCCGACCTGATCGCCGCCGGCTGCGAACTGCGCGGCGACGCCGAGGCCTTGGCCCTGGTCCCCGCCATGATCCCGGCGACCGACGCCGACTGGACCACCGAATATCTGGCGCCCATCCTGGCGGTGCGGATCGTCGATGACCTGGACGCAGCGACGGCCCACATCGCCCGCTACGGCTCGGGCCACACCGAGGCGATCATCACGACGGACGCCCAGGCCGCAGAACGGTTCGCGGCGCGGGTGGACAGCGCCATCGTCCTGATCAACGCCTCGACCCAGTTCGCCGACGGCGGCGAGTTCGGCTTCGGCGGCGAGATCGGCATCTCCACCGCCCGCCTGCACGCCCGCGGCCCGGTCGGGGCGGAACAACTCACGACCTACAAATATGTGGTGCGCGGTCAGGGCCAGACACGGCCTTGAGCGGCCAAGGTTTGCTGTTCGGAACCCGAAAAACCGCGCAATGAATTCATTCCCACGCATTCAACGCGGGATTATTTTTGCAATTTAGTCATCTTTAGCCCCTGTCACGCAAACGGTAATTGCGCGAGCCCCGCCATTTGCGGCATATGCGCGGCATGCATAAGACCCTGAAGCAAGGCGGGACTTTCGTCGTCGAACCACGCCGCCTCTCGAAGGCCTCAGCCGAACTGCGCGCACGCGGGTTCGGCGAGATTACGATTCCGCCCTCGACCGAGACGGCCGAGAAACAGGCGTCGCGCTGCACCGACTGCGGCGTGCCCTTCTGCCAGAACGCCTGCCCGCTTCAGAACAACATCCCCGACTGGCTGCGCCTTTCGGCCGAGAACGAGCCGCGTGAAGCCTGGCGTGTGGCGTCCCTGACCTCGACCATGCCCGAGATCTGCGGCCGCATCTGCCCGCAGGACCGGCTGTGCGAGGGCGCCTGCACCCTGAACCAATCCGGCTGGGACGCCGTCACCATCGGCTCGGTCGAGGCCTGGCTGGGCGATCAGGCCTTCGCCAACGGCTGGGTCGAACCGATCCGTCCGGCGGCCGAGCGCGGCGAGAGCGTCGGCATCGTCGGCGCCGGCCCGGCCGGCATGGCCGCCGCCGACCGCCTGCGCAGCGAAGGCTATCAGGTCACCGTCTATGACCGCCACGACCGCGCCGGCGGCCTGCTGATCTACGGCATCCCCGGCTTCAAGCTGGAGAAGCACGTCGTCCAACGACGGGTGGACCGCCTGATCGACGGCGGCGTCCAGTTCGCGCTGGGCTGCGAAATCGGCAAGGACGTGACCCTGACCGAACTGCGCGAGCGCCATGACGTCGTCCTGCTGGCCATGGGCGTCTATCAGCCCCGCATCCTGTCGGCGCCGGGGCGCGGGCCGGATTCGACCGTGGCGGCCCTGTCCTATCTGACGCATCAGAACCGACGCGACCTGGGCGACGCCGAGCAAGACGGCTGGCACGAGGCGCGCGGCAAGCGGGTGGTCGTCATCGGCGGCGGCGACACAGCCATGGACTGCGTCCGCACGGCGATCCGCCAGGGGGCGGCCTCCGTCACCTGCCTGTATCGCCGCGACCGAGAGAACATGCCGGGCTCGGCCCGCGAGGTCGTCAACGCCGAGGAAGAGGGCGTCGTCTTCGAATGGCTGGGCGCGCCCAAGGCCCTGCTGTCGCAAGGCGACACCGTCACCGGCGTTCGCGCCGCGCGGATGCAACTGACCGAAGCGGCCCCTGGCGAGCGGCGCGACATCGTGCCCGTGCCGGGCGCCGACTTCGACATTCCGGCCGACATCGTTATCGAGGCCCTGGGCTTCTCGCCCGAACCTTTCGCGGCGCATGAACCCAATCTTCGCCTGCGCGACGACGGCACGATCAAGGTCGGCTCGATCAGTTTCGCCACCAGCCTGCCCGGCGTGTTCGCCGCAGGCGACGCGGTGCGCGGCGCCTCGCTGGTCGTCTGGGCCGTGCGAGAGGGCCAGGACGCCGCCGCCGAGATCGACCGCTATTTGAAGACCCGCACCGAGGAGGTCGCGGCATGACCGCTCATTTAGGCCAACGGCCGATAGCGCCCCAAGAAGGCGATTGGCTGAACAAGTACGAAGAGACCCGCGACCGCCTGGAAGCCGGCCACGCCTATGACCGCACGTCCGAGCGCGACGCCTGCGGCGTGGGCCTGGTCTGCTCCATTGACGGCACGCCGCGCCGCGACGTGGTCGAATATGCGATCCGCAGCCTGAAGGCCGTGGCCCACCGCGGCGCGGTCGATCCTGACGGCCTGTCCGGCGACGGCGCCGGCGTCATGTGCGAACTGCCCCAGGGCTTCTTCGCCGACCAGGTGGCCTTGATCGGTCAGTCCCTGCGTCCCGGCCCGATCTGCGTCGGCCAGGTCTTCCTGCCGCGCACCGACCTGGGCGCCCAGGATCGCGCCCGCGCCATCGTCGAGACCGAGGCCCTGCGCGCCGGCTTCTGGATCTATGGCTGGCGCCAGACGCCCATCGACCTGTCGGTCGTGGGAACCAAGGCCGGCGCCACCCGGCCCGAGATCGAACAGATCATGCTGGCCCCGCCTCTGGACGACGCCGGCCAGCCGCTGGACGGCGAGGCGCTGGAGCGCGAGCTGTATCTGTGCCGCCGCCGCATCGAGAAGACGGTCAAGACCGAGAACCTGGCCGCCGTCTACATCTGCACCCTGTCCGCACGCTCCATCGCCTACAAGGGCATGGTGCGGGCCGAACTGCTGGGGAACCTGTACCCCGACCTGGAAGACCCACGCTTCGTCTCGGCCTACGCCGTCTTCCACCAGCGCTATTCGACCAACACCTTCCCCGAATGGAAGCTGGCCCAGCCCTTCCGCATGCTGGCCCACAACGGCGAGATCAACACGCTGAAGGGCAACCTCAACTGGATGAAGTCGCACGAAATCCGCATGGCCGCCCAGGCCTTCGGAGACCGCGACCGCGAGGTGAAGCCGGTGGTCCAGCCGGGCGGGTCAGACTCGGCCGCCCTGGACAATGTCATGGAGGTGCTGGTCCACGCCGGTCGCCCCGCGCCCATGGCCAAGGCCCTGTTGATCCCCGAGGCCTGGGCCAAGGACGATGTGGTCATGCCCGCCGAACACCGGGCCTTCTACGCCTATTGCAACGCGGTGATGGAGCCGTGGGACGGCCCGGCCGCCATCTGCGCGGCGGACGGTCGCTGGATCGTGGCCGGCAAGGACCGCAACGGCCTGCGCCCGCTGCGTGCGGTCGAAACCGTGGACGGCCTGCTGATGGCCGGGTCGGAAGCCGGCCTGGTGCCGATCCCCGAAAGCCGGGTGAAGCGCCGCCTGCACATCGGCCCCGGCAAGCTGATCGCCGTCGATATGAAGCACGGCCGTCTGTACGACGAGCGTGAGGCCATCGACGCCCTGTCCGCCGCCCACCCCTATACCGAGTGGCTGGACAATATGGTCGATCTGGAGCCGATCATCGGTCCCGGACCGGAACCCCGCTCGACCTCGGGCGAGGATCTGACGCGTCGCCAGATCGCCGCCGGCTACAGCCGCGAAGATCTGGACCTGCTGCTGGACGCCCTGGTGCGCGACGGCAAGGAGGCGGTCGGCTCCATGGGCGACGACGCCCCGCCGGCGGTGCTGTCGGCCCTGCCGCGCCCGCTGAGCCACTATTTCCGGCAGAACTTCAGCCAGGTGACCAATCCGCCGATCGACCCCCTGCGTGAAGCGGGGTCGATGAGCCTGAAGACCCGGTTCAAGAACCTGGGCAATATCCTGGCCCAGGAAGCGGCCCAGACCGACGTCTTCGTGCTGGACAGCCCCGTCCTGACCAACGGCATGTACGACCGGATGGTCGCCACCGTCGGCGCCGGTTCGACCGTGATCATCGACTGCAGCTACGACACCCCGACCGAAGACGCCCGACCGGGCGCCGGCCTGCGTGCGGCGCTGGATCGGATCATGGACGAGGCCGAGGCCGCCGCCCGCGACGGCGCGGCCCTGATCGTGCTGACCGATCAGCAAGGCTCGGCGACCCGTCTGGCCGCCCCGATGATCCTGGCCACGGCCGGGGTTCACGGCCGGCTGACCAGCGCGGGCCTGCGCACCTATTGCTCGATCGTCGTCCGCACGGCCGAAACGCTTGATCCGCATGGGTTCGCCGTCCTGGTCGGAGTGGGCGCCACCACCGTCAACGCCTGGCTGGCCCAGGACCTGTTCCAGGAGCGTCTGGATCGCGGCCTGTATCCCGGCCTGACGCTGCGCGACGCCTGCCTGAACTACAAGCACGGCATCGAGGCGGGCTTGCTGAAGACCCTGGCGCGCAAGGGGATCAGCGTCATCTCCGCCTATCGCGGCGGCTGCGAGTTCGAGGTGCTGGGCCTGTCGCGCGCCCTGACGGCCGAGTTCTTCCCCGGCGCCCCGTCGCGCATCTCCGGCATCGGCTTGGCCGGTCTGGAACAGGCGGCGATGAAGCGGCACAAGGTGGCCTGGGGCGAGGCCCTGCCCTCGCCCGCCATCGGGGGCTTCTTCAAGATCCGCTCAGGCGGCGAGGCCCATGCCCACGAGGCCAAGACCATCCACCTGCTTCAGGACGCCTGCAACAGGGGCGACTATCGCCGCTTCAAGCAGTTCTCGGAAGCGGTCCGCGCCCAGGCCGACCTGTCCCTGCGCGACCTTCTGGACTTCCGCGAGGGCGTCGCCATTCCGGTTGATCAGGTCGAGAGCGTGTCGGACATCCGCCGCCGCTTCCTGACCCAGGCCATGTCCCTGGGGGCGCTTGGCCCCGAGGCGCACGAGACGCTCAACATCGCCATGAACCGCATCGGCGCCCGCTCGGTCTCGGGCGAGGGCGGCGAGGATCCGGAACGCTATCACCCGCGCGCCAATGGCGACGACGCCAACTCGGCGGTCAAGCAAGTCGCCTCGGGCCGGTTCGGCGTCACGGCCGAATATCTGAACCAGTGCCGCGAGATCGAGATCAAGGTGGCTCAGGGCGCCAAGCCCGGCGAGGGCGGGCAACTGCCCGGCTTCAAGGTAACCGAGTTCATCGCTCGGATGCGCCACGCCGTGCCCGGCACCACCCTGATCAGCCCGCCGCCGCACCACGACATCTATTCGATCGAGGACCTGGCCCAGCTGATCTATGATCTGAAGGCCATCAATCCCGACGCCAAGGTGACGGTGAAACTGGTGTCCGCCTCGGGCATCGGGGCCATCGCATCGGGGGTGGCCAAGGCCAATGCCGACGCCATCCTGATCGCCGGCCACAACGGCGGCACCGGCGCCTCGCCCCAGACCTCGATCAAGCATGCCGGCCTGCCGTGGGAGATCGGCCTGGCCGAGGCCCATCAGGTGCTGACGCTGAACAATCTGCGCGGCTCGGTGACGCTGCGGACCGACGGCGGGGTCCGCACCGGCCGCGACGTCGTGATCGCCGCCATGCTGGGCGCCGAGGAATACGGCGTGGGCACCGCCGCCCTGATCGCCATGGGCTGTCTGATGGTGCGCCAGTGCCATTCGAACACCTGCCCCGTCGGCGTCTGTTCCCAGGACGAGCGGCTGCGCGAGAAGTTCACCGGCACCCCGGACAAGGTGGTGAACCTGTTCACCTTCATCGCCGAAGAAACGCGCGAGATCCTGGCCTCGATCGGCGCCCGGACGATGGACGAGATCATCGGCCGCACCGACCTGTTGCGTCAGGTCCGGCGCGGCGGCTCGCACCTGGATGACCTGGACCTGAACCCCCTGCTGGTTCGGGTGGACGAGGGCGCGGCCGGCAAATGGGCGGACAAGGTCAGAAAGCCCATCGCCGACAGCCTGGACGCCCGGGTGCTGAAGGACGCGGTGCGCTTCCTGGATCGCGGCCAGACGCTGGAACTGTCCTATCCGCTGAACAACACCCAGCGCACCGTCGGCGCGGCCGTCTCTTCCGCCATCGTGCGGCGCTTCGGCGCCCAAGGGCCTGCGGGTCGCCTGAAGCTGCGTCTGGAGGGCATCGCCGGCCAGAGCTTCGGCGCCTTCGCCGCCAAGGGGCTCGAGCTGCACCTGACCGGCGAGGCCAACGACTATGTCGGCAAGGGGCTCTCGGGCGCCGAGATCTCGGTCCGCACGCCCGAATGGCGCGAGGATCAGCTGATCTGCGGCAACACCACCCTGTACGGCGCCACCTCGGGCCGGCTGTTCGTCGCCGGTGCGGCGGGCGAGCGGTTCGCGGTGCGCAACTCGGGCGCCGAGGCGGTGGTCGAGGGTCTGGGCGCACACGGCTGCGAATATATGACCGGCGGCCGCGTCGTGGTGCTGGGCGCAGTCGGCTGGAACCTGGCGGCGGGCATGAGCGGCGGCGAGCTGTTCGTACTGGACCAGCCCGGCTTCGCCGAACGGGCCCTGAACGGCGACCTGGCCGGAGTGGCCGACATCGACACGGCGGCGGCCGAACGGCTGCGCGGATTGGTCGAGGCCCACTTCGCGGCGACGGGTTCTCCCCTGGCGCGGCGCCTGCTGGGCGACTGGGAAGCCACGCTTGACCGTTTCGTGCGGATCCTGCCGCTCACGGACATTGTCAGGGCGGAGGAACGGCTTAAGACTTCAGCCTGAGCCGTTCCTTACCTCTCCTCCCCGAGACGCCTGAAATGACCCGAACCGCCGCCTTTTCCGCCGTCGCCTTAGTCGGGGCGGCGGTCGCCTCTCCAGCCGCCGCCGCGCCCCTGCTGGCGCACCAGGCGCCCCTGGTGATCGACAATGCGGCGACCGCCTGGATCCTGACGTCCACCGCCCTGGTGCTGCTGATGACCCTGCCGGGTCTGGCGCTGTTCTATGGCGGCATGGTCAGGAAGAAGAATATCATCAGCGTCATCGCCCAGTCGGCGGCGGCCTTCGCCATCGTCTCGGTGCTGTGGTTCCTGGTCGGCTACAGCCTGTCGTTCGGCAAGGGACCGGAGGCGGTCAATGGCCTGATCGGCGGGGTCCAGGCGGCCTTCCTGAACGGGGTCACGATGCAGACGGCGCACAGTCTGCTGCCCGGCCTGCCGGAGCTGCTGTTCGTCAGTTTCCAGATGACCTTCGCCATCATCACCCCGGCCCTGATCGCCGGCGCCTTCGCCGAGCGGATGAAGTTCTCGGCCAGCCTGCTGTTCTTCGCCCTGTGGCACCTGATCGTCTATGCGCCGATCTGTCATCAGGTCTGGGGCGGCGGCTATCTGGGCGGTCTGGGCGTGCTCGACTTCGCGGGTGGGGCGGTCGTCCACGTCAGCGCGGGCGTCGCCGGCCTGGTCTGCGCCCTGGTTCTGGGGCCGCGTCACGGCTTCGGCCGCGACAACATGGCCCCCGCCAACCTAGTCTATAGCGCCATCGGCACCGGCCTGCTTCTGGTCGGCTGGATCGGCTTCAACGCCGGCTCGGCGGGTGCGGCCGATGCCCTGGCCGCCACCGCCGCCTTCAACACCATTCTGGCCGCCGGGGCTGCGGCCCTGAGCTGGATGGCGGTGGAATGGTTCGACCGCAAGCGCCCGACCCTGCTGGGCCTGCTTTCGGGCATCGTCGGCGGTCTGGTCGCCATCACGCCCGCCGCCGGCTTCGTCGATCCCAAGGGCGCCTTCTTCATCGGACTGATCGCCGGGCCGGCCTGCTATGCCGGCGCGGTCTGGCTGAAACATGCGCTGAAGTACGACGACAGCCTGGATGCGTTCGGCGTGCACGGGATCGGCGGCATCGTCGGCGCCCTGCTGACCGGCGTCTTCGCCACCACCAGCGTCAACGCCCTGTCCGAGGGCGCGACGGTGTGGAAACAGGCGCTCGGCCTGGGCGGCGCCATTGTCTGGAGCGCGGTGGGCACCTTCGCCGTCCTGATGATCTGCAAGTTCACCACGGGCCTGCGCGTCACCAAGGACGAAGAGGTCGAGGGGCTGGACTATACCCAGCATGGCGAAGCCATCCACTGAACGATCGGCCCAGCCTCATCCTGGTCTGTTGACGAAGACCAGGGGCGCCAGCCCTATTCGTCCGTCTTCGCCTTCTCCGCCCGCTCGGCCGCCAGCTTGGCCAGCACACGCCCCCGCCCCTTGGCCAGGGCGTGGATGGCGCCGCGCATGGTGGCGACCTCCTGTTCGGAGAAGGCGGCGCGGCCCAGCATGACCCGCAGGTTCTGGCTCATCGAACGTTTCTTCTCGGGGGGATAGAAGAAGCCGCCGTGCTCCAGCTCCGCCTCCAGATGTTCGTACATGCCGACCAGCAGTTCGTTCGACGCCGGCGGCTCGCTGTCGCGGAAGCGGGGCGGCGGGGCGTCAAGGATCAGGGTGCGCCACTCATAGGCGTTGATCGCCACCGCCTGGGCCAGGTTCAGCGAATGGTGTTTCGGGTCGATGGGAATGGTGACGATGCCGGCGCACAGGGCGATGTCGGTCGTCTCCAGCCCGGCCCGCTCGCCGCCGAACAGCAGGCCGGTCTTCAGGCCCGAGGCGGTGTCGTCGTACAGGATACGGCCGGCCTCGCGCGGGGTGCGGACCGGCTGACGCGTCTCGCGCGGGCGGGCGGTGGTGGCGAAGACGGTGTTCAGGTCGGCGACCGCCTCGGCGACGCTGTCGAACACCCGCACCCCCTCCAGCACCCAGTCGGCGCCCGAGGCCGTGGCCCAGGCCCGTTCCTGGGGCCAGCCGTCGCGCGGCGTCACCAGACGCAGGTCCGTCAGGCCAAAGTTCGCCATCACCCGCGCCACAGCGCCGATGTTCTCGGCCATCTGCGACTTGTCGAGGATGACGGCGGGGGGCGTGAGTTCGGCGGCGGCGAAGTCGGAAGAAGCGGACATGGCCGCCTCCCTACCCGTCCAGGCCGTATCGGGCCAGAGCCGCGCGCAGATCGTCCAGATGCGGCGCATAATTCTTCCACCGCCCCGAGGCCCGGGCGTAAAGCGGTTCGCGCACCTGCCAGACGCTGGCTGTGCGGACCGGCCCCTGGCGCTGATGGAAGTCCATCACCGACGGCTCCCACGCCAGGTCGCAGGCCGCCACCAGATCGCGCACGGCCGGCTCGCCCCGCGCCACCAGGTCGTCGTAGTCGACCTCATACACATCATCCGGCCAGACCGATTTCCAGTGCGCCGCCAGCCGTCGTTCCTGGGCCGTCCAGTGGGCGGCGTGCTCCAGGTCCAGCGCATAGGCCATGTCGTAGGACAGGTGCAGGAAGAAGACCGACAGGGCGTTGTCGATCGGATTGCGCACCGTGTGGATGATCCGGGCCTTGGGGAACAGGGTCTTGGCCAGGCCGATGTAGAGGATGTTGTCCGGGCGCTTGTCCGTGACCACCCCGACGCCGGGCACGCGCTCGCGCACGGCGTTCAGATAGACGTCACGGATCTTGCGCCGGCTGGCGTCGTCGAACACGCCCAGGGCTTCTGGGAAGGGATTGAAGACATTGGCGGCCAGGGTCGGCAGCAGGTCCAGCTCTCCACCGGCGCGAACCCCGCTGTGTCCGCCCAGGATACGCTCGACCAGGGTCGAGCCGGAGCGGAACATGCCGCAGATGAAGATCGGCGCCGCTGCGGGATCATCGTCATCCAGGGCGGCAACCGGCGCCGGCGTCGCCGCGATAATGCGATCAACGAGGGCCTCGGCCTTGGCCGGATCGTAGACGACGCCCTTGGCGCGGGCCAGGGCGGCGCTGGCCTGGTTCGCGGCGACATAAGCGTGGAAGGCGGCGTGATAATCGCCCGCCGCGTCCAGAATCCGCCCCAGGGCGAAGCCCAGATCCGCCTGTCCCAGCCCTTCAGGCGTGGCTGCCAGGGCGGAGCGCAGCCGACCGATCAGGGGATCGTCGGACGTCGCCGTCGCCTGCACCCCCGCAAGCCGCGCCAGGGCCGTGCCGTGGCTCGGTTCGACGGCCAGGACGGACTCATAGGCCTGCCGCGCTTCATCGCGTCGCCCGGCGTCCTCGTATAGATTGCCCAGATTGAGCCAGGCTGGCGCATAGGCGGGCGCAAGGGCGAGCGCGGTCTTCAGCTCGGTTTCGGCCGCATCGGGCCGGTTCAGATCCTCGGCAAGGATCACGGCGCGGTTCAGATGGACTTCTTCCGGGTCGCGCGCGCCCTGGGCCAGGGCCTGATCATAGGCGGCCAGGGCGTCGTCGAGGCGACGCATGCGCCGCAGAAGCCGACCCAGATCGTACCAGACGTCGCCCAGTTCCGGTCGCTCGGCCACGACGGACTGATAGAGGGTCACGGCCTCGGGGATACGCCCCAGGCGCTCGAGGGTCGCGCCTTGCGCGAGGCGGACTTGGTGTGCGTTGGACATCAGTCTTCACCGACCATGGCGAGCCACGGATCAACGGTTCCAGCCTCGACCTCGGCGACCTTGACGGCGGGCCAGCCGATGGAGGCGCTGCCCGAGGCGGTCCAGGCGGCGGTGATGAAGTCCCGCAGCTCGGCCGCGCCCGCCGCCAGACGTTCGTTGACGAAGGCGGCGCCGCGCGGGTCGCTGTCGCGGAAGGCCCCCGCCTTCTCCAGCCGGTAGAAGGGAATGACTGTGCCCACGGTCGTGGTCAGATAGGAGACGGTGCGCGCCTTGACGTCGAACCCGTCCAGATTGGCGGCAGGCATGGCCGCCTCGACCGCGTCCAGGCGAGCGACGCGGTTGGTGAATGCGCCTTCGAACAGGGCGTGGGTCTGGCGCGAATTGGTGAAGCCTTCGGGGTTCGGGAAGTCGCCCCAGCCGTTGTAGTGGATCGTCGTGTGGTGGGGTTGGGACCCGTCGCCGACATAGTGGCCCATGACCCCGATGTCGCGCAGGATCAGGGCCTCGCGGCGCAGGCGGTCGGCCCGGTACCAGGCCAGGCGCTCCATATCGGTCTCGCGCTTCTCAGCGGCGTTCAACACGCGCCAGTAGGCGAAGTCGCGGCCCAGGTTCTGCCAGGCGTCGATCATGGCGTAGGGCAGATAGCCGGCGTCATCGACGTCCAGCCCCGCCTTGGTCAGGGCGGCGTCGTATTCCGACTTCAGGCGCGGCAGTTCGGCCAGGGTCATGCCGCGTTGGTCGAAGACGTGGCCCTCGTCGTCCAGGTCGATGAAGTGGGCGGTGTCGCGCTCGCGGTCATGCGGCTGGCCCGCGCCCTTCCAGCGGTCGGGCTCGCGCGCCAACTCGCCCACGTCGGCGATGGCGCCCGGCGTCTTCAGGAAGGCGGGCAATTCGGCCGGCAGGGCCCGCATGGCCGCGACCCCGATCAGCCTGTGGCCGGTATTGCCCCAGGCGCCGACGGCCACGGCGGGCGCGACGACGGCGATGAACGCCAGGGCGGCGATGGCGAGACGTTTCATGAGACGGACCCGGAAGGAAAGCACGACCGCTCTAAAAGCATGATCGGGGCGTGGGTGGATAGAGGAAGCGAACAGGCGACTTCGACCTCAGTCGCCGACGGCTTCCCGCATGACCGGCGCAGGCGGCCCCGCCTCGTCTTCGTTCAGCAGTTTGCCCTCGCGGCGCGGCTTGATGTAGGGGGCGGGCTGTGGGGTCGGCATATTGCCGCGCATCAGCTGGCGGCCGGCCTTTATGCCGCCGGTCAGTTGCAGGTCCAGTCGAGCCTCGTCGCGACGGCGGACATCGCCGACGGTCTCGGCCGCCTGCCCCTCGTCCATGCCCAGCTCGACCAGGGCGCGCTCGCCGAATTTCAGCGCCGACTCGAAGGTTTCGCGGATCTGATAATCGACCCCGGCCTGGATCAGCCGCATCGAATGGCCCCGGTCGAAGGCGCGGGCCATGATCTTGGTCGTAGGGAACTCGGACTTGACCAGTTCGACGATGCGGTCGGCGACCTCGGGCTTGTCGACGCAGACCAGGACGATCTCGGCCTCATCCGCGCCGGACGCCCGCAAGGTGTGCAGCTGGGCGCCGTCGCCGTAATAGACCTTGAACCCGAACTGCGAGGCGGCCTGGATCATTTCGACGTCGTTCTCGATGATCGAGACATCCACGTCCCGCGCCAGCAGCGGCTGAGACACCACCTGGGCGAAGCGGCCAAAGCCGATGATCAGAACCTGACCGCGCAGATCCTTGGCGAAATCCACGCCTTCGGCGTCCTCGGCAGACACCCTCGGCTTGGGCAGCAGGCGCAGGGTCAGCAGGCTGGTCAGGGGCGTCAGGGCCATGGACAGGATGACGATGGCCGACAGCATGGCCCCGACCTGGGCGTCGAACAGGCCGGCCGTCACCGCCGCACCGTAAAGGACGAAGGCGAACTCGCCGCCCTGAGCGAACAGGGCCGCCCGTTCGACCGCCTCGTGGTGCGAGGCCTTGAACAGCCGGGCCACGCCGTAGATGCCCAGCGCCTTGACCGCCATGAAGGCGACCACGCCGCCGACGACCAGACGCCAGTCGGCGACCACTACCGACAGGTCCAGCGACATGCCGACACTGAGGAAGAACAGACCCAACAGGATGGCGCGGAAGGGCTCTACATCCGCTTCCAACTGGTGCCTGAAAGTGGACTCAGACAGCAGCACCCCGGCCAGGAAGGCGCCCATGGCCATCGATAGTCCGCCCAGCGACATGGCCCAGGCGGCGCCGACCACCACCAGCAGGGCCGCCGCCGTCATCACCTCGCGCCCGCCGTAGCGGGCCAGCAGACGGAAGATCGGATTGACCAGATATTTGCCCGCCAGCAGCACGCCACCGACCGCCGCAACCGCGAAGCCGATGGTCTGCCACAGGGGCGGCGCCTGCTCGTTGGCCACGCCCAGGACCGAGGCCAGGACGGCGACAATGGCCAGAAGCGGCACGATGGCCAGGTCTTCCAGCAGCAGGATGGAGACGGACCGCTGGCCGGGGCCGCCCGCGACCTCGCCGCGCTCTTCCAACATCTGCATGATGACGGCGGTGGACGACAGGACGAAGCCCATGGCGCCGACGAAGGCCACGGGCGCCGAAAACCCCGCCAACATGGCGGTCAGGGTCAGGATCAGGCCGCAGAACAGCACCTGTGCGGCGCCCAGCCCGAAGATGTCTTTCCGGAGCCCCCACAGGCGTTTGGGCCGCATCTCCAGCCCGATGATGAACAGGAAGATGACCACGCCGAACTCGGCGACATGCAGGATGGTCTCGGGTTCCTGGAACAGCTTCAGTCCGAACGGCCCGATGGCCAGCCCCGCAGCCAGATAGCCGAGCACGGAGCCCAGCCCGACCCGCTTGAACACCGGCACGGCGATGACGCCCGCCGCCAGCAGGGCCGCAGCCGCGCCCAGATCCAGTCCCGTCGCTGCTTCAGCCATCACGCCCCCTGATATGCGAGCGACAATATTGGGGAAGCGAACACGATAATGCGAGCCCTATCCGCCCACACCAACGCCGTGATCAACCAAAGACAACGCCGATTTTCGTCAGGCCGTCTCCGGCAGGGGACATGACCGACCAATCTTCAGCCAGTCCGTCGGCCAGGCTTTTCAACCGCTCCAGAATGGCGAGCATCGGATAGGGACCGGTGCTGATCCGACAAGCGCCCGCCGCAAACAGCGCCGTCGCCGGCGGCGCGTTCGGCCCCGCCATCAGGCTGATCGGCCCGCCGACGCCATCGGCCAGACGCTTCACGACGGCGGGATCGGTCACGCCCGGCAGGAAGACGACATCCGCCCCCGCCTCCAGCCAGGCGCGACCCCGTTCGATCGCCATCCCGACGCGCACAGCGTCGCTGTCGCCCAGCCCCAACAGGAAGACGTCCGTTCGGGCGTTGATGACCATTTCAGGCGCGGCGTCGCGCATCGCGGCGATGCGGGCCTGCTGATCGGAAACCGATGCGAGGGCGCCGGGCGCAGCATAGTCGGCGTCCTCGAAATTAACGCCGACGGCGCCGGCCGCCCAGGCTTGGCGCGCGGTCTCGGCCGCATCGACCGCAGCGGGGCCGTAGCCGGCCTCGACGTCGGCGTTCAGCGGCAGATCGAGGGCGCGGGCGATGGTCGCTATCTCCCGCATCATCTCGGCGCGCGTCAGACCCTCGCCGTCGCGAGCGCCGCGCGCCCAGGCGACGCCTGCGCTGGTGGTGGCCACGGCGGCGAACCCGGAGGTCTGAAACACCCGAGCGCTGGCGGCGTCCCAGGCGTTCGGCAGAATCAGACCGCCCTGGCGATGCAGGTCGCGGAAGCCTTGGGCGCGACGTGTCTGGTCGGTCATGCTGATCTCCTGTCTGGATGCGCCATCTGACATCAAATCCACCTCCAAGGGCTGGCGATTTTCGGACGCGGTCAAAATGACGGCGTGACGGCCTCCGTTCGCGGCACATCGCCGGGTCACAGCGGAACTCCGCCGCCTTCGACGGGTTTTGCCGCCAAGCCTCCACAAGGAAATCCGATGAAAATCCGCGACGTCATGACCAGGGATGTCCACCTCGCCCGCCCCGGCGATACGATTCAGGAGGTCGCCGCGCGGATGGCGAAGGGCGACTTCGGCTTCGTGCCTGTGGCGGAGGGCGACCAGCTGATCGGCGTCATCACCGATCGCGACATCGTCGTGCGCGCCGTGGCGGCCGGAGCGGCCCCGACGGCCCCCGTGGTCGAATACATCACCCGCGATCCGCAGACGGTCCTGGACACCGATGACCTGAAGTCGGTTCTCGACCTGATGGGATCGCGCCAGATCCGACGCGCGCCCGTGGTGGACAAACATGGTCGGATCGTCGGGGTGATCTCGCTGGGCGACCTGTCCCCGCGGGTCAAGGAGAAGTACGCCGGCGAAACGCTGGAGAGTATTTCGCGTTAACCCAACCCTCACACCCGACGCTAACGTCCATCATTCATCCTTACGGAAATCGTTGGAGGGTGGAATGGCGCGGGCGCAGTTCCAGAAGGGTCAGAAGGTCTGGGTCGAATGTGTCGGCGCATGGGCCACGATCGAAAAGGTCCAGCCGGTCTGGGCCAAGGGTTTCGACGAGCCGGTGCGCGTCACCTATGACGTCGGCCTGGGTCGCGAGTTCGCCGCCACTGAACTGATGATGGCGGCTGAAGACGCCGCCGGCGCCGATGTCGGCGACTGGCGCCTGCTGCGCGCCCGCAACAAGTGGCAGACCGAGGAAGACTGTCTGCATCATCCCCAGCCCGGGACCTATCCCGTGGTCGTGACCGATACCGCCGATTGGGGCGGTTGGCGCGTGCCTGGGGCCGAGTATGATCGCGATCCTCAGAAGATCGAATTCCAGGCCCGTCTGATCGCGGCCGCCCCGCGTCTGATGCAACTGGCCGAGAGCCTGATCGATCTAGTGGCCGAGGCGCCGGACGACGCCCCGCCCGCCGTTCTGGCCCTGGCGCGCCAGGCTCGCGACACGCTGCAGCCGGTCACCGAAATAGTGGAATCCCCGCCTTCAAGAATTCCATCCCCGGCGACGGCGGCTTGAGGTTCAGAAACCCTTAACCAAGCCTCGACAGGAATCCGCGACACAGCCTAGATTCCCCTGAAGCTGATTTGGTCGGGAGAGCGCCTTGCGAGGCATGGAGCGGAGGCAGGAAGGGCGGGGGCGACGCGCCACCGACCGCGCCTCGGGCGCCCTGACCTGGATGCGGATAGGGGTTCTGGTTCTCGCCCTGGCCACAGCCGGATATGGCCTTCTGCTGTCCCGCGAAGCCGGCCGCCCGACCCGTGACGCTCTGCGGCTTAGCGAAGAAAACCTGAGCCTGAATGCGAGGCTGACAGCCAGCCAGACCGCAGCCCTGATGCGCGCCGCGCGCGACGGCCTGAACGCCGGCGAGGACGCCTTGAGCGAGGACGCCGAACCCATCGCAGTCGTGGAGGCGGCGCGTCGGGCCGCGCCGGACATCGGCTTCACAGTCACCGGCGCCGACGGCGCCCTCCTGGCCCGCCAGGGCGAAGGCAGCCTCGCCGTACCGGGGTCAGACCTGTGGGAGCGCAGGCTTGAGGCGCAGATCACCCCGCCCTTGGTCAAGGGCGCCGGGGTGCGGATCGTATCCGCCGCCGGGATCGTCCTGGCCTCTTCAAATGCCGACGAACAAGGCAAGACCGCTCAGTCCGTGCTGGGCTTAACGGCTGCGGATCTGGCCTCCCTGGAACAGCCGCGTGCGATCGAGACCAACCAGGGCGAACGCACCGTCGCGGCCGCGCCGGTCGCGGCCGGCGGCCCGTATGTCGTCGCGGTGGGCGAGCCGCCGGCCCACGGACTGGCCGCGATGATCGACGACTCCTGGGTTCTGGTCCCGCCCATCGTCCTTGGGCTGGGGGTCATCGGCCTGTTCCTTTGGCAAGGCGTGCGCCGGGCCCGCGCCAGCCGCGAATGGGCCTCGTCCGAGCGCCGGTTCCGCATCGCCGTGGAGGCCGCCCGCTGCGGCGTCTGGGAATGGGATCTGGAAGCCGAAGAAGTCACCCTGTCAGACTATATGGCGACCTTGCTGGGCTTCGAACGGGGCGGCGTGACATCGAGCGACGCGGTGATGGCCCGCATCCACCCCCGTTTCCGCGACGAGGTGCAGCACGCCCTGCGCCAGGCCTCGGCCTATGGCGCGTTCGAAGTGACCTTCCCCGTCCCTGGCGAGGCGGGACGCACGCGCTGGATCGATGCACGGGGCCAGGCGCGCGGCGAACGGGGCGAGACCGGGTTTTCGGTCATTCTGGGGGTGGCGCTGGACATCACCGAGGCGCGCCGCGCCAAGGCGGCGGCCCAGTCCGCCGAGAGCCGGCTGCGGGACGGGGTCGAGAGCATTTCCGAGGCCTTCGTCCTGTTTGACCGGCACGGTCGCCTGATCCTGTCGAACCAGGCCTTCGAGGACGCCTTCGGGTTCGAACGCGGCGTGGTGCGACGCGGCGCGGTGAAAGATGAGCTGAACCGGATCGCCGCCCTGGCGATCAAGGCGGAACACGCGCCGGCGCACCGCCGCGCGGGCCTGCGCGAGGTCGAGCTGCACGACGGGCGCTGGCTGCAGTTGTCCGAACGCTTCACCTCCGAAGGCGGGTCGGTCGTCACCGCCGCCGACATCACCGCCATCAAGCGCGAAGAGGCCGAGCGCCGCCGCGCCGTCGAGGATCTGAGCCGGACCGTAGCCCAGCTCGAATCCAGCCAGCAGATGCTGTCCCAGCTGGCGCGGAAATACGAAGTCGCCATGACCCGGGCCGAGGCCGCCAGCCAGGCCAAGTCCGAGTTCCTGGCCAATATGAGCCACGAGCTGCGCACGCCCCTGAACGCCATCAACGGCTTCTCGGAAATCATGGCCGCCGAGCTGTTCGGCCCCATAGGCGAGAAGTACAAGGGCTATGCCGGGGACATCCTGAAGTCGGGTCAGCATCTGCTCAGCCTGATCAACGACATCCTCGACATGGCCAAGATCGAGGCCGGCAAGATGACCCTTCACTACGAAGCCGTGTCGCTGCGCGAGGTGTGCGACGACGCGATCCGACTGATGCGCGGCCGGGCGCAGGACTCGGGCCTGACCCTGACCGTGGAGGCCGGGGACCTGCCGGACATCGAGGCCGACCAGCGGGGCGTGAAGCAGATTCTGCTGAATCTGATCTCCAACGCCGTGAAGTTCACGCCCGAGGGCGGCGCCGTCACACTGTCGCTGACGCCCTTCCAGGGCCCGGCCGGTGAGGGTCGCGTGCGGATCGCCTGCACCGACACCGGCATCGGCATAGCGTCAGAGGACCTGTCCCGGCTGGCGCGGCCGTTCGAACAGGTCGAGGGGCAGCACTCCAAGACGACCCAGGGGACCGGCCTGGGTCTGGCCCTGACCAAGTCGCTGATCGAGCTGCACGGCGGCCAACTGGCGATCCAGAGCGAGCCCGGCGTCGGCACCGTGGTCAGTTTCGACCTGCCCACGCGGCGGCCCAGTTCTTCGATCACCCCGATGAAGGTCGCCTTCGCCGCCTGAAGCGGCCAGTCCGAACGCATACACCCCAAACAAAAACGCCCCGGAGCCTGAGCTCCGGGGCGTTTCGCCTGCATTAGGGTCGCCGCCCGCAGGCGGCGACCCTGACAGGGGATCAGAAGGCGTAACGGACCGAGGCCTGGATCGTCCGCGGCGCGCCTTGCGACGCATACGGGCGGCTGGACGCGCTGTAACCCGGCTCGGTCGGCGTGACCGTCACGATCGTGCCGAGCGAACCATAATAGTCCTCGTCGAACAGGTTGATGACGTTCAGCTGCACATAGGTGCCGGCCATGCCGAAATAGCCCAGGTCGAAGCGGGCGTCGGCGTTGACGGTCGTATAGGCGTCGACCTTCAGATCGTTGACGTCGGTGACCCAGCGTTCACCCACGTACTTGACCTGAACGCCCGTCTGAAGCGGACCGGTCTCGTACTGGGCGCGCAGACCGAAGGTCCAATCCGGCACCTCGACCAGGGTCTTGCCGGCCGTCGCATAGGTGGTGGTCGAGTTGTAGACCACGTCGTCCTTGATCTCGCTGTCGTTATAGGAGGCCGACAGATAGACCGACAGGGACTCGATCGGCGAGAAGCCCAGCTGGGCGTCGAAGCCCTTCAGATCCACGTCGCCGACGTTGCGGTCGGCGTAGATGCCGGTCTCTTCGTCATAGGTCGACAGGATGCGGTTCTCGAACTGGCTGTACCAAAGGCTGGCCGAGGCGATCAGGGTTCCGCTCTGGTAACGATAGCCGATGTCGAAGGTCTTGCTCTTCTCCGGATCGACGATCGGGCTGACCAGGTCGCCGTCGGCGTTGTACGTCACGGTGTACAGATTATCCGTCCGCGGCAGGGTCAGGCTTTCGGCATAAGAGCCGTAAACACTGTGGGCCGAGTTGAAGCGCCAAGTGGCGTTCAGGTTCGGCAGGATGTCGTCGAACGACTTCTCGCGGCTGTAGGGTGCGATGTAGTCGGTCGTCGAGGTTCCGAACCGGTAGTAGGTGTAGTTTGTGGTCGAGTTCGGCGAGACCGTCGCGGTCTGGGTGGTGCAGAGCACCGAGCTGGTGCCCTTGGCCGAGTAGCAGTTCTGGTTCATCTCGCGCTTGAAGAAGGGGGCGCGGACGCCCAGGCTCAGGCGCAGGTGGTCGTCGATGAACTTGCCGCGGTATTCGACGGCGAACTGGTTCAGTTCGGCATAGGACAGGCGGTCACGCGAACGCAGGGCGTAGCCGTCCAGGTTGACGATGCGATTGCTCTCTTCCTTCAGGCCGCCCCAGATGTCGGCGAAGACCGGCGCGGTCGGGTCCGAATAGTCGATATAGCCGTATTGGCCCGTCTGGCGGTGACGCGCCCAATCAAACGTATAGGCCAGGCGGAACGAGTGGTTCTCGCTGGGCGACCACAGCAGCGAGGTGTTGATGCCGTAGCGCTGGGTGTGGGTGTTCGACGGCGCCATGACGCGGACGGTGTCCAGCGTGTCGCCGTCGCCGTTCAGATCGACGCCGCCCGAGGTCTGCGATCCGCGCAGCAGGGCGTTGGTCTCGGTCAAGGTGGTCTGCTGCGACCCGCCGTTGGCGAGGGTGTACTGGAACGACGGATCGAAGGTGAAGGTCAGACCCTTGGCCAGGGTGAAGCGCGACTGCCCCCGGATATTGCCGGTGTCGGACGGGTTGATGCGCAGACCGTAATAGTTGGTCGTATTGCTGTCGGTGTCGGCCGTCCCATTGCGGAAGGTCGGCGCCGTATAGGTGTTGACGTAGTCGACGTCCCAACCATAGGGGCTGACTTCGACGTCTGACCGCGAGTCCGTGGCCGACTGGATCAGATACGGGCCGTTATAGGCGTTGTTCCGGTTGCGGTTCCAGTGGAAGGCCAGCGAAACGAAGTCGCCGTTGTCGCGGATCGGCTGGTAGATCTTGGCGTTGTATTGGGTCTTGTTCAGGTCGCCGAGACCCTTGAACTTGTCATAGGACTGGTCGGAATAGGCGAACCAGGCGCGCGTGCCCCAGGGGCCGACGGCGCCGGTGTTCAGCAGCATGGCGAAGCGCTTATAGTTGAAGTCGCCCAGCGAGCCCTGCACCCAGCCGCCGAAGTCTTCGGTCGGGGTGATGGACGAGATATTGATCGTGCCGCCGGTGGCCGAAGCGGTGGGGCTGTCGGCGTCGGTGGTGCCGGTGTTGACCGTCGCCTTGTCGATCAGATCGCTGTCGAGCTGCTGGTTCGTATAGAGGGAATAGTTGCCCGAGTCGTTCAGCGGCATGCCGTCGAAGGTCTGGGCGATACGGGGGCCGTCAAAGCCGTGCAGACGGATGTTGCCGCCCGACGAACCATAGGGGTCGTTGTTGGTGAAGTTCATACCAGGGACGAGGTTCAGGACCTCGTTGATCGACTGGCCCGAGGCCTGGGTCGAAATCAGTTCCTGATTGATGGTCGAACGGCTCTTGCCGACCGACTCGGCGGTGATCACGCCGTCGATAGTGCGCGGACCGCGCTGACCCGTGACGACGATTTCCTTCAGTTCAGCGGCTTCCGTACCCGTCGATTGGGCGGAGGCGGTTCCGGCGAGAGAGAGGACGCCGGCCAGGGCGGTCGTCGCCCAGATCAGCTGTTTGCGGCTTGTCATTTAATCGATCCCCGATTGATGCGTACGGGCGGCCGTATCGGCTCTCCCATCGCTCGCCCGGTAATCGGTTCAGCAGAACAATTCTCGAAAAAAATGTGAAGTATAAATGACAATCACAGTATTTTGCCCCAATATTTCAATAGCGAAACATTAGAATGCATTGCCTTTTCCACAATGACATCACCACGACATTTGAGGCAATCAATATATCTAACATGACATGTACGCCCGCACCCATGAGCAGCGGCCGCAAACGCAATATCGGACCAGATTCGTCAGCCCAAGCAGGACTTCAGGCTGTGCGAATAATCCCTGCGCTCGCAACCACCGGCCAGGACGTCAGCCGCCCGCCTGCACAGGGGCCGCCCTTGCACTCGCCGGTCAGGGGCTCGAACACCGCGCCGTGCCAGCCGCACAGGATCAAGGCGCCGTCAGGCGTCAGATAGCGGTCCAGCTCCATGGCGATGGGGAAGCCGGCATGCGGGCAGCGGTCAATCCAGCCCGCAACCACCCCATCCTTACGCACCACAAAGCCGTGAAAAAAGGCCTCGCCGATCTGGAGAACGAAGCCGCGCGAGCCAGGATCGGCGATATCGGCCTCGGCGCACAAAGCCACGCCGGGCGGCGTCTTCCAGACTCGCTTGCGCTCGGTCGCTTCGTCGGACACGGAGGTCAGACCCGCTCTGCCTTCAGAGGGCGCGACAACAGGCCGTCGATCAGGCCGTCCACAGTGATTTCACCCGCCAGCAGGGCGGCGATGCCCTCGGCGATGGGGGTCTCCACACCCAGTCGGGCGGCCAGGGCGCGCACAGCCGGCGCGCTCTCATAGCCCTCAGCCACCGAGCGCTTGCCCGCCAAGGCCTGTTCCACCGTCCGGCCTTGGCCCAAGGCTAGGCCCAAGCTCATGTTGCGCGACTGGGGGCTGGAACAGGTCAGGACCAGATCGCCCAAACCGCACAGCCCCGCCACGGTCTCGGCCTGCCCGCCCATGGCGACGGCGAGGCGGGTCATCTCCGCAAAGCCGCGCGTGATCAGGGCGGCGTGGGCGCTGCGACCCAGTTGACGTCCCTCGGACACGCCGCAGGCGATGGCCAGAACATTCTTCAACGCCCCGCCCGCCTCGGCGCCGACCAGGTCGGTGGCCAGATAGGGTCTGAAGCCGGGCGCCGACAGGGTGTTCAACAGGGCCTGCCCCAGGCATTCGTCAGCGCAGGCCAGGGTGACGGCGGTCGGAAGACCGCGCGCCACCTCGCCGGCGAAACTGGGGCCGGACAGAACCGCCGCCGGGGCGTCCGGCAGGGTCTCGGCCAGCACCTCGGTCATCAGCTTCATCGTGCCCCGCTCGACGCCCTTGGAGCAGAGCACCACCGGCACGCCGGCCCGGTGATAGGGGGCGAAGGCCGTCAGGGTCGCGCGCATATGCTGGGCCGGCGGCACCGCCAGGATCAGGTCGCAGTCGCCCAGATCAGCCAGATCGGCGGTGAATTTGAGACCTTCGGCCAGGGGCACGCCCGGCAGATACAGGTCATTGGTCCGCGTCGTCGCCAGAGTGTCGGCCAGTTGCGGCTCGCGCGCCTGAAGCGTCGTATCCAACCCGGCGCGGACGCAGACCTGGGCCAGGGCCGTGCCCCAGGCGCCGGCGCCGATGACCCCTGCGGTGCGGAATTCCATGCGCCCTCCCGAGGCGGTCTCTTTGGTCATGACTTCGCGCCCTTGCGGCCCGGCTTGTGCGAAGGATCGGCCAGAGCACGGGCTTCGTCCAGCGGCCATCGCGGCCGAGCGACCACGTCGATGTCGCTGGTCAGGCCCAAAGCCAACCGTTCAGCGCCGGCCAGGGCGATCATGGCGGCATTGTCGGTGCAATAGGCCATGGGCGGCGCCAGAAAGTCGAAGCCGTGTTTCGCGGCCGTCGCCTGTAGCGTGGCGCGGATGGTCTTGTTGGCGGCGACGCCGCCCGCAACCACGAACAACCGGTGCTCATGGGTCTCGGCATAGGCGGCCAGGGCCCGCTCGGATCGATCCGACAACTGGCGGGCGATGGCGCTCTGGACCGCGTCGGCCAGATCAGCCTTATCCTGCTCGGTCTCGCACGTCTGGGCGATACGGAAGGCCGCCGTCTTCAGGCCCGAGAAGGAGAAGTCGCAATCCTTGCGCCCCAGCAGGGCGCGCGGCAGGTCGATCTTCGAGCCGTCGCCCTGGGCCGCCAGCCGCTCCAGCGCCGGCCCGCCGGGATAACCCAGCCCCAGCGCCTTGGCGATCTTGTCGAACGCCTCGCCCGCCGCATCATCGATGGTGGCGCCGATACGGCTCATGTCGCCGACGCCGCGCACCTCCAGCAGTTGGCAATGGCCGCCGGAAACCAGCAGCAGCAGGAAGGGATAGGCGACCTCCTCGCCCAATCGGGCCGAGACCGCGTGCCCCTCCAGATGATTGACCGCCACCAGGGGCAGGCCGCGCGCCAGGGCCGCCGCCTTGCCGAAGCTGAGGCCCACCATGACCCCGCCGACCAGGCCCGGCCCGGCGGTCGCGGCGATCCCGTCCAGTTCTTCATAGCCCATACCGGATTCGGCCATGGCGCGGCGCGTGACCTCGGCGATCATCTCGACGTGGCTGCGGGCGGCGATTTCGGGGACGACGCCGCCATAGGCCGCGTGATCGTCGATCTGGCTGTGAACGACCGAGGACAGGACCTCGGCTCGGCCGCCCCGCTCGGACGGGTGCAGGCGCACCACCGAGGCGGCGGTTTCGTCGCAGCTGGTCTCGAGACCCAGCACCGTCAGGGCTTCACCAGGAACGGGGGGGACATCCCGTCCAGTTGCCGCTGCGGCGCCGCTGCTATAGTCGGCGGAACTCTCCATCGGGTCGAGGTAGCGATCCGGCGTCCGGTAAGCAACGATCATGACCCTTCCTCTCCGCATCGGCACCCGGCGGTCGAAACTGGCCCTGGCCCAATCCGGCATGATGCAACGGGCGATCGGCCGCGCGCTGGGCGTGCCCGAAGACGAGATCGAGGCCGCCGTGCCCCTGGTCGAGATCGTCACCACCGGCGACCGGATCCAGGACCGCCGCCTGATGGAGCTGGGCGGCAAGGCCCTATTCACCAAGGAGATTGAGGAAGCCCTGCTGGACGGCCGGATCGACATCGCCATCCATTCCATGAAGGACGTCCCCGCAGAACAGCCCGAGGGCCTGTGTATCGCCGCGATCCCGGAACGCGAGGACGCCCGCGACGCCTTCATCAGCCGCGACTTCGCCAGTTTCGACCAACTGCCGTTCGGCGCCCGGTTGGGCACGGCCAGCCTGCGTCGTCAGGCCCAGGCCCTGGCCCTGCGGCCGGACCTGAAGATCGAAATGCTGCGCGGGAACATCGACACCCGGCTGCGGCGAGCGGCCGACGGGGATTTCGACGCCATACTGCTGGCCGTCTCGGGCATGACCCGGCTGGGCGTGACTGAACATATTCGCGAGAAGCTGTCGTTGGACGCCTTCCTGCCGGCGCCGGGCCAGGGCGCCCTGGCCATCCAGACCCGCGCCGCCGACATCGACGCCCCCCTGAACGCCCGCTGGATCGCCGCCCTGAACCACCCTGAAACCGCCGTCGCCGTCGCCGCCGAACGGGGGGCCATGACGGCGTTGGAGGGGTCCTGCCGGACGGCGGTCGGCGCCCATGCCCTGATCGAGGGCGACACCCTGCGTCTGACCACCGAAATGCTCAGCCCCGACGGATCGGCCCGTTGGCGCCGCGCCGGCGAACTGTTCCAACCCAACGAGGCCGACGCCCGCGCCCTGGGCCAGCGGCTGGGCGGCGAGGTCCACGCCTTCGCCGGCGATCAGGAGGTCGATCCCTCGACCCTGGACGGGTGACCGCCCCTCGCCGCGACACACCGGCGAAACCGCGCGTCTGGGTCACCCGCGCCGAGCCGGGCGCGTCGCGCACCGCAGCGCGCCTGCGCGACATGGGGTTCGAGCCGCTCGTCCATCCGCTGCTGGTGGTCGAACATCTGAAACCGGCCCTTCCAGACCTGGAACGGTTCGCCGCCCTGGCCTTCACCAGCCCCAATGGCGTCGTCGCCTTCGCCGCCCTGACACCGCGCCGCGACCGTCCTGTCTTCGCGGTCGGCAAGGCCACGGCCCAGGCCGCGCGTCAGGCCGGCTTCGTCGCCGTCCGTTCCGCTGATGGCGACCTGACCGCCCTGGCGAGATTGATCGCTGCAGAATTGAGCGACGCGGTCCTGCTGGCGGCCCAGGCCGAGACGCCCGCCGGCGACCTGTCCGCCGCCCTGAAGGCCGCAGACGCCCGCAACATCGCCGTCACGATGCTGAGCGTGTATCGCACGACCGGCAAACGGCTCAGGCCGCCCGTCTGCGACGCGGTGCTGATCCATTCCCCGCGCGGCGGCCAGGCGCTGGCGTCCCACATGGCCCAATCAGACATGGTTTACGCCTGTATCTCGGCCGCAGCCGCAGCGCCCCTGATCGCCCTCGGCCTGACCCCAGCCGTGTCTGAACACCCCGACGAGGCGACATTGTTGGCGACCTTGCAAGCGGCGCTTGGCAAGCGCGATACGCCCGTATAAAGAGCCCCTCTCGCGCGGGCTGTTTCGCCTTCGCAACCGGGCCGCTTTAGCTCAGCCGGTAGAGCACCTCATTCGTAATGAGGGGGTCGCGTGTTCGAGTCACGCAAGCGGCACCACCTCGCGGCTTTCAGCGCCGCGAGTCAGAAGCAAACGCCGAGCTCGTCTTAGGCGCTTCAGAACTGAAGCCTATCGCAGTCTTTCTGAGATTAATTATTGTAGACTCGATACATTAACCTTGATATTCGCTTCATAGTTGATAAGAACAATATTCTGAGTACGTAGCATTCCTCTAAAGTGCAGCTACGGCTTGACGCCTTCGATGATTTGGGGCCTGACGGCGGCATTATCGTCTCCCCCCGAAGGCAAAGATGAGCGACACAGTAGATCCCATCGACATCGCCATCGGCGCGCGCATCCGCAGCCGCCGCGAAGAACTCCGCATAACCCAGGCCCAATTGGCCGCCGGCGCCGGCGTGACCTTCCAGCAGATCCAGAAGTACGAGCGCGGCGTGAACCGTGTATCGGCCGCCCGACTGCTGCAGATCGCCGCCGTTCTGAAATCGACCGGCGCCGCTCTGCTGGGTGAACTGGAGACGGCAGAAGGCGACGAACTGGTTCTCGCCTCCCCTGGGGTGGCGGAATTGCTTTCAGCCTTCCGCAGCATCCGCGACGCCGAGAAGCGCGACGCCCTGCTGGTCATCGCCAAGGGGCTGCGCGGCTGACATCAGGGGCGGGGTTGAAGCAGTCTTTCCATGGCTGGCCCCGCCTCCCCGCCAACCGTCAGGTCCGCCAGCCACGACTGGACGGCTTCCAGGGCTCGCGCATCAAGCCGGTCCGAACGGCCTGAGTCGGTGATGTTCTGACGGACGATTTCCAACAGGCAGGCGGCCTCGACCGCGCTGGACGGGGCGTGGTTCAGCAAGCGCGCCTCGGCCTCGACCATCGGGCCAAGATCCAGTTCGGCTAGCAGCAGGTTATCGCCGCTGGACGCAAGGCTGGAGACGCCGAGCTTGTCTGCGACATGCGCAGTTTCGAACCACGACCTGAAAAGCGGCATGAAGTTCGCGAGCGATTTAGCCGTCACAGTTGATATCCTTGTCTTTCAAGACAGGCGCGGCTTGGCGCGCTCTGACTTCTGATTGGAGTAGGGGGCGGCGTTCGCCTCCCAGACGCCGAAGAGTCCCAGGACCATGATTTCAACCCAGGCCACCATGCGGGTGGTCACGATCGACCATGTCAGGGCGTCCGGTCCGACGAGGGCCGACACATGGGTGCCCAGCGCCAGAAGCTGGGCGCCGGCGGCGAGCAGAAGCCACCACCGATCATAGCGAAGGCTGAGTTGGGCGAGCCAGGCCAGCAGCCCGGCGGACACCAACGCCACCGCCCAGCGAAACTCCCCCACGGCAAGATGATCGACCCACCCGGACAACAATTGCGCCAAATACAGGCCCGCGGCAGCCTCTCGCTCTGGTCGCTTCCCTTTCCAGATCAGCAGAACCAGCGAGAGATAGGTAAGGCCTACGCCAAACACCCAGAGCGGAGATGGCATGCCGTCGACGCCGATCAGGCCACGAGGTGCAGTACGTCGGCCTGCGCGACAGGATTAGACTTGCTCTCGTGCATGCCGTCCATCCGCCACCCGATCTGGTGCGCGTCCGCCACAGACGCCAGACCCGCGTGACCCGAGGTGACGGCTGCGCGAACCGTGGCGAGCCGGTTGAGGCCCATCACAATGTCTTCCAGCGC
Source organism: Brevundimonas sp. SL130 (assembly GCF_026625805.1). Classification (NCBI taxonomy): domain Bacteria; kingdom Pseudomonadati; phylum Pseudomonadota; class Alphaproteobacteria; order Caulobacterales; family Caulobacteraceae; genus Brevundimonas; species Brevundimonas sp. SL130. The sequence goes on from NZ_CP113064.1 coordinate 3,066,271, forward strand.
CGACTGACCGACCTCGGCCGCCAGGCGCGCCTCGACCCGCCCTTCCAGCGACGTCTGGATCAGCTTGCAGACCTCGATCATGGCCTGATCGACCGCGTGTTCCGCGGTTCTGACCTGGCGTGCGACCCTGAGCCCGACTTGCATGTTTTTCATTGCTTCATCCTCCAAGATGTTTCCCGCGTCAGCGAGCCCATTCAGGAGCGATCCGATCAAACAGGGAGGGAACCACCATGCCTGCCGTCACGATCCCGATGGCGAGCAACAGGGCGACGGCGGCCCCTGCGACAATGACCGCCAACCTCCCGCCGACGCCGCGAGGCGGCGCAGGAAGGAACCAGGCGGCCGGAAGTCCCCGGCCGTCGTCCTCCGGATGTCCGGCCGACGCCCGCTCAACAAGCCCGTCTTCGCCGACATGGGAAATGAGTATCGGCTCCCCTGAGTAGGCGCTACTCAGCCGCCGCGCGGCCAACCGACGATCGGACACGCCCAGTTTGCCATAGGCGCGATGCAGGTGATTGCCGACGGTTCGCGGCGATATGCCCAGACGCGCGGCGATCTCCTTGTCCACAAGACCGAGGCCGGCCAGGCGAACACACTCGATCTCTCTCGGCGACAGACTTTCAGACATTCACGCGCTCCCCCACCCTTGTCATAGAGGAATTTGCAATGACAACCAGATGGGACGTGCGGCCACCCAATACGGGAAGATCACTTGAACATATAAACATGTCTTTATATGTTTGACGGATAAGTTTGTCGGCTGACACAGACAGGAGCCTCTATTGGCCACTCGTTCCTCCTTCCTCTTCACCTCGGAAAGTGTGTCCGAAGGACACCCCGACAAGGTGGCCGACCGCATCTCGGACACTGTCGTCGACGCCTTCCTGTCCAAGGATCCCGAGGCCCGCGTGGCGTGCGAGACCCTGGTCACCACTCAGCGGATCGTTCTGGCCGGCGAGGTCCGTGCGACCCAGCCCGGCAACACCAAGGAACAGAACGAAGCCTTCACCCAGACCATTATCGACAGCCTGGAGCCGCTGGTCCGCGCCGCGGTCAAGGACATCGGCTACGAGCAGGACGGCTTCCACTGGGAGACGGCGGACTACGCCTGCTTCCTGCACGCCCAGTCGGCCGACATCGCCGTCGGCGTCGACTCGACCAATGAGAAGGACGAGGGCGCGGGCGACCAGGGCATCATGTTCGGCTACGCCTCGAACGAGACGCCGGAACTGATGCCGGCGACCCTGCAGTACAGCCACAATATTCTGAAGCGCCTAGCCGAGGTGCGTCACGCCGGCGGCTCACAGCTGGAGCCCGACGCCAAGAGCCAGGTGACGATTGAATACGAGAACGGCAAGCCCAAGCGCGCCGCCTCAATCGTCCTGTCGACCCAGCACGCCAAGGGCCTGAGCTCCGAGCAGGTCGCCGAGATCGTCAAACCCTATATCCTGGAGGTTCTGCCCGAGGGCTTTACCGACGAGGACACCGTCTGGCACATCAATCCGACCGGCATCTTTGAAATCGGCGGCCCGGACGGCGACGCCGGCCTGACCGGGCGCAAGATCATCGTCGACACCTACGGCGGCGCAGCCCCCCACGGCGGCGGCGCCTTCTCTGGCAAGGATCCGACCAAGGTGGACCGTTCGGCCGCCTACGCCTGCCGCTACCTGGCCAAGAACGTGGTCGCGGCCGGCCTGGCTGACCGTTGCACCATCCAGATCTCCTACGCCATCGGCGTGGCCAAGCCCCAGTCGATCCACGTGGACCTGCACGGCACCGGCAAGGTCTCGGAGATCCTGCTGGAAGAAAAGCTGCTGGACCTGATCGGCGGCGCCACGCCGCGCGCCATCCGCAAGCATCTTGGCCTGAACAAGCCGATCTACGCCCGCACCACCGCCTATGGGCATTTCGGCCGCGCGCCGGACGCCGAGGGCGGCTTTAGCTGGGAAAAGACCGATCTGGTCGATCAGTTGAAGGCGCTGGCCTAAAAAAGGCTCAGGCGGCCTGGTCGTCCAGGACCAGGCCGCGAACGCCCGTCAGATTGGCGTTCGTCAGGTCCAGTTGACGCGTCTGGGCGCCGTGCAAGGTCGCCCGCCCCAGATCGGCTCCGGCCATGACGGCCCGGCGCAGATCGGCGCCCGAAAGGTCCACGCCCCGCAACACCGCTCCGGTAAGGTCGGCGGGCAGCAGCCGATCCGCACCGATCAGCAAGGGGCCCAGTTGCGCCCCACGCATGTCTGCCCCGTTCAGCTTCGCGTTCTTCAATCGCGCGCCCCGAAGGTCCGCGCGGCAAAGCTTGGCGGAGCGCAGGTCAGCGTTTTCGAGGTGTGCGCCCTGAAGCTGCACCCCCTCCATGTCCAACCCATAGAAGACCGCCCCCTTGGCCGACAGGGCGGTAAGGTTCAGGCCCGTGATCGACTTCAGCGGACGCAGGTCGACGCCGTCGAACACGGACGGCTGTCCCTCGGCGCCACCCGTCTCGCACCAGCGGGCATGGACGCGCAGCATCTCGGCGGCCGGCATCTGGTCAACGGACTCGCCGATGGTGCTCTTATCCGTCAGGGCGCCCTCCATATTGGCGCCGTCGGCGCACCACATGGTCATCTTGCAGCCCACCAGGATGGCGTCGCGCATATCGGCGCCGGACAGGTTGGCGCCGGACAGGTCTGCACCGGCCAGATCCGCGCCCCGGAAGTCGGCCTGTTTGAGATTGGCGCGGATCATCTTGCAGTCCTTCATCACCGCGCCCGAAAAATCGGCCTTGATCGCGATGACGCCCGACATCTTGGACCGCTGAAGATTGGCGCCGGCCAGGCAGGCGCCGCTGGCCTCGGTCTCCTGGCGATGGCGGGGCTCGATGACCTTGAAGCCCAGTTTGGCGTCGGCGGCGGCGATGGTGCCCTCGCGCAGGTCGGCTTCGAACAGGTCGGCGCCCGACAGGTCCGCGCCGCGCAGGCAGGCGCCACGAAGATCGGCGCGACGCAGACTGGACTCGGCTAGGACCACATCCTGCATGTCCGCGCCAAAGAAATTGGCGTTGTCCAGCTTGGCGCCGGTCAGGTCGCAACCTTCCAGACAGGCGGCGGCGAAATCGGCGTCCGCCAGGTTGCGGCCGGTCAGCTTGAGGCCGGAGATGTCCATCCAGGCGAAGACGGCCCGGGCGCCGCCGGGACGGGCCTGGAACAGCCGGTCGTGACGAGCGCAGATGATATCGACTTCAGCCTGCGTCAGGCGCTTGCGCACAATGGGTTCAGCTGCCTGGGCCATTGCGCCAGACTAACGGCGATCGACTTAAGAAAGCCTTGCTCAACAGACGGTTGTCAGTCCGTCAGCAACCCCTGTTCGCGAAGGGCCTCCGCCAGTTCCCCGGGGGATGTCCACAGGCGAGTATAGCCGGCCTCGCCCAGCCGCTTCAGCTCGGTCACCAGATCCGCCTTGGCGGAGGCGGCGAACCGACCGTCGAAGCCCGCCCCATCCTTGCTGATCCGCACCATCGGCCGTCCCGTCTCAAGTCGATGCAGGAAGCCTTCACACAGGGCCGCGCCCTCTTCGCACATTAGACCGGTCTCGACCGTCAGCCCCTTGGCGCGAAGGCGTTCGGTGCCGCGGCCGGCGGCGAAGGGCGAGGGGTCAAGACAGGCCACGACCACACGCCCGACCTGGGCCTCGGTCAGGAAATGGGCGCAGGACTGCCGACCCGATGACCGGGCGCCACACGGCTCCAGCGTGACATAGACGGTTGCGCCCGCAACCTCCGCGCCGGCGGCGGGAACAGCCTGCTCTTCGGCATGGGGACGTCCGCCCGGCGCCGTGGCGGCCTGGGCGATCACCCGACCGTCCTTGACGATGACGCAGCCCACGGCGGGATTGGGCCAGGTCTCGCCCATACGGCCGGTCGCCAGCTCTATGGCCTGGGCCATGAAGGCGCGGTCGGCGTCGGACCAGCTCATGCGACGGCCGGCAGCTCTTCGGCGCGGGCGGCGTCAAGATAACGGGCGGCGGTCGGCTTCAGGTCGGCATCGAGGTCGATCTCCAGCGGATTGCCGGTCGGGATTTCCACCCCGACGATCTTGTCGTCCGGCACCGCGAACAACAGTTTGACGATGGCGCGCAGCGAATTGCCGTGGGCCGCGATCAGGACGTCCTCGCCGGCCTTCAAGCGCGGCGCGATCTCGGCGTCCCAATAGGGCTCGACCCGCTCGAGGGTGGTCTTCAGGCTTTCGGTGTCGGGAATGGCCTTGCCGGCATAGCGGGGGTCGGCGTTGAAATCGAACTCTCCGCCGGGCGCCAACGGCGGGGGCGGCACATCGTAGCTGCGGCGCCAGACCTTGACCTGGTCTTCGCCGTGCTTCTGGGCGGTCTCGGCCTTGTTGAGGCCCGTCAGGCCGCCGTAGTGACGCTCATTCAGGCGCCAGTCCTCGACGACCGGCACATCCGTCAGGCCCGCAGATTGAAGCGCCAGAGCGCCGGTGCGCTTGGCGCGGGTCAGGACCGAGGTGAACATGACCGCGGGCGTGAACCCCGCCTCGGCGATCAGCTCGCCGCCGCGACGGGCCTGCGCCTCGCCTTCCGCTGTCAGATCGACATCGACCCAGCCGGTGAAACGGTTTTCCAGGTTCCATTGGCTCTGGCCATGGCGGAGCAGGATCAGGCGCGGCATTCGATCGGTCCTCGGCGAAACAGTCTGTCCGGGTAAGCCGCCGTCATGAGCCGGTCAAGGCTTGCGCGCGCCGCCATGTTGCAGCGCACAGCCGAGGCGCCACCTACTCGGCTTGTGGCGGCCAAGGGCGGCCGCTAGGCTGGCGCCATGTCCGACCGTCTGTTCTTTCCCATAGCCTTAGCCGCTATCGCCGCTCTGATCGCTCTGGCGGTGGTCTGGCCCTGACCGGTCAGAAGGCCGAGAAGGCAGGACGGAGCCAGTCCGCCCTGCCCTGTCCCGTCAGTACAGAATCTTGCGCAGGTTGATGCGGAACACCCGGCCCTGCGGGTCCAGATAGTCGCGCTGGTAGTTGACCGGCGTGGACCCGTCGCTGCTGGTGACGGAAATCCGGTCGTCGAAGATGTTCTGCACGCCCAGGCCCACGCGCGCCCCTTTCAGGAAGGGGAAACGCTCAACCCAGGCGGTGCGCTGGGTCAGGTCGGCGAAGGCGAACAGATTGATCTGGGTGCGGTCCGAGAAGTCGAGATCGGCCGAACCCGCGCTGTCCCCGTCGACGGTCGTGCCCGACTTCCAGTTGGCGTTCACAAAGGCGCCGAAGCCGTTCTTGAACAGGCCGGTCTGGAGCTGAACCTCGTGACGCGACTGGCCGCCCGAACCGGAGATGGAATCCCCATCCAGAAGGTCCAGCGGCGCCAGACCGTCGCGGATCACCACCTCGTCCTGAACGCGCCAGGTGTGGGTCAGCGAGAAGTTGAACATCCCCTGCCCCGGCTGCATGCCGGGCGCGGTGGAACCTCGCATACGACCGCCGCCGGGCCCTCCCGGTCCACCGGGACCGCCGGGACCGCCGCCCACACGCATCGCGCCGCCCGGGGGCGGGCCGCCCGCCCCCGGCCCGCCGGGTCCGCCCGGTCGCTGGCCCATCATGGCCGGATTGGGCTTGCCGAAGGGTTTGGAGAAGTTGAAGCCCCACTGGACGTCCTGCTGCTCACGGCTGGCGAAGTTCAGCGGGCGGGCGTCGATAGCGAGAAGCGTACCGTCGTCCGCGCGGGTGAACCGCTCGGGCAGGGCGGCTTCGAGGTCGGGGGTGATGGCGGGGAAGCTCGAAATCTCATCCTCGGCCTCGGTGCGGGTATAGGCCAGGTTCAGGCGTAGATCGGTCGCCGACAGCGGCTGCCAGTTGACGCCCAGCTTCAGGATCCGGCGGTTCTCGGCCTTCAGATTGGGATCGCCGCCGGTGACCTGGGTGACCTGGACGGTCTGGCCGGTCGAATAGTCGAAGACGGCGGTGTTCGGCGTCGAGATGGTGGGATCGTTCAGCTGCTGGATCGTCGGCGCCTTGTCCTCGTCCGAATAGTTGGCCGACAGGGACAGCCGCGCGACCGGCGACCAGTTCAGACCACCGCCCAGGGCAGACACGCCGCCGAAGTCCGACAGTTCCTGGTAGGCCAGGTTCATATTGGCGGACAAATCGCCGATCTTCGGCAGGACGCCCTTGTCCACGCTGGAGATCGGCAGGTCGAAATTGGCCTGCAGGCTGCCCTGGTCGCGGGACTGCGAGCGGTCGGTCGAGACGCCTGATCGGAAGCTCTCGGAATCCAGCGACTCGTGCTCGCCCCCGACTTTGAAGGTGGTGGTGACGCCGCCGGCCGGCAGCTCCCAGGCCGTGCCGTTCAGCACGACCTCGCCCTCCAGCGACTGCGAGATAGAGTTTGCGGTGTTGCGGGCGGCAGGGGTGACCGCCCCGCTCAGGTCACCGTAGGGATCAACGCTCGTGTCGCCGGCGAGGATCGCCGCCTTGAGGGCGGCGTCGTCGAGGCCTGCGCCGGTCGTGGTGTCCGTTTCGATACGGCTGTATTCGCTCGTCGCCGTCCAGCGCCACTCGCCCAGATAGCCGTCGAACACCGTGCCCAGTTCTGCGGTGCGCGTATTGGTCTGGCGCTGAAGGGCGTCCGGCAGGCCGACGTAGCGATACAGCTCGACCGCCGCGCCGTCGGGCGACCAGGGATTGCCCTCAGGCAGGCTCAGACTGACGCCCGGCAGGCCCAGATAGCTGCGGCTGCTGCTGTCCTCCAGGCTGCCGCTCAAGGTCATGCCGACCTTGTCGTTCAGATCGTGCTTGTAGGTTCCCGCCACCGACGCCTCGGCCGTGCGCGGCTGCAGGGTGCGATAGGCGTTCAGGTCGGTGTCGCCAACCGAGTCGAGCTGCGTGCTAGTCCCACTGCGATCAATGTTCCGCTCGGACTCATACAGGGCGTTGCTGCTCTCGCCATTGACGTCCAGCGACCAACGGTCCGCACCGGCGATGTTGAGGATATTGTTCTCGCTCGCCGTCGTCGTGCGACCACCCTGATCCGACCGGCTGACGTTGACCGAGGCGGTCAGCGAGCGGAACTGGGCCTTTAGAACAATGTTCACGACCCGCTGATTGGCGCTGTAGCCGTAGGACAGGGCCGTTTCCTCAGGCAGGATGTCGAACCGCTCGATCGCTTCCGGCGGGATGCCCCGAATTTCCCGGAAGCCGGAAATGCGACGACCATTGACCAGGAAGACCGGTGATCCACCGCGCGCGCTGCGAGTCTGGGCCTCAAGCAGGGTCACCAGTTCACCGATGTTGGTGGCGCCAAAAGCCTGAATCTGATTGGCGTCATAGGAGACGATCGGCTCCTGCCCTCCAAGAGCCACGCCGCGTTTCACTGCCGTGACTTCGATGTCCGGCAGCACCGTCGTGGGCGCGTCCTGCTGCGGCGCTTGAATTTCCGAAGCTCCCGTCGGAGCGAGTGCGAGCAGCATGAGCGCGGTCGGGATCATGAGAACCGTGTTCCAGAGAAAGAAATCAGCCCCCTTGGGACGGGACAATCATGGCCGGAAAGCGGCTAAATTCATGAAGTTTCAGAAAGCGTGGCTCACCTTCAACACCGACAAAACTTGTGCGACGGAAACTGGTGCGCACCCCGTTAAACGACGTTGAGACGAGTTTTATCGCCAAAGAAGAAGAAGGGGCGGAACCGGCGTCCCACCCCTTGATATTCTGTCAGAACTCTTCCCAGCCGTCAGAACCAGAACCGACCGTCAAGTCGCGTCCGTTCGCGACCTTGACCACGCGTTGCTCAACCCTCGGAGCCGCGCGCGAGGGCGGGCTCGCAGGCGCGCCTCGAGCGGCCGAAGCCTTGGCGCCAGACTTTCCACCTGAAACCCGAAAGAAGGACACCTGGGCCGACAGTTCAGCCGTTTCCTGGCGCAGCGAGTTGCTCGCCGCTGTAGCCTCTTCCACCATGGCGGCGTTTTGTTGCGTCACCTGATCCATCTGGTTCACGGCGATATTGATCTCGTGCAGGCCGGTGGCCTGTTCCTTGGCGGATGCTGCGATCTCCACCACCAGGGCGCTGATGTCGTTGACCTGGGATGCGATGGCCTGCAGCGCCGACCCGGCCTCGCTGACCAGGCGGACGCCGTTCTCGACCTCTGAGCCCGAGCTGCTGATCAGGGTCTTGATCTCCTTGGCCGCCTCGGCCGAGCGCTGAGCCAGGGCCCGCACTTCGGAGGCGACGACGGCGAAGCCGCGGCCGGATTCGCCGGCGCGCGCAGCCTCGACCCCGGCGTTCAGAGCCAGCAGGTTGGTCTGGAAGGCGATCTCGTCGATGACGCCGACGATCTGGCTGATCTGACGCGATCCGCCCTCGATCTTCTGCATGGCCTGGACGGCGTTCATGACGACCGCGCCCGACGCCTCGGCGCTTTGGCGGGCGCCGCTGGTGACCTCGGCCGCCTTGGTGGCGCCCTCGGCGGTCATGCGCACAGTCGCGGTGATCTCATCCAGCGCAGCGGCGGTTTCTTCCAGGCTGGCGGCCTGTTGTTCGGTGCGGCGCGACAGGTCGTCGGACGCCTGGCTGATCTCGCCGGCGCCGGAGTCGATGCCATGGACCGAACCGAGCACTCCGGTGACGGTCTCTTCAAGACGGGCGATCGAGCGGTTGAAGTCGGTCTTCAGAATTTCGCTGCGCTCGGGGAAGGGCGCGTCGATGCGATAGATCAGGTCACCTTCGGCAAGGGCGGACAGGCCCTTGCCCAGGCTTTCGATAACGACGGCGTTTTCAGTCGCCTCCTGCTGCGCGGCGGCCTCGCGGCGACGACGTTCGGTCTCAGACTCGTCGCGCATCGATTCCGCTTCCTGCTCCAGCGTCTTGGCGCGAAGACCGTTGTCGCGGAAGATCTGCATGGCTTGGGCCATGGCCCCGACCTCGTCCTTACGGTCCGTGTCGGGGATAGCGACGTCCAGCTTGCCCTGCGCCATGGCCGACATGGCGCCGGTCATGCGGCGCACCGGGGCGACCATCAGGATCGACAGTTGCACGCCCAGGAAGACGGCGGCCGCGACCAGGATCAACCCGCCGACAGCCAGGGCGAGGAAGGAGGCCGTGATCGCCGAAGCCTGTTCGGCGTCGCGCAGGTTCATCCGCTCGACTTCGATGTCTCGAACCTGAGTAATGGACTTGGTGATGTGGGTCACGCGAACCTTGTCGCCCGAGTCGATCACGACGCGACGCGCAGCCTCGATACGCGCCAAATCAAGCGCGGCCTCAGTCAGCGGCGTTCCGAACTCGGTGCGCCAGGCCATCGCATCCTGCTGAGCCTTATCGACCAGCGCCTTCTCTTCGGCGGTGAGATTGGACGCTTGAAGGGCGGCGACGGACTCTTCGAACTGCTCCCAGCCGGTTTTATACACGTCGAGATAATCAGCATTGCCGGTTAGCAGGACGCCCCGCATCTGCGAGTTCAGACGAATGAAGCCCTTCTCTGCAACGTGGGTGCGATCGATGATCGCTTTACTCTCAGCGTTCAGCTCGGCGGCCGTTTTCATCTCTGACAGTTGGAAGAACACGGCGCCGATCATCGCGGCGGCCACAGTCAGCAAAAGGGCGAAGGCGATCGCCAGCTTCCGCTGCATCGGAATGTTCTTCGGATTCATTTTATCGTCTCGTTAGGGCTCATCACTGTCTTGACGATCAATTGTGAAGAAACCCGGAACGGGGGGCCGTTCCGGGTTCCTTCTAGACTTATCCGGGTTTCTTCTAGACTTAGAAGGCCGTCTGGACGCGAACAGTGACCGTATTTCCGCTGTCGTCGCCGACATAGGTCCCGGTCTTGTTATCGATCGACCAGGCGCTCCAATGGGTGGAGATGCGCGTGTTGTTGGTCGGGTACCAGTTGACGCCCAACAGCCAGGAATCGGCTTCACCGCCCGTGGGATTGTCGCTGTAGTCGGCCGTGTCGTAACGGCCGACAACCTCAAGCGCGCCATAGCCGTCGGTCCCCAGCGGGTTCAGGACCTTGGGGCGTGACCAGGTGCCCGTTCGGGCCGACAGGGGCGGCTTTTCGCCGGTGATGAAGAAGCCGGCCGAGATGCTGTAGGCGTCCTGGTCGTAATCACGGGCCGCCGTTTCGAGCACGCGACGTCCGCCTTCGGCCATCAGCCAGCCCGAGCGGTGCACGCCGCCCAGTTCCAGGCCGAGACCCTTGCTGCCCTTGGGATCGGCGTAGGCGCCGGACGACAGGCGCAGATTGTCGTTGCCGCGCGAGGTGACAACCAGGCTGCGCGCCGCCACCGAGGCGTTAGGCGTCAGATCCTCGACAAAGCCCCACCCGCCGAGGTGTAGGAAGCCGGCGTCCGTCTTGAACGGCGACCAGTGGGTGCGGCCCATCAGGGTGACGGAGTCATTCGTCGTGCCGCCGCTGATGGCGTCGCCGGTCAGCGACAAGGAGGCGTGCCAAACGCTGCCGGTCAGCTTAGACGAAACGCCGACGCCGTAGGCGCCGCGCTCCGGCCCGACGGTCGAGACCATCAGGCTGCGCTCCAGGAAGGGAACGACATCCTCCGCCGTGCCGCCTTCGACGCCGCGGTCGTTCAGGCGTTGGCCCATGGACACTTCCAAGTCGCGACCGCCCAGTTTGGCGTTATAGGCCATGAAAGCGTTGGCGATGCTGACGGCGTTGTCTGCGAGATCGGCTTCAATCCAGTAGGTGAACCCGCCGGCGATCTTGCCCTGACCGCCGATACGCAGGCCACGCAATTCGGTCGTCGTCAGGTTCCGGCCGTCGAAATCCGAACCGAAAGTGTTCGACAAATCGGCAGTGACGCGCATCCGAGGCTTGAAGGTGAAGCTGCCGTCAGGGCTGCGCAGCTCGGGCACGCCCGAGGCCCAATCGACGGGGGAAGGCGCGGCGGCGGCCTGAGCGGCCGGACGCGGCGTCACAGCGACAGGAGGCGGCGTACCCGCAACAGCAGGCGCCGCCGCCGGGGCCGGAGCGTGCGACTGGGCTTCCAGTTGCTCCAGACGCGCCGACAAGGCCTGCACCTGTGCACGCAGGGCCGAGATTTCATCTGCCGACGGCGTCGCCGATTGCGCGAATGCCGAAGTGCTGAGGGCGGCGAAGCCGACGCCCGCCAGCAGGGCGCGTTGAATCATCATGGGGCTGTACTCATCAGTGGATGCTTGTTGTGATCAGCCGTAAAGCCTGATTGTTAACGAAGGGCCAAATTTGGATAGGCAAAACTGCGTATCGTTGTTTAAACCTGTCCCAAATGCAGTACAGGCGCCGCGCTTTCGCGACGGCGCCTGTTTCCCGGGGAGGAAATCAATCGGCGGTGACCAGGTCCTTGTCACCCGGTCCGGCGGCGGGATCAGGCTGAGCCGCGATAGGCTGGGCCGGACCATTCAGCGCCGCCTTCAAGGCGTCCCGATCCAGTTCACCCTCCCATCGGGCGACGACGATGGTGGCCACCGCATTGCCGATGAAGTTGGTCAAGGCGCGGCACTCGCTCATGAAACGGTCGATGCCCAGGATCAGGGCCATGCCCGCGACCGGGACCGTGGGGACCACCGACAGGGTCGCCGCCAGGGTGATGAATCCGGCGCCCGTGATGCCGGCCGCCCCCTTGGACGACAGCATGGCGACCAGCAGCAGCAGGACCTGCTGCTCCAGCGTCAGATCGATGTTAAGGGCCTGAGCGATGAACAGCGCCGCCATCGTCATATAGATGTTGGTGCCGTCCAGATTGAACGAATAGCCGGTCGGCACGACTAGACCGACCACCGACTTGGACGCGCCGGCGCGTTCCATCTTGGTCAGCAACGACGGCAGGGCGGCTTCCGAAGAGGAGGTGCCCAGGACCAGCAGAAGCTCTTCCTTCAGGTACCGGATCAGCTTCAGAATGTTGAAGCCGTTAGCCCAGCCGACAAGACCCAGGACGCCAACCACGAAGACGATGGCCGTCAGATAGAAGGTGGCCACCAGGGCGGCCAGATTGGCGATCGAACCGATGCCGTACTTGCCAATGGTGAAGGCGAAGGCCCCGAAGGCGCCGATGGGCGCAGCCTTCATCAGTATGGCGACCAGCTTGAAGAAGGCGTGGCTGATCGATTCCAGGAAGTTCAGCACCGGCTTGCCGACATCGCCGACCATGGCCAGGGCCAGGCCGAACAGAACCGAGACGAACAGAACCTGAAGAATATTGCCCTCAGAGAAGGCCGAAACCATGGTGTCCGGAATGATGCCCATCAGGAAGCCGGTGATGGTCGTCTCGTGCGCCTGCTCGGAGTATTTGGCGACCGCGCCGACATCGAGGGTGGCGGGGTCGATGTTCAACCCACGGCCCGGCTGGACGATATTGGCGATGACCAGGCCTAGGATCAGAGCCAGGGTCGAGAAGGTCAGGAAATAGGCGAAGGCCTTGGCCGCCACGCGGCCGACACGGCCGATGTCGCTCATTCCCGCGATGCCGGTGACGATGGTCAGGAAGATGACCGGGGCGATGATCATCTTCACCAGTTTGATGAAGGCGTCGCCCAGGGGCTTCAGGCCTTCGCCGAAGCTAGGCCAGAAATGCCCGATGACGGCGCCCGCGACGATGGCCGTCAGCACTTGGAAATAGAGATGCCGATAGAAGGGTCGGCGAACGGCCGGCTCAGCGGCTGAAGGAAGCGCGATCACGGGAGACTCCTGTCACTGCGGGACCATCCCGCGGTTTCCTCAACGGCCCCCGCTGCTGACGGCGAGGTTCCGGCGACAAATGTCTCGCATGGCCTGAAGCCCTCCAAGCTCATTCGAAGGACAGTCTAAACCTTTGATTAGAAAGTGAAGTCTATCGATCCACCCGGACCAGCTTCACAAGACAGTGCGGTTCACCACACAAAAGGTTCGCGCATTTGTGCGAAATGTCGCACAGATAAGGAATGAAGCTGTCCGCGATGCGCACCATTATCGAAAAAGCTTCGAGTTTTGTCCGACGCCCGTGGACGGTCTTAGTCGGCGGTTGGCTGGCGGCGAGTCTGCTTCTGGGCGGCGTCGTGGGCGAGGCCGCACGCCGTGACGCGATCGACGAGTTGGAGCGACAGGCGTCCGCCGGCGCCGTCATGCATGCGGCGGTATTGCGCAGCGAGTTGGAAAAGCAGCGCGCCATCCCCGCCATATTGGCGGAGGATCCGGATGTGGCGGGACTTCTCAGATCGCCTGACACGGGCGCCGTGGATCGCGTCGATCGCAAGCTTGAGCGCCTGGCGATCCAGACGCGCGCAGCCGTCATCTATGTGCTGGACGCCAAAGGCTTGACCCTGGCGTCCAGCAACTGGCAGGCGCCCACCAGTTTCGTCGGCATACGCTACGACTTCCGACCCTATTTCACCAACGCCATGCGCGACGCAAAGGGCGAGTTCTATGCGCTCGGCACGCGCAGCGGACGGCCCGGCCTGTATCTTTCTCGCCGTGTAGACGCGAGCGACGGAACACCCCTGGGCGTCGTGGTGCTGAAACTGGAATTCGACGCGCTGGAGTCCGAATGGCGCAGTTCTGGCGAACCCGCCTGGGTGGCCGATCCGGGCGGCGTGGTCCTGGTGACCAGCGTGCCGGAATGGCGTTTCCGCACCACGGGGACGATGGACGAAACGCGGCGCCGTCTCAGCCAGATCGATCTGACCCTGCGCCCCGACGCGCTCGCCCCCCTGCCCTTCCAGACGCCGAACGGCGATCGGCCCCGTCTCGTGCGCACAGCCGTAGGCGAAGGCCGTCCCCAAACCTGGATGCATTCCAAGACCGTGACGGCTACGCCAGGATGGACCCTGCATCTGCTGACGCCCGAGCGGGGCGTGGTCGGGACCGCCGTGGCGGGCGCGCGCGGGCTCGCCTTGCTGATCACCAGCCTGCTGGCTCTCGCCGCCGCCCTGCTGTTGCGGCGGCGTCATCAGGCCATCGCCCGCGCAAGGGCCGAAGAGGAAGGCCGGCTAGAGCTTGAACGCCGCATCCGCGAACGCACCCACGAGCTTCACGAGGCCAATCTGGCCCTGAATCGGCAAATCGATGAGCGGCGGCGCGCCGAGGCGGCGCGGGAGCTGCTGCGCGACGAACTGGTCCAGGCCAGCAAGCTGGCGGCCTTGGGCCAGATCGTCGCCAGCGTGGCCCATGAGATCAACCAGCCTGTCGCCGCCATCTGGACCCATGCGGACACCGCCGTTCTGTTGTTGGAGCGAGATCAGCCCGACAAGGCGCGTGATGCGCTTCGCAAGATCGGCGACCTGACGCGCCGGATCGGCGCCATTACTCAGGACCTGCGTCTGTTCTCGCGCAAGGCCGCGCCCAGCATCGACGCAATTGAGCTGGAAGACGCGATCCAGGGCGGACTGCAACTGACCCGCGGAAGGCTGGAGGAAGGCGGGATAAGTCTGGAGCGGATCGGCGGCGGCGAGGTTCGAATTCTCGCCGATCAATTCCGGCTGGAGCAGGTCATCGTCAACCTGATCAAAAATGCTGCGGAGGCCATGGAGGGCCAGGACGACGCCCGGCTGATCCTGTCGATCGAACGCCAGGGGGAGCGGGTGCGCCTGATCTTCGCCGACAACGGCCCAGGCGTCGCGCCCGAGGTGGCCGGCCAACTGTTCACCCCCTTCGTCACGACACGCGCCAATGGCCTGGGCCTGGGCCTGGTCATCTGCCGCGATATCATCGCCAGTTTCGGCGGCGAGCTGGACCTGATCCCCAGCGCCCGGGGTGCAACCTTTATCGCCTCGCTCAAAGCCGCCTGATGCAACCCTTCCCCTCGCAAACTGTGGCTCTCGTCGAGGACGACACGGACTTCCGGCAAGCGCTGGTGGAGCGCATGACCCTGGAGGGGCTGGAGGTGAAAGCCTTCGCCGCCGCCGAGACTGCGCTGAAGTCTTTGACCGCTGATTTTCCCGGCGTGGTGGTGACCGACCTTCGTATGCCCGGCATGGACGGGCGCCAGCTTCTAACCCGGCTTCAGGTCTTGGACCCGACCCTTCCGGTCATCATGATCACGGGGCACGGCGATATCGCCGACGCGGTGGCCGCCATGCACGACGGCGCCTATGACTTTGTAGCCAAGCCGTTCCCCTTCGAACGTCTGCAGGACAGCCTGAACCGGGCCCTGGAGAAGCGCGGCCTGGTGCTTGAGAACCGGCGTCTGGCCGCCTTGGCCGCCGGCGATGGCGGGCATGAACTGCCGTTGGCCGGATCGTCGCGCGCCATCACGGCGCTGCGGGCCACCATCGCCCAGATCGCCGACGCCCGCATGGATGTGCTGATCGAAGGCGAGACCGGCGTCGGCAAGGAGGCGGTGGCCCGCGCCCTGCACAACGGCGGCCGCAGACGACTGGCGCCCTTCGTCGCCGTCAACTGCGGCGCCCTGCCCGACGGCTTGATCGAGAGCGAGCTGTTCGGCCACGAGCTGGGCGCCTTCGCCGGGGCCATGCGCCGACGGGTCGGGCATGTGGAGCGGGCGCACAACGGTTCGCTGTTTCTCGATGAGGTCGAGAGCATGCCGCTGGGGGTTCAGGTCAAGATGCTGCGGGTGCTCGAGGAGCGTGAGGTCCACCCGATCGGCGCCAACGAACCGAGGGTGCTGGACCTGCGGATCCTCGCCTCGGCCAAGATCGACCTAGGCGAGGCGGCGCGGCGCGGCGATTTCCGCGAAGACCTTTTCTACCGGCTGAATGTCGTGCGGCTGCGGGTGCCGCCGCTGCGGGAGCGTCGCGAGGATATTCCGCTGTTGTTCGCCCAGTTCCTGCGCCGCGCGGCCGACCGCCACGGCGTCGAACCGCCGAGCGTGACCGACGGCGTCCGCCGCCGTCTTCTGGAAGAAGA
Source organism: Brevundimonas sp. SL130 (assembly GCF_026625805.1). Lineage (NCBI taxonomy): Bacteria > Pseudomonadati > Pseudomonadota > Alphaproteobacteria > Caulobacterales > Caulobacteraceae > Brevundimonas > Brevundimonas sp. SL130. The sequence continues at coordinate 3,082,085 of NZ_CP113064.1, forward strand.
CTGGCCCGGCAATATTCGCGAACTGGCCCATTTCGCGGAACGGGTCGTCCTGGGCCTGGAGGACCGATCCGGCGTCGAGGACTCTGGCCTCAGCCTGCCCGACCGGCTGCACCGGTTCGAGGGCGAGTTGCTGAGGAGCGCGCTTCAAGGCCATCGCGGCGATATCGTCGCGGTGCTGGAAGAAATGCAGATTCCGCGCAAGACCCTGTACGACAAGTTGCAGCGCCACGGGTTGAAGCCTGCCGACTTCCGCAACTGATCGTCAGGCGGCGACGCGGGCCTTCAGCAGTTCGACCGAACTCAAGGCCGCAACCACTCCATCGAGAAGGCCGGCCAGGGTGATCGGCTTGGACAGATGGCCGTCGGCGCCCGCCGCCCGTCCGGCCTCCACATGATCCGCCAAGGCGTTCGCCGTCAGCATGATGATCGGCGTGCGTCCCCGCCCGGCCTCAATTTCCAGCGCGCGAATGGCGGCGGTGGCGGTCAGGCCGTCCATCACCGGCATTTGCATATCCATCAAAACCAGATCGAACACACCCTGCCTGCACGCCTCAAGCGCCTGGGCGCCGTCCTCCACCACGACCAGTTCGGTCGGGAAGCCCGCCAGCATGATCTCGATGACTTTGCGGTTGGCGGGATGATCGTCGGCCAGAAGAATACGTCCTGGGAAGGCGACCTCGTTTGCGTTCGACGTTTCCGCCGGACTTGGCGCGACGGAGGCGGACGTCTCGGCCTGCGTTTCGGCCAAGGCAATCTCGAACCAGAAGGCCGCCCCATCGCCCGGCCGGCCGTCACAATCCAGAACGCCGCCCATCAGTTCGACCAGCTCTCTTGAGATGGCGAGCCCCAGCCCCGTCCCGCCGAACCGACGCGTGATAGAGCCGTCCGCCTGCTGAAACCGATTGAAGATGCGGGACTTCTGCTCATCGTCGAAACCGCAGCCGGTGTCGCTGATGGTGAACCGCACGCGACCGTCGTCCGCGACCGCAGCCGTGACCGTGACGGATCCAGCCTCGGTAAATTTCAGCGCATTGGAGATCAGGTTCGACAGCACCTGCCGCAGACGGACCACATCCCCCTCTACCGCGCGTTCGACAAGAGGATCGACCTGGACGCGCAGTTCGACGCCCTTCTCATCGGCCTTCGGTCGATACAGGGCCGCAGCGCCGCGCACCGTGTCGCCCAGATCGAAGATCGACCGTTCCAGTGCAATCTGTCCCGCCTCGATCTTGGCGGAGTCCAGAATGTCGGACAGCAGGCGCTCCAGCGTCACGCCAGAGGACCGGATCACATCGACCATTTCCCGTTCACGGGGTTCCAGAGACGCGCGCGTCAGGGCGTCCGCCATGGCCACCACGCCGTTCAAGGGGGTGCGGATCTCGTGGCTCATATTGGCCAGGAACTCAGACTTGGACCGGTTGGCGTCTTCCGCACGTCGACGCGCGACGCGTAGATCCTTGGCCTGGCTCCACATCCACAGCAGGGCGGCGCCCGCAGACAGGACGAAGATGACGCAAAAGGCGAGCAATATCCCTTGCAGCCGCGTGTTGGCCCGCGCTGTCTCCAACTGCGCGCGCCGCTCCATCAACTGCTGTTGCATGTCGCCGGTGACCTGACGGATGCCGCCGCTGAACCGACGGGCGTCTGCAATACGTTCCTGGCGGGCGTGATCGCGAAGCTTGACGAAGGCCTCGGACGCCCGCCCCTCGGCGAACAGTATCTCGGCCTCCACATGGGTGATTTCCGACCGCCCTTCCTCTCGGAAGCGGTCGAGGGCGGCCCGGCGGCGGATTTGCTCCAGGTCCCGGCGCGCACCGGCGACCTGGCCCATCCTGGCGCGAGCTATGGCGCGGACCGGCAAGAGTTGCGCCGCCAGAAACGAAGCCACTTCCAAGCCTTCTCCATAGGGCTCCAAACACTTCAGCACATCCTGCGGCGCATCGGCGGCCTCGGCCGCCATGGCGCACAGCCGGGCGTCATACACCGCCAGGCTGGGAAGACCGGCGCGCAGGGTCAGCCGATGATGGGCCTGATAAAGGCGCTTCGCCTGCTCAGCATCGCCCAATTGGGCCGAAAGCCGCGAGAGATTGTAGATGGCGTCGAAGTCGGGTCGTGGATAGTCAGGATTGGCCAGGTCGATCTCGAACTGACCGAAGGCGGCCGTGGCCCCGTCGAGGTCGTTCAACTTCATCAGGCCCATGCCCGTCATTTCCCAAAGGCCGGCCCGGGCCACTTGTGCATACGGAGTCTTATCGGGAATGAGGGAGTCGGCGTCGGCCAGCAGCTTTAATCCCTCGCCGATCTGGTCGCGATCCATCAGGGCCAAGGCCCAGATTCGGATGGCGTGGACGCGGGCGAACCAGTCCGGCTCCATCGCCGCAAGTCGACGCATTTCATCGGCGGCGGCGGTCTCGCCCTCGTCATAGCGCAGGGTCAGACCATTCAGTTGGGCGATCCGGACGTAGCGCTGGTCCCCCTGATGGCGGGCGGCGGCCGCCAGTCGGTCGTTCCACATCTCGGCCGTGTCGAACTCGCCCTGGTTCAGGAAAATCCAGGCCACATGATAGAGCCGCTGTAGGCCTTCGCGGTCGTTGCGCCTCATCGCGTCGTGCCCGAAGGCTTCCAGCGCCGCGAAATTGGTGGCGCCGGCCCGTCGCTCGACCGCCTGGGCCAGCTCAAGCGGCGAGCGCGCCCCGCTGTTCTGCTGGGCGGATGCGTCATCGACGACGGCATGGCCCCAAAGGAAGCAAACGAGGGTTACAAAAACGGGTAATCTAAACATGCGGCTTCCGATTTGAACGGATATTGGCCGGCATTTCGTTGAAAATGCTTTATCGGCCTCGCTCAAACGACGCCTCGTGCGGCGAAATCAGACTCCGCGTTGACCACTCCCGGGCTTTCGGCTATAGGCCCGCCCTCTTGAGATTTCCGCGCCGTGGACGTGTGCTCCGCGGCGTTTTCCGTTCGAAGGTTTGAAATGGCTAACAACCCCGGCGCCCGCAAGGCGATCCGCAAGATCGAAGCGCGGACCGAAGTGAACAAGGCGCGTCGTTCGCGCGTCCGCACCTACCTGCGCAAGTTCCAGGAAGCCCTGGCCGGCGGCGACGCCGCTGTCGCCAAGACGGCTTTCGTGGAGGCCCAATCCGAGCTGATGCGCGCCGTCTCCAAAGGCGTCGTTCACAAGAACACCGGGTCGCGCAAAGTGTCGCGCCTGGCTGCCCAGCTGAAGAAGCTGTCGGCCGCCTGAATCCTTAAGGGATTTCCAGCATACGGAGCGGCTATCGTCGTTCCGTTATGACATTAGTCCGCGTTTTCAACGGCGAAGGAGCATGTGCTCCTTCGCCGTTTTGCGTTTGGCCGTTAACTCTCTTTAGGGGCGAATACGGACTCCACACCGCCGAACTGGGGAATTTCCCAAGCAGGATTAGCGTTTGACGGAGTCAAACAATTTAACTGCGAATCGACCAACGAATCAGCGTTGACCGGACCGGCGTGCGGCGTAAGTTTTGGCCTCTAACGCACTTCCATCCCAACACGGATGAAGACGGCGCGGGACGATAGTTTCGCGTTGGCGGGAGATGTCTGTCCAGGAGCTCGGCCCCGCCCGAAAAGCATCGCTTTTCGGCGCAGGAGAAGTCGTCCCTGAACCATCGCCCTGAAGCGCCGAAGGTCGGAACAGTTTTTGAATTGGGTGGCGGAATTATGGTTGGGGGTGCGACGGCGGTAGTGAGTAGCGTGAACGGATCGAACATGACCGACCCGGATCGGATCTGGAACGAGGCTTCGGTACGCCTGCGGGCCGAAATCGGCGACGGCCCCTTCTCGTCCTATATCGCGCCTTCCGCCGTGCGGATGGATTCTGCGGGCCAGTTGATCCTGGTCACTCCGACCGCCTATGCCCGTGACTGGGTCCGCAAGAACGCCCTGCGCCGCATGAACGAACTGTGGCTGGGGCTGGACGGCCTCAACCGTCGCCTGGACGTCCGTTGCCGCGCCGAAGTGGGTTCGGCGCCCCCTGCCTCGGCCATCATCACCGGCAACGTCCTGGACGCCACGCCGCGCCTGGCGGCCCTGGCCCAACCCACGGTCGCCCCCATCGCTGACGGCGCCCGCGCCGTGCGTGCGGCCGGTCTGCAGGACCGCCTGACGTTCGACAGCTTCGTCGAGGGGCAAGGCAACGCCTTCGCCGTGGCCATCGCCAAACAGGTGGCCAGCTGGGCTGACGGCCATTTCAACCCGGTCTTCTTCTGCGGCCCCTACGGCTACGGCAAGACCCACCTGCTGAACGCCATCGCCTGGGAGGCCCAGCGCCTGCGGCCCGAGGCCAAGGTGGTCTATCTGACCGCCGAACGCTTCCTGTCCACCTTCGTCAAGGCGATGCAGGACCGTTCGACCGCCGCCTTCAAGGAAAGTCTACGCTCGGCCGACATGCTGCTGCTGGACGACGTCCAGTTCGTCGGCGGCAAGACGAGCACCCAGGAAGAACTGCTCTCGACCCTGACCGCCCTGATCGAGGACGGCAAACGGATCGTCTTCTCGGCCGACCGCGCGCCCATGGCCCTGACCGAGGTCGAGCCGCGTCTGCGCAGCCACCTGGCCGCCGGCCTGACCTGCCCGGTCGAGGCGGGCGACCGCGAGCTGAAGATCGCCGTGGCCCAGAACCGTCTCAAGGCCCTGTCGGCCCTCGGCGTCGTCCAGGGCGAGGCCAATCCCGAGGTTCTGGCCCAACTGGTCGATCGCACGCCCGGCTCGATGCGTGAGCTGGAGGGCGCTGTGAACACCCTGGCCGCCGCCGCCGGTTCGCGCCTGTCGACCGTCTCGGTCGACGAGGCCTCGATCCTCCTGGGCGCGGCCCTGCGCGGCGGACCGGAGCGTCGCATCACGGTCGATGAAATCCAAAAGACGGTCGCCGACCACTTCAACCTGAAACAGGCCGACCTACTCAGCGAGCGCCGCACCCGTTCGGTGGCCCGCCCGCGCCAGATGGCCATGTATCTGTGCAAACAGCACACGACCCGCTCCTATCCCGACATCGGCCGTCGCTTCGGCGGTCGCGATCACACCACCGTCCTGCACGGCGTGCGCAAGATCGAGGAACTGATGGGCCAGGACGACCAGATCGCCCGCGACGTCGAGGCCCTGACGCGCAAGCTGCGGGGCTGAGTGAATCTCCCTCCCCTTCATGGGGAGGGATGATCGCGTAGCGATCCGGGTGGGGCCGAAAGGGCGCGAACCGTAGCGCTTACACATTTCCCCACCCCGGCTTCGCTTTGCTTCGCCGCCCCTCCCCATGAAGGGGAGGGAGAAACAGAAATCTGTGAACGGCTTCGGTCGCCTTCCTTGCTCCTTGCGCCCAATCCGCTAGTGTCCAAGGCCCTCTATCGCGGCGCTCCAGCCTGAGTCGCTGCATCCGGGCGAGACGACATGCAACTGACCATCGAACGATCCGCGCTCCTGAAGGCCCTGGGCCATGTGCAGAGCGTGGTCGAACGTCGAAACACGATCCCGATCCTGTCCAACGTCCTGCTCAGCGCGGGCCGGGACCGGCTGGCCTTTGCGGCCACCGACCTGGACATGGAGATGGTGGACGAGGCCGAGGCGACGGTGAACGTCGAGGGCCAGATCACCGCCCCGGCCCACACCCTGTACGAAATCGTGCGCAAGCTGCCGGAAGGCGCCGAGGTGTCGCTGCTCTATTCGGGCGACGATCCCCGCCTGGTGGTCTCGGCCGGCCGGTCGCGCTTCAACCTGCCGGTCCTGCCGGCGGGCGACTTCCCCGTCATGTCCACCGACAGCGCCGGCGCCTCGTACGTCATGCCCAAGGAAGACCTGGCGCGCCTGATCGACAAGACGCGGTTCGCCGTCTCGACTGAAGAAACCCGCTATTATCTGAACGGCCTGTACCTGCACACGGTGGCCGAGGCGGGCGTGCCCCTGCTGCGCGCCGTGGCCACCGACGGCCACCGCCTGGCCCTGGCCGAGACCCCTGCGCCCGAGGGCGCGGCCGGCGGCCCCGGCGTCATCGTGCCGCGCAAGACCATCGATCAGGTCCGCCGCCTTCTGGACGACGCCGGCGGCCCGGTCCAGGTCACGGTCTCGGCCCAGAAGATCCGCTTCCAGATGGGCGAGGCGTCCCTGACGTCCAAGGTCATCGACGGCGCCTTCCCCGACTATCTGCGCGTCATCCCCAAGGGCAATGACAAACAGGCCGACATCGACAACGCCCTGTTCGCCAAGGCCGTCGACCGCGTGGCCACCATCTCCGCCGAAAAGAGCCGGTCGGTGAAGCTGGCCTTCGACAACGACCGGGTGAAGCTGACTGTCCGCAATATGGAGGCCGGCCAGGCCGAGGAAGAGGTCGAGATCGGCTATTCCGACGAACCGTTCGAGATCGGCTTCAACGCCCGCTATCTGCTGGACGTCGCCGGCCAGATCACCGGTGAAAACGCCGCCTTCCGGTTCGCCGACCCGGCCTCGCCGACGCTGGTGCTCGATCCAGGCGATCCGGGCGTTCAGTATGTGCTGATGCCGTTGCGGGTGTGATCGAGTGGCGAGTGGCGAGTGATGAGTGGCGAGCACACCTCGCCCTGCTTTCCTCGCCACTCGCCACTCGCCACTCGCCACTCGTCACTTCCTTGATCACCTCCCTCACCCTCACCGACTTCCGCTCCTATGCGAGCGCTCGGCTGGAGCTCGCCTCCGGCCCCGTGGTGCTTCACGGCCCGAACGGGGCGGGAAAGACCAATCTGCTGGAGGCCGTCAGCCTGCTGACCCCCGGCAAGGGGCTGAGGGGCGCGACCGCCGCCGAAATGGGTCGGCGCGAGCCCGGCGAGGCGACAGGCCGCGCCTGGGCCGTTATGGTCGAACTGGACGACGAGACGCGTCTGGGCACCGGGGTCCAGACGGCGGGCGCGGCGCGGCGCATCGTCCGCATCGACGGCGAGACGGCTCAGCCGGGGCGGTTGCTCGATTATCTGCGACCCGTCTGGGCCACGCCGGAACAGGATCGGCTGTTCTCCGACGCCCGGGCCGAGCGGCTGAAATTCTTCGACCGGCTGGTCTTCGCCGCCGATCCCGACCATGCCGCCGCCGTCTCCGCCTATGAGAAGGCCCTGCGCGAGCGGCTGCGACTGCTGAACGACGCACAGGATGGACGCGAGGCCGACCCGGTCTGGCTGGACGCCCTGGAGGCCCGGTTGGGCGAGGCCGGCGCCCGCGCCGCCCTGGCCCGCGTCGCCGCCCTGCATGCGCTCCAGGCCGCCATCGACGCCCGCAGCGACCGCCCCTTCCCCCAGGCCAACCTGGGTCTGGACGGGCCCGCCGAACAGATGGCCGAGGCCGGGGCGGAAGAAGACGAGATCGCCGCCGCGATCCGCGAGGGCCTGGCCAAGGCGCGCGCCCGCGACGGCGCCGCCGGCCGCTCCCTGTTCGGCCCGCACCGCACCGACCTGACCGCGCTTCACCGCGAGAAGAACCGCCCCGCCGCCGAGGGCTCGTCCGGAGAGCAGAAGGCCCTGGTCCTGAACCTGATCCTGGCCCAGATCAGCCGCCTCTCGCACCATGACGCCGCCAAGGCCGCCCGCCCCGTCCTTCTGCTGGACGAGGCCCCCGCCCACCTGGACGAAGCCCGCCGCGCCGCCCTGTTCGACGAGATTGTCGCCCTGAACCTCCAGGCCTTCATGACCGGCACCGAACGCGCCCTGTTCGCCGGCCTGGACGGCCGCGCCCAGTTCGTCCGCGTCGCCGACGGAGCGCTGGCGAGCGACTAGTCCCCGCCTCGGCGTTCGGCTATTCTGACGGCCATGGCGACCCTGACCCTCTCCCTGCCGGATTCCCTGAAGGCCTTCATCGACGCTCAGGTCGCCGACCAGGGTCTGGCCGCCGACAGCGACTATGTCCTCGCCCTGCTGCAGTTGGAGCAGGAAAAGAAGCGTGTGCGCGACATGCTGATCGAAGGCCGGGATTCCGGACCGGGCCAGATCGTGGACGACGCCTATTTCGAACGCCTGCGTGATCGCATTCGCCGCGCGGCCGAATGACGTTCGCCGTCTCTCCTCGCATAGCCGCCTTGCGCGACGTCGAGGAGACCGTTGACTATTACACTCGGGAAGTCGGTTCGCAGACGGCAGATCGGTTCGTCGATGGCTTGGCCGCCGCCTATGACCGTCTAGCCCATGCGCCGAAAGCCGGGTCGCCCCTGCTGGGTGCAAGCCTCGGACTGCCCGAACTCCGCACCTGGCCGATCCCCGGCTTCCCCTATCTGGTCTGCTATCAGGCACGCCCAGGGGTCATTGACGTGTGGCGTGTTCTTCACGCCCAGCGGGACCTAAGACAGGCTTTTTCCCCGAGCGCTCACTGACCTCGGCCGCGCTGCGGCGGCAAGTTTCGTATTCGCCGCATTGAACCGACCGACTACGCCGTTTTCACACCGCCGGAAGACCTCCGCACAAACCCCGCACCGCCCGCCCGTTTCGCTCGCAATTCCTGTCAAATTTCCTATATCTTACCCGCTTCGGACGCCGCCCGGATTCGCGTCGTTCGCCCCCTGTCTCGAAGCCCGTCCGCCGGGCGTCTCAACGACCGATTTCATGACCGATCCGATTGCCGACATGCCCGAATACGGCGCTGATTCCATTAAGGTTCTCAAAGGCCTGGACGCGGTGCGCAAACGCCCAGGCATGTATATCGGCGATACGGACGACGGCTCCGGTCTGCACCACATGGTCTATGAGGTGGTGGACAACGCCATCGACGAGGCTCTGGCCGGCCACGCCGACCTGGTCCAGGTCATTCTGAACGCCGACGGCTCGGTCACTGTGACCGACAATGGTCGCGGCATTCCCACCGGAATCCACGAAGGCGAAGGCGTGTCGGCGGCCGAGGTCATCATGACCCAGCTGCACGCGGGCGGTAAGTTCGACCAGAACTCCTACAAGGTCTCGGGCGGTCTGCACGGCGTGGGCGTGTCCGTGGTCAACGCCCTGTCCGACTGGCTGGAGCTGAAGATCTATCGCGACGGCAAGGCGCACCAGATGCGATTCGAGCGCGGCGACACGGTCAAGTCGCTGGAGATCACCGGCGTCGCCCCGATCCGCGAGGACACCGGCAAACCGCTCAGCGGCACCGAAGTCACCTTCTATCCGTCGGTCACCACCTTCAGCCACATCGACTTCGACCTGAAGACGCTGGAGCACCGCCTGCGCGAACTGGCCTTCCTGAACTCGGGCGTGGTCATCAAGCTGTCGGACCATCGCGGGGCCGAGCCGGTCGAAATCCTGTTGCACTATGAAGGCGGCGTCGAAGCCTTCGTTCGCCACCTCGACAAGTCCAAGACGCCGATCCTGAAGGACGTCATCGTCATTCGCGGCAAGAAGGAAGGGATCGAGATCGACCTCGCCCTGTGGTGGAACGACAGCTACCACGAGACGATGTTGTGCTTCACCAACAACATCCCCCAGCGGGATGGCGGCACCCACCTGTCGGCCTTCCGCGCCAGCCTGACCCGCGTCATGGGCAGCTATATCGAGAGCTCGGGCGCCGGCAAGAAGGAGAAGGTTTCGGTCACCGGCGAAGACGCCCGCGAGGGCCTGACCTGCGTCCTGTCGGTCAAGGTGCCCGATCCGAAATTCTCGTCGCAGACCAAGGACAAGCTGGTGTCGTCCGAGGTGCGCCCCGCCGTCGAAGGCCTTTGCATCGAGGGCCTGTCGCAATGGTTCGAGGAACACCCCGTCGAGGCCAAACAGGTGGTCGCCAAGATCATCGAGGCCGCCTCGGCCCGCGAAGCCGCGCGCAAGGCCCGCGACCTGACCCGACGCAAATCGGCGCTGGAGATCAGCAGCCTGCCCGGCAAGTTGGCCGACTGCCAGGAGCGTGATCCCGCCAAGTCCGAACTGTTCATCGTCGAGGGCGATTCCGCCGGCGGCTCGGCCAAACAGGCGCGCAACCGCGAGAACCAGGCCGTCCTGCCCCTGCGCGGCAAGATCCTGAACGTCGAACGCGCCCGTTTCGACCGGATGCTGTCGTCCGATCTGATCGGCACCCTGATCCTGGCCCTGGGCACCGGCATCGGCCGCGACGACTTCAACGCCGACAAGCTGCGCTATCACAAGATCATCCTGATGGCGGACGCCGACGTCGACGGCGCCCACATCCGCACCCTGCTGCTGACCTTCTTCTATCGGCAGATGCCCGAGCTGATCACCCGCGGCCACGTCTATATCGCCCAGCCGCCCCTCTATAAGGTCTCGAAAGGCAAGCAGTCGCGCTACCTCAAGGACCAGTCCGAGATGGACTCCTATCTGATCGAGGAGGGCTCGTCCGAGGCCGAGCTGGACCTGTCGACCGGCGAACGCCGCCTGGGTCTGGATCTTCAGGCCCTGGTGCGCGAGGCCAAGGCCTTCAAGGCCGGCGTCGATCGCCTGAGCCAGCGTGCGCCCGGCTTCGCCATCGAACAGGCGGCCCTGGCCGGTCTGTTCGCCGAACACTCTGACATGGCGGCGACCTCTGCCGCCGCCGCCGTCCGCCTGAACCTGTACGCCGAAGAGGGCGACGGCGACTGGACCGGCGCGCCGGGCGAACAGGGCGCTGTGGTCTTCACCCGCACCCGTCGCGCGGTGCAAGAGACCATCGTGCTGGAAGAAACCCTGATCCGCTCGCTGGACGCCCGCCGTCTGGCCGAACGCGCCGCAGCCTGCGACGGCGTCTTCGCCGCCCCCGCCGTCTATCGCCGCAAGGAAAAGTCCACCACCATCCGCGGCCCTCTGGACCTGCTGAACGCGGTGCTGGACGCCGGCAAGAAGGGCCTGGCCATCCAACGCTACAAGGGTCTGGGCGAGATGAACCCGGAGCAGCTGTGGGAAACCACCCTGGACTCCAACGCCCGCACCCTGCTGCAGGTCTCGGTCGAGCACGAGGAAGACGCCAACGACCTGTTCGCCAAGCTGATGGGCGACGTCGTCGAACCGCGGCGTGAGTTCATCCAGGAAAACGCCCTGGATGCGGCGGTCGACGTCTGATCGCATAGACTTCGGCGACGTGCAGGGTTTGGGAAACTGAGATCCTCGCGTCTTAGTCGCTCTCTCAAATCCGCCGAACACGGACGAGGCATTGGGGCTGGATTTCCATCCAGCCCCAACCTTGGATCACCATCCGACACAAGGGGAATCCTGCGATTCCGACCCAGCCGATTTCGCTCTAATATCGAGCGGTCAGCCGTACGCCATAGGTGCGGGGCGGTCTCAGGCCATTATAGACCACGCCCAGGATGGGGCGGGGGAAGCTGGTCGAATAGACCGTTTCGTCCTCGATATTGTTGACATAGGCGCTGGCGGACCAGGCGCCGGATGGCGCATCCAGCGTCATATAGGCATCGCTCATCATATAGTCGTCCTGGCGTTGCTCCTCGAGATACTCGATCGACAGATAGCGGCTGGCCTCGATCCGCGCACGTACCCCGGCTGTCAGTTCGAAACCGCCCGCCAGAGGGAATGTGTGATCATAGCTGAGGTTCAGCGACCACTCCGGCGAATTGATCGCCGAATATCCTGAACAATCGACCGTGTAGATTCGGGCCGGCGCTGCAACGGCAAGGCTTTCGTTCTCCTTCCAGGGACAGGCGACGCGCGGCGCTGCACCCTGGGCCGAAAAGGCATTATAGACAAAACTATCGTAGATTGCGTCAAGATACTGGATGTTGGCGCCGAAGACGCCGTTCTCAGACATCTGAAAGCGGATGTCCGCCTCGAAGCCCTTGATGGTGGCGTCGCCGACGTTCGTGGTGACATTGGCCTGGGTGTAAAAGTCGGCGCCGCTGGCTCTGATAGGTCCATTATAGCTAATCTGCTGGTCCTTGTAGTCCCACCAGAAGACTTCCATGTTGAACTGAAGCCGATTATTCAGGAACCGGTTCTTGGCGCCAATAGTGTAGGCGGTCAGTTCTTCCGGGTCATATGTATTGTCGCCCACCGACGTGAAGAAGCCACCGGATTTAAAGCCCGTCGCGATGTTGGCGTAGACGAGCGAAGCGGGCCTCGCATCGAATTCCACCCCTGCCTTGTAGGTGAATTTCTCAACATCCAGCGATCCGGACAGCTGAAGGAACGGCCCCGTCGCGCTGCCGAGCGGTCCCGTCGACTGACGGAACAAGGTCTCGTGGCTCTTTTCCTCGGTCGTGTAGCGACCGCCCGCAACAAGCCGGAAGGTCTCCGCCAGCGCATAGGTGGCCTGACCGAAGAGGGCGTAGCTACGCGTCTCCTGCTGAGGGAAGAAATGAGTTGTGGAGGCGTTGCCCTGGAAGAATCGATTCTCCGCATCGACATCCTCGTCGAAGAAGAACGCACCGGCGACATATTGCAGGGGGCCGTCGCTCGAGGACGCCAGTCGCGCCTCAAGTGAGAACTGGTCGATGGTTTCCCTGACTTCCCCCTGAAACCCCGTGCTCCAGAAGAGAATATCCGGTTCACTCCTGCGATAGGCGGGGATCACCGTCAGGACTCCCACACCAAGATCAGCCTCAATGGTGGCCGTAAGCCCCCAGAACTGACTGTCCAGAAATCCGTCGTCCTGCGGAGCGACGACAACCCCGGAGTTGATGAGGCCCGGAAACCTTGATGTCAGGGCCGCGACGCTGCGCGGATCTGAACCGCCTATCCGTTCGGACGGGGCCGGGCCGGCGGGGTAGAAATCGCTCGGCACGGTGACGCCGCCGGTCCCCTTTCCGCCCTGAGCGAAATAGTCGGCGGCAAGCAGGACGGACCAGGTCTCGTTCGGCCGCCATAATAGGGAAAGCCGCCCGGCTGTAGCGTCTTCATCGTCGTAGCCGTCCGACATATAGCCATCGCGCTCTACGTCCTGGAAGGCGAAGCGCACCGCAGCCGTGTCCCCAAGCGGAAGATTGACCATGCCGGCGAACCGGCGATGCGAATAGTTGCCGATTTCGGCCGTAGCCTCAGCCGCGAAATCGCCGATGCGCGGGCGGTTCGGCAGGACGTTGATCGCTCCCCCCGTGGCGTTGCGCCCATAAAGGGTGCCCTGCGGCCCCTTGACCACCTCGACCCGTTCCAGGTCGTAGAAGCTGCCGTTGGGCGCGCTCGGCCGACCATAGTAGACGCCGCCGACGTTGTAGGCGATGGCGTTCTCGGCGAAGGCGTTGGCAGGCAAGGTGCCGACGCCCCGCAGGTAGAAGGCCGTATTACCGCCTGAAGGTTGGACCACAAGCGACGGAACCATCCGCGTCAGTCCCGTGATTTCGTTCACACCGGCGTTGGCGAGCGCCTCGCCGCTCACGGCCGAAACAGCGACTGCGGCGCGTTGAAGACTTTCACTGCGGCGCTGGGCCGTGACGATGATTTCGTCGAGGGTGGCCTGTCCATCCGAACGGGTCTGGGCGTCGGGCTCCGTATCCTGAGCGGAAGCCGCCGACACGGCGGCCAGGGCCAGGACGGCGACGGATGTCATCATGATGTAGCGCATGGCGTTTCCCTTTTGCGACCGTTCCACAAGGCGCAAGCAGGCCCGCCCCTCAACGGGACGTTTGATTGCGAATGGATGGACGGCCTGTTCCCTAATGCTTGGTTCCCGGTTCTTTGGCGGACCGGTTACCGAGCAAGCGAACACGGTTTAACCAAGCAGTAAAACAGCTTTTATCAATCGCATGTATTGATAGGACAGATGGGAAGGGACGTCAGATTCTTGCGGCGGGCTGGCCCGTCTTCGCGAACATCAGGCCGCTGATCTTTTGGTGCTGGTCGGGCGCAAATGACGCGGACTGGGTTCGCCGAAAGCATGGGCGACCCTTTGTCGGCCCCGCAACGACCAGATAGGCTTATTGGATCAATCGTTTGGATACATGGCCGCGCCATCAGCGGGCGTTCCATGCCGCCCCCGTCCGCTCGCCATCCTAATCTTTTGTGATCAGCTCGACGCCCATGGCGGTGGCCTCGCCGCCGCCGATGCACAGGGCCGCCATGCCCTTCGTCTTGCCCCGCGCCTTCAGGGCGGACAACAGGGCCGTCAGGACGCGCGCGCCCGAGGCGCCCAGCGGATGGCCCAGGGCGCAGGCGCCGCCGTTGACGTTGATCCTGTCGTGGGGGATGCCCAGCTCTTGCATGGCGATCATCGGCACGATGGCGAAGGCCTCGTTGACCTCCCACAGATCGACGTCTTCAGCCGTCCAACCGGCCTTGGTCAGAGCCTTCTTCAGGGCGAAGACCGGAGCGGTGGTGAACAGACTGGGTTCATGGGCGTGGGCGGCCTGGCTGACGACCCGCGCGACCGGGGTCAGGCCCAGGGCATCCGCCGTCGATTGGCGCATCATGACCAGGGCGGCGGCGCCGTCCGAGATAGAGGCGGCCGAGGCGGCGGTGATGGTGCCGTCCTTGCCGAAGGCGGGCTTCAGATTGGGGATCTTGGACGGGTCGGACTTGGTGGGCTGTTCGTCGCGATCAACGACCACCACGCCCTTGCGCGTCTTGACCTCGACCGGCGTGATCTCGGCGTCAAAGGCGCCGCTGTCCTGGGCGCGCTTGGCCCGGCCGGCGCTTTCGGTCGCATAGGCATCCTGCTGCTCTCGCGTGAACTGATAGGCCTTGGCGGTGTCCTCGGCGAACTGCCCCATCAGCTTGCCGGGCTCATAGGCGTCTTCCAGACCGTCCAGATACAGGCTGTCGGAGATGACGTCGTGGCCGATCCGGGCGCCGCCCCGGTGCTTCTGCATCAGATACGGCGCATTGGTCATCGACTCCATGCCGCCCGCCACGATCACCTCGGCCGACCCCGCCAGCAGGGCGTCACGCGCCATCATCGCGGCCTGCATGCCCGAGCCGCACATCTTGTTGATCGTGGTCGCCTCGGTCGAGATCGGCAGGCCCGCCCCCATACCCGCCTGACGCGCCGGCGCCTGGCCCAGACCGGCGGGCAGGACGCAGCCCATGATGATCTGTTCGACCTTGTCCGGCGCCAGACCCGCCCGCTCCAGCGCCGCCTTCACCGCCGTCGCGCCCAGGTCGGTGGACTTGGCGTCCGACAGCGCGCCCTGGAAACCGCCCATCGGCGTGCGGGCGTAGGAGACGATGACGACGGGATCGGCGGACATGGTCGAGCTTCCTCTGGCTTTGGGCTCTGAGATAGCGATCCGACCGCCCGATGTGAACCGGGCGGCCTGCTGCGATCAGGCGAAATGGAGCCGTCGGTAGCGGCCCCGGAAATACAGCAGCGGATCGCGGCGCGGTTCGAACCGGGCGCGCGTCACCCGGCCGATGAAGACCAGATGATCGCCGGCCTCGACCACCTGATGGGTCGCACATTCGAAACTGGCCAGCGAACCGGACAGAATGGGGACGCCCGTTTCCCAGGTCTCCCAGGCGACGCCGTCGAACCGTTCGGCCGACGACCGGGCGAAGGCGCCCGACATCGGCTGCTGGCCGATGTGCAGGACGTTGATGGCGAAATGCTCGGCCCGCTGGAACCGCTCCAGATTGGACGAGCTGCGCGCCAGGCAGAACAGGATCAGCGGCGGATCCAGCGACACCGAGGAAAAGGAGTTAGCGGTCAGGCCGACCGGCTGGCCCGCCTCGTCCAAGGTCGTCACCACCGTCACCCCGGTGGCGAAGCAGCCCAGGGCGTCGCGCAGGGTACGCGGATCTGATCCGGCCTGGTAGTAGAGGGCGTCGCGAGGCGCCTGTCGCTCCAGGAAAGCCAGGATGACGGCGTCGGCCGCCTCCCCCGACTCGGACAGGGTATCGGGCCTCAACGTCAGGATCGGCAGCCCCTCCAGGGGCGCGGTCGTCACGGCCGGGGCTTCGCCCACGACGATCAGGCAACTGGCCAGAGGCGGCCCAGAGACGATCAAGGCCGGAGCGACCCGCGCCAGGGTCTCGGCCGAACACAGGATGGCGGGACGAGACGAGATGTCGGTCAACAGGCCGCGCAGGGCCGTGGCCTCTTCCCCTTCGTCCAGCCCCGTCGCCGACAGCACATGACGCCCGGCCTCGACCAACGCTCGAACCCATTGGATCCAGTCGGGCGACAGCGACGCGAGCGGTCCGATCAGCAGAACGACGGGATCCTCCGGATCGCCCCAACCCTGGACCTCCAGGCCTCCGATCCGGGGCGGCGATGCGATCATGAGGCGTGGTTGTCCAAAGCGAGCGGTAAGAGACGTCTAATAGGGCAGGTCCAACCGCCGACGCCACGATTTACGCCCGCAATCGGGGATCGGATCATCCGGCGTCGAGATCCGCCAACCGTCCGCGCAGCATCTGCAACATGGCCGAGAAGTCCCGACCGCCGTGACCCAGGCCGTCGAACAGGGCGTACATCGCTTCGGCCTGGGCGCCCAAGGGGGTCGAGGCGCCCGATTTGGCCGCCGCATCCTGGGCCAGCTTCAGATCCTTCAGCATCATGGCGGCGGCGAAACCGCCTTGATAGCCGCGGTTCGACGGGGCCGTGGGCACCGGGCCGGGCCAGGGATAATAGCTGTTCACGCTCCAGCACTGGCCTGTGGATTTGGACGCGATTTCAAAGAACCGCTCTGGATCCAGACCCAGCTTCTCGGCCAAGGCGATCGCCTCGCACGTCCCCAGCATGGAGACGCCCAGCAGCATGTTGTTGCAGATCTTGGCCGCCTGACCGGCGCCGTGGTCGCCGGCGCGGATGGTGATCCGGCTCATCGGCTCCAACGCGGTCTCGACCCGGCTGAAATCGCCTTCGTCGCAGCCGACCATAAAGGCCAGGGTTCCCGCTTCGGCCGCCACCGTCCCGCCCGAAACCGGCGCATCGGCGAAGGCGTGGCCCGATTCCTTGGCCAGACCCGCCACCTTGCGCGCCGTCTCGACGTCGATGGTCGAACAGTCCAGCAGCAGGGCGCTGGACGGGGCGGCGCCGATGATCTGTTCGGCATAGACCTTATGCACATGGGGTCCGGCGGGCAGCATGGTGATGACCGCCTCGGCGTCGGCCACGGCCTCTGCGACCGATCCTGAGGGCCTACAGCCTGCTTCGCGCGCCCGTTCCAGGGCGGCGGCGCTCAGGTCGAAGGCGGCCACCGCATGGCCGGCCTTGGCCTGATTGGCCGCCATCCCGCCCCCCATATTGCCCAGGCCGATGAAGGCGATCTTGGTCATGGTCTCTCTCCCTTGGTCGGCGCCCCTATCTGTCGAGGGGCGTCCATTTTTCGTTGTCCGGCAGCGGCGTGAACAGCGCGTCCAGCATCTCGTCCGTCACACCCGACAGGTCCGCCGGGGACCATCGGGGCGCATTGTCCTTGTCCACGATCACGGCCCGCACCCCCTCCTGGAAGTCGTGGGTGCGCACCACCCGGCCGCCCAGAGCATATTCCATCGCCATGTTCTCGGCGAAGGAGGTCAGGGCGGCGCCGACACGCAACTGGCGCAAGGTGACCTTCAGCGACTGCGGCGACTTGGTCTTCAGCGTCGCCAGCTGGGCCAGCGCCCAGTCCGAGCCTTCCGTCTCCAGCGCCGCAAAGATGTCCTCGACCCTGTCATGGGCGAACAGCCGGTCGATGGCGTCACGGTGGGGGTTCAGCGGCGCCTCTTCTGGCTCGGTCGGGCAGACCCAGCGGTTCGCCTCCTCCAGCGGGTCCGACGGGTTCGCCAGCAGCGCCGCCTTGAACCCCTCGATATCGATGGCCGGCACGAAATGAGTATGGATTCCCAACGCCACCGTGTCCGCCACCTTCAGACGCACGCCCGTCAGCGCCAGCCAGACGCCGGTCTGGCCCGGCAGACGCGGCAGAAACCAGCCGCCGCCGACATCAGGGAACAGGCCGATGCCCGTCTCCGGCATGGCGTAGGTCGTCCGCTCCGTGGCGATACGGATCGCCGACGGCTCCGAAATCCCGACGCCGCCGCCCATGACGATCCCGTCCACAATGGCCGTGATCGGCTTGGGATAGTCGAACATCAGGTGGTTCAGCCGGTATTCCGCCAGGAAGAAGGCCCTGGCCTCGGACGCGTCCCCCGCCCCGCTCTCGGCGATCATGCGGATGTCGCCCCCGGCGCAGAAGCCGCGCTCGCCGGCATGGTCGATCAGCACCGACGTCACCAACGCGTCCGCGCGCCAGGCCGCCAAGGCCTCGATCATCGCCTCGCACATCGCCCGGTTCAGGGCATGGATGGCCTTGGGCCGGTTCAGGGTAATGCGGCCGACGCCGTTCTCGACGCGGGCGATGATTTCGGGTTCGGGGTTCATTATCGGCTCAATCCCGCAGATCAAAAACATCCACGCCGACGGCGCGGCAGGCATCCAGCAAAGCGGCGTCCCGGGACGCGAGAGCACCGCCGTTCCCCAAGGCGTGAAGTAGATAGGCGGTGTCGAACAGGCTGAGTCCGTGCGTCACGGAGGGGCCGATCAGCGCCAGCGCCGCCTCGCTGTCTCGCGGCGGCGTCAGCCGGATGTCCAGTTGATCCAGTTTCTCGCGTAGCTGATCCAGATCGGCGCGGCCGCGTCCTACCCGCAACGAGATAAAATTCCCGATCTCCCACACGAAGACGTCCGGCGCCGTTCGGTAGACCTGTTCGTCCAAAAGCAATCGATCCGCCGCCTGGGTGCGTTGCTCAGGAAAGAGCCAGCTGATCGCGCAAGAGGCGTCAATCGTAACGGTTTTCATTGCGGACCAGTGGCTTCAACTCGTCCCAACTCATGTCGGCCAGGGTCGGATCGATAGGTTGAGCATCTCGCCAAGCGATGATCTTCTCTGCCACGGCCTTGCGCTCTTCCGGCGACAGGGTTTGACGCTGGGGCATGGCCGGCACGATTTTGACCGCCGCCCGCCCTCGCCGCGTGACTAATATTTCTTCTCCCGTTCGCTCCACCTCGGCGATCAAGCTGGTGAACGAGGTCTTGGCTTCCAGCACTCCGACCTCACGCATGGCGCGGCCTCCTGACCATTATGGTCAGAACATAGTCTGTCTTGCGGATTGCGGCCATAGGCTGCGTCACTCTCGCCCCATCTCCCGCGCGATGATCACCCGCATGATCTCGTTGGTCCCTTCCAGGATGCGGTGGACCCGCAAGTCGCGCACGATCCGTTCCAACGGATAGTCCTTCAGATAGCCGTAGCCGCCGTGCAGTTGCAGGGCCTCGTCGGCGATCTGGAAACAGGCGTCGGTAGCCAGGCGCTTGGCCATGGCGCACCATTTGGTCTTTTCGGGATGATCAGTGTCGATGGCCCAGGCGCCGCGCAGCACCATCAGCCGCGCCGCCTCCAGGTCGGTGGCCATGTCGGCCAGGCGGAACTGTAACGCCTGAAACTCGCCCAGCGGCTTGCCGAACTGTTTGCGTGTCGTGACGTAGTCCTGCGCCGTCTCCAGCGCCAGCCGCGCCCCGCCCAGGGAACAGGCGGCGATGTTCAGCCGCCCGCCGTCCAGACCCGCCATGGCGTAGCGGAAGCCCGCCCCTTCTTCGCCCAGCAGATTGGCGACCGGCACACGGCAGTCGTCGAACTGGACGATGGCGGTCGGCTGGGCGTTCCAGCCCATTTTGCGCTCCTGGGCGCCGAACGACAGGCCGGGCGTTCCGGCCTCGACAATGACGGCGCTGATCCCCTTGGGGCCCTCCCCTCCGGTCCGGACCATGACCACATAAAGGTCGCTGGTCCCCGCGCCCGAGATGAAGGCCTTGGCGCCGTTCAGGACATAATGGTCGCCGTCGCGCACCGCCGTGGTCCGCAGGGCCGCCGCGTCCGAGCCGGAGCCCGGCTCGGTCAGGCAATAGGAGGCGATCTTCTCCATGCCGACCAGATCGGGGACGAAGCTTGCGCGCAGATCGTCCGACCCGAACCGGTCGATCATCCAGGTCGCCATATTGTGGATCGAGATGAAGGCCGCCGTCGCCACATCGCCGCGCGACAGCTCCTCAAAGATCAGCGCCGCCTCGACCCGGCCCAGGGCCATGCCGCCGTGTTCCTCAGCCGTATAGATGCCGCAGAAGCCCATCTCGGCCGCCTCTTTCATCACCGCGACGGGGAAATGCTTCTCCTCGTCCCAGCGCGCCGAATGGGGCGCCAGTTCGGCCTCGGCGAAGGCGCGCGCCGCGTCCTGAATGGCGCGCTGGTCATCGGTAAGGGCGAAATCCATGATCTCTAAACCTGCTCAATCATCCTGGGGCGTCCCGACCACCGGCCACACTGGACAGCAATGGGATACGCCCCAGGATGATGATGGCTGACTATCTCGCCCCCGTCAGCACCCCATACAGATCCGTCCGCCGATCCCGGAAGAAGCCCCAGGCCGCGCGATACTTGTCCAGTTCGTCCAGGTCGAAACGGTGCACCAGCACACCCTCCTCCTCGGCGTCCAGGCTCTCGACCAGATCGCCCTGCTGATCGGCGATGAAGGAATGGCCGTAGAAGGTCTGGCCGACCTCGGTCACCGTCTCATGGCCGATGCGGTTAGCGCCGACGACCGGCACGGCGTTGGACACCGCGTGCCCCTGCATGGCGCGCCGCCAGGGCTGGGCCGTGTGCAGGGTGGCGTCGTGCGGCTCGGTGCCGATGGCCGTCGGATACATCAGGACGTCGGCGCCCATCAGCATCATTGCCCGCGCGGCTTCCGGGAACCACTGGTCCCAGCAGATGCCGACCCCGACCTTGCCGAACCGGGTGTTCCAGACCTTGAATCCGGTGTCGCCGGGCCGGAAATAGTATTTTTCCTGATAACCCGGACCGTCGGGGATATGGCTCTTGCGATAGATCCCCAGAGCCTCTCCGTCCGCGTCCAGCATGACCATCGAATTGTAATACTGCGGCCCGTCCTTCTCGAAGATCGAGACCGGAATGGCCACGCCCAATTGCTTGGCCACGGGCGCCATGGCCAACACGCAGGGATGTTCGCGCCATTCATAGGCCTGGCTGAACCAGTGCTCCTCCTGCGAGACGCAGAAATACGGCCCCTGGAACAGTTCCGACGGCAGGATCACCTGTGCGCCCTTCGACGCCGCCTCACGCACGAAGTCGATGGTCTTGGCGATGTTCGCCTGCATATCCTCGCCATAAGAGGTCTGGATGCCGGCGACGGTGATGGTGCGGGTCATGCTAGGCTCCGAGTGAATAGTGCGAGTGAGCAAGGGGTGAGCCGGTCAGCGGCGGTCGCTGATCGATTTCAGCAGGCCGGTGGTCATGCGTCCCAACTCGAACAGGTCATCCATTATCGCACGGAACGACGGCTCTTCGATGTAGGCGAGACGACGCGCGATGATCAGAAGGGTTTCAAGTTCCGCCAATGAGCCACGCGCAATCCCGATGAAATGCCCAAACTCCCCGGGTGTGCGGCGGCCGGCCCCTTCTGCAATATTAGCCGGCACAGACACAGCGGCCCGACGGACCTGACTGACCAAGCCATACTGCTCCGCCTTCGGCCAGTCGGCCGTCACCCGATACAACGTCTCCGTCATGTCCAGAGCAATCTGCCAGACCTTCAAGTCACGGTGACTGCGGGGCGCCCCCTCGCTCACCCCTTGCTCACTAGCACTCGTCACTCACCCCGGCTCCTGCTGGGAGATACAGTGAAACGAGCCGCCACCGGTCAGAATGGCCTTGGACGGCAGCGGGATGATCTCGCGATCAGGGAAGGCGTCCTGCAACGCCTTACAGGCCATATCGGCTGCACCGTCATCACCATAGGTCGGGACCACCACGGCGCCGTTGGCGATCAGGAAGTTCATGTGGCTGGCCGGGATCGGGCGTTCGTCCTCGTCCAGAACCAGACCCGGCGACGGGATCCTCAGCACACGGAGCTTACGTCCCGCCGCGTCCGTCATACCCGACACATCGCGCGCCGTGGCGTCATAGACCTCGGCGTTGGGATCGTTGCGGCCCCAGGCGACCGGGCAGGCGACCACGCCCGGCGCCACGAACCGCGCCAGATTATCCACGTGTCCGTCGGTGTGGTCGTTCAGAAGGCCGTCGCCCAGCCACAGCACAGCCTTGGCGCCGATGGCCGTCTCCAGCGCGGCGGTCGCGACCGCCTCGTCCTGATTCCAGGCCGGGTTGCGGTTCGGGTTCAGCAGGCACTGGCGCGTGGTCAGGACCGTCCCCTCCCCGTCGTGATCCAGCGAGCCGCCCTCCATGACGAAGTCGTTCCACGTCAGGGCCACGCCCGAATGCTCGCCGATCTGGTCCGCCACCAGTTCGTCGCCCGGCATGTCATACTTGCCGCCCCAGCCGTTGAACCGGAACGCCGCCGCCGTCTTCGACCCCGCGCCGAAGATCGGCCCGGTGTCGCGCAGCCAGATGTCGCCGAACTCCCCGGCCACCACCTCGACATTCTCGACCCCGGCGAAGCGCGCCTGAGCGTCCGCCAGAACCTCGGCCTTGCCGACCATCAGCCTGACCTGTTCACGTCCCGGCCCGGCCAGGGCCCGCACCAGCCCCTCGACCTCGTCCTGCGCTTGTTCCAGCGCCTCGAACCAGTATTCGGCATGGCTGGGCCAACCCACCCACATGGCGCGGTGCGGAGCCCATTCTGCGGGGATGAAGGCGGTCATCGGCGAACTGATCCTGTCTAGGTCCGGCGGCGGGTCCGGAGACGAAACGCGAGCCGCGCCATATGGCCCCTCCCGCCCCCGACTTCAACGGCGGGCGGCATCATCACCCCGGTGGCAAAGAAAAAGGGCGGCCCGCGAACGGACCGCCCTTCGTCGTTTCAGTCTGGCTTGGCCTTAGAAGGCGTAGCGCAGGCTGGCCATGATGGTCCGGGGCGCCGAGATATTGGCGTACGGACGGCTGTAACCCGGTTGTCCAACCACCGACGACGTGGTCGTACCCAGCGAGCCGTAATATTGCTCGTCGAACAGGTTGATGACGTTGAACTGTAGATAGGTGCCTTCAAGGCCCAGCGGGGCAAAGTCGAAGCGGGCGTCCAGATCAACGACGGTGTAGGCGTCGACCTTCTGGTCGTTCACGTCGGTCACCCAACGCTCGCCGACATATTTACCTTGGATCGCAGCCGAGAAGACCGGGTTGAAATCGTAGGCGATACGCAGACCGAAGGTCTCCTTCGGCGTCTCGACCACTTCCTTGCCCTTGGTCAGAGCAACCAGGGTGGAGGAGATGTTGACGTTCTCCTGCAGTTCGCTTTCCAGCAGCGCCATCGAAGCGAAGATGCTCAGCTTGTCGGTCGGCTCCCAGCCCAGCGAGCCGTCGAAACCGTAGGATTCCACGGCGCCGACGTTGCGGTCGACGTTGAAGCCCAGGTCCTGGTCGTAGGAGCTGACGATTCGGTTCTGGTAGTCGGTGTGCCAGACGGCGGCCGAAGCGATCAGGCTCGAGGTCTGGAAGCGATAGCCGAGGTCGAAGGTCTTGGTGTTTTCCGGCTGGACGTCGGGGTTTCCGATCGAACCGTCGGCCAAGCGAGTCACGGAGTACAAGCTGTCCGTGCGCGGAGCGGAAAGGCCCTCAGCGTACGAGGCGTAGAGCATGTTTGCGCCGAAGCGGTAGGTCGCGCCGATGTTGGGCAGCACGTCATCGTACTTCAGTTCCCGCGAGTAGGGCGCGATGTACTGGGTCGTGGCGCCGGCGAAGGTGACGTTGCCGTTGGCCAGCGTGGCGTTCGGGACTTCAGTGGTGCAACGGACGCTCGAGGACGAGTTCTGCGAGTAGCAGTACTGGTTCAGCTCACGCTTGAAGAAGGGCGCACGCACGCCGATGTTGATGCGCAGGGCGTCATTCAGGAAATCACCACGATATTCGGCGGCGAACTGGTTCAGCTCAGCGTAGGACAGACGATCCCGTGCACGCAGATAGAAGCCGTCCCGGTTCAGGATGCGGTTATCCTTGTCATCCAGACCACCGAACTCGTCAGCGAATCTCGGGTTCGATGGATCGCCGAAATCGACTGCGCCATAAGCGCCGGTCTGACGGTGACGGCCGTAGTCCAGCGTATAGGCGGCGCGCAGTTGGTGATCCTCGTTGAGGTTCCAGATCAGCGAGCTGTTGATGCCGTAACGATAGGTATTGGTGTTCGACGGCGTCATGACGCGAACGCGGTCCAGCACATCGCCATCACCGTTCAAATCCACACCGCCGGTAGCCGACGAACCGGCAAGCAGCCGCCAAGTGGTGTCGTTTGCGCCAGTCGCCGCAGCTTGCGACTCGGACATCACAGTCTGCTGACCGCCGCCATTGGCTTGGGTGTACTGGAACGAAGGATCGAAGGTGAAGGTCAGCCCCTCAGCCAGAGTGAACTTCGAGTTGAGGCGGATGTTCCCCGTATCCGACGGGTTGATCCGGAGCCCGTAATAGGCCGCCTGGACCGTGCTGGACGTGTTGGTGTCGTAGTCAGCGACGCCGTTGCGGAAGGTCGGCACCGTATAGTTGGTGCTATAGTCGATGTTCCAGCCAAACGGGCTGGTTTCGACTTCGGCCGGCGTGACGACGCCGTTAGCGGCCGTCGATACCAGGTTGGGGCTGTAGTAGGCGAAGTTACGGTTTTCGTTGTAGTGAGCCGACAGGGCCACGAAGTCGCCGTTCCCACCGATCGGCTGATAGATGCGGAAATTGTACTGGGTCTTCTTCAGGTCGCCCTGACCCTTGAACTTGTCATACTCTTGGCTGGAAACGGCGAACCAGGCCGAGGTGCCCCACGGGCCGAACTCGCCGGTATCGACCAGAGCCATGATGCGGCGGAAGTTGAAGTCGCCCAGCGCCCCCTGGACCCAGCCGCCAAAGTCCGTGGCGGGACGACGCGACACATAGTTGATGGTGCCGCCGGTGGCCGAAGCCGTCGGGCTGTCCACGTCCGTCGTTCCGGTATTAACCGAGGCGCGCTCGATCAGTTCCGGATCCAGTTGTTGGTTGGTGTAGCTGGCGTAGTTGCCCGTGTCGTTCAGCGGAATACCGTCGAAGGTCAGCGAGACGCGGTTGCCGTCAAAGCCACGCAGACGAATGTTGCCGCCCGACGAACCGTAGGGGTCGTTGTTGGTAAAGTTCAGACCCGGCGTCAGGTTCAGGGTCTGGACGATGGTCTGACCGGCGGCCTGGGTCGCGATGAACTCTTGCGTCACGGTCGAACGGGTCTTGCCGGCCGTTTCCGCGACGATAGTGCCGTCCGTGGTGCGCACGCCGCGCACGCCGGTGACGACGACTTCTTGGACTTCGGTCGCTTCCGTACCGGTCGATTGCGCCGAGGCGGCGCCGGCGCCGGCCATGACGCCGACGATGGCGGTAGTCGCCCAGAAGAGGCGCTTGCGGTTGATCATTGCATCTATCCCCAGATGAAGGCCGCACCGGGCCCCAAAGGCGACAGGCGGGGTCGCCTGCCGAAATCTGGCCCCATCTACGTCCCGTGTTGCAATGTCAGGCGACAGTTATACGACAGTGATATGACAAGGCCCTTATGTGGCCTTGTCGCAACATTCATGTCGCAGCATGTCAGGCTGCTTAGAAATTCCACTCAAACATGTCAGCGACGCCATGCGCCGTCCGCTCGATGGCGCGCGGTTCGTGGAAGTTGCCGTTCACCTGGCTCTGGGCGATCACATGGGCGCGGAAGCGGGCGAACAGCGCAGAATCCGGTGCCTGGGGCGCAGCCCAGAAGTCGTCCAGCGATTGCTGGTCTGTCAGACCGTCGAAGTCGAAGAAGGCGTCGCCCATGACCTTGACCGGGGTCTGGAAGCCCAAGGCCGACAGGGCGGCGCTGGAGTTATTCACCACCATGCCGCGCGACGCCCGACACAGTTGGGCCAGATTGCCACCGTCGATGAAATCGACCCGGCCCTGCAGCCCGCGCTCTATGACCAGCCGCCGCGTGACCGCCGCCAGATCGACCACGCCGGGATCAAGCGGATGATTCTTGACCACCAGCCGGGCCTGTTTGGGCGCATGGGCCGCGAAACTGGTCATAAGCCTGGCCAGGAAGGCGGTGTTGTCCGGATAGCGCGAATACCGCAGCAGTTGGGCGTCGCCCTCGCGCTGAAGACAGGCGATGAAGAAGTCGCCCCGCGGCGCGATGACGTCCACATGGCTGGCGGCGGACGACTGGAAGGCCAGCCCCAGATACCGCCGAATATGGCCCAGGCACTGAGCCAGGGGCGAAAACGTATAGTGGTTGACGTAGCGCGGGAACAGCAGCCGCCCCAACCCTTGGACCAGATGGTAGGTGCTGATATTGACCACATGATAGGGCAAAATCCGTCCCACAGGGACAGGCTCGGGCAGTTTCGGCGCCGGCGCCCCATAGGCCTGTTTAAAACGTGGCAGGCCGCTGGCCGCATTGACCCCGTTCCGTTCCACCGTGATCCAATCGGGACGGAAATAGCCGTTTTCCAGCACCCAAACCCTGGCCGCCAGGCTTTCGGCGGCCGACAGCACGGCGCGATTGTAGGGTCCGCCCTCACCGAACAGAATGACGTCTGAATAGCCCGCCGTCATCTCCGCCAGCCGCGCGCCCCAGACTTCTTCTCCGCCCTTGAACACCACCCCGCCGCTTCGCCGCCATTCCATCGCGTCCCCGGCGTTGAAGATCATCCGCCGCACGGTCGCACCGCGCGCCTCCAGCACCTTCGCCAGTAGGGCGCTGAAGCGTCCGAACGGCGCGGAGACGATCAAAAACCGCCGACCTTGAAGACCGGCTTGGTTCGTGGATGACGTGGGGGGCGCGCGATTCAGCTCGGTGGAATCGTCCGGGCAGAAAGCAGGTGACGAAGGCGACGGCCTCGTTCGATCCTGTACATACGAAGAAACCTGAGCGCGAAGTCTGTAACGACGCTGCCGACGCGTCGACACGGACCTAGCGGTGGGGCGCGCATCCACCATCAAACATCTCTCGATTGCAAGTCGCCGATTCGCAGAGGCGCACTCGCCAACTCTGCGTCTTTAAAATCACTAGCGAGAGACCCCATCATCCCGGCCACTGTGACTTTTCCAACAGAACCGTTCAACCCATTTCGAGCCCCGCCTCAGAAGATATTTCCGATGGCGAAACATTAAGACACACAGTCGAAGGCCGCCGCCTCCAGAAGGAGGCAGCGGCCCTCGCCGTCATCTTCGCACAATCTCAGCCTGCGTCGTCGGCTCGACCGAAATCGAACCGGCGATCAGGCTTAGAAGTTGATGTCGATGGTGGCGCGACGGTTCAGCGGTTCACGCACGCCGTCGGCCGTGACCTTGGCCAGGGCGGTTTCGCCCTTGCCGTCGAGGGCGATGACGCCGCCGGCGACGCCTTGCGAGACCAGGGCGTCCGCGACGGTGCGCGAACGACGGTTCGACAGGCCGAGGTTATAGGCGGCCGAGCCGGAGGTGTCGGTGTAGCCGACGATGACGACGCGGGTCGCGGCGCCGGTCTTGGCGTAGTTCGCAGCCTGGGTGACGACCGAGCGGGCTTCAGCCGTCAGGTCGGAACGATCCCAGTCGAAGTAGACCACGAACTGACGCGCGGCCGGCTTCTGAGCCACCGGCGGCGGGGGCGGCGGGGGCGGAGGAGGCGGCGGGGGCGGGGGCGGGGGCGGCGGAGGAGGCGGGGGAGCCGCTTCTTCGGCGCCGAAGCTGTAGCGCAGACCCAGGGTCACGGTGTGCGACTGATCGTAGTCGCCGTCCCATTCGCCGAACGAGGTGCCGCCGACAGTGGCCGAATCGAACGAGACGTCGCCGGTCAGATAGCGATAGGTCAGGTCGATGTTGGTACGGTCGCCGATGGCCCAGGCCAGGCCGGCGATCGCCTGAGCGGCGAACTCGGTCGAGTCTTCATCGGTGTTGAAAGTGGCGCCGCGGCTGTCGCGCAGATTGCCCGAAACCTTGGTGTCCACGCGGTTCACGCCGACGCCGAGGCCGACGAAGGGACGCACGCCCCAGGCTTCGTAACCGAAGTCATAGATGACGTTCGCCATCAGGGTGGCGGAGTCCATGCTGCCTTCCGGGGAGTAGCAGCCACCGGTCGCCGGGGTGACGTTGCAAACGCCGCCGGGACCAGAGACGGCGCGCACGGTGCCGATGTCGCCAGAGCGATAGCCGCCCTCCAGTTCGACGCGCCAGTTGGGGTTGAAGCGATAGCCGAGACGGGCGAAGGCAGCCCAGCCGTCGTTCACTTCATAGTTCCAGTTCACTGCAGTCGTCGACGACTCGGCGTTGATGTCGTCGATGATGTGGTAACCCGCATCAACCGCGCCGTACCAGCCGTTGGGTTCCGCCGAGGCCGCGCCGGCTGCGAACAGCCCTGCGACGGCGACAGAGGCGAGAAGTTTGAGCTTCATAGCTTCCTCAATCTGTAAAATGCCCGAAGCCGAGCTGTTGCCCGACGTTCCCGAGCCAAACGACATCACTTGGCCCTAGTTCCGCCCGGCTTCGACGAATGTGGCGACTGTGGCGCCGTTTCAACACAATGAGCGAACGCTGATTTGGGCGACACAGCTATTCTGATCGACAGTCCCTCTTGCGTTGACCCAACGTGAGGCGCCTAACTTCAAGCTGAGAAACGCCACGGCCTCAAGCAGCGCGAAGCGCGATAGGCCACACAAACAGCCTCAAGCAGCGCGAAGCGCAATGGGCCAACCAGGAAAGACAATCCCATGCGTGAAGCCGTCATTGTCTCCACCGCCCGCACGCCAATCGGTCGGGCCTATCGCGGAGCGTTCAACGACACCCAGGCCCAGCAGCTGGGCGCCCATGCGGTGAAACACGCGATCCAGCGCGCCGGGGTCGATCCGGCCGAGATCGAGGACGTGATCATGGGCGCGGCCCTGCAGCAGGGCTCGACCGGCACGAACGTCGCCCGCCAGATCGCCCTGGCCGCCGGCCTGCCGTCGACGGTTCCGGGCATGAGCCTGGACCGCCAGTGCGCCTCGGGCCTGATGGGCATCGCCACCGCGGCCAAACAGGTCGTGTTCGACCAGCAGAAGATGGCGGTCGGCGGCGGGCTGGAGAGCGTCTCCCTGGTCCAGAACCAGCACATGAACCTGTACCGCGGCAAGGACGAGGCCCTGCTGAAGCTGGCGCCCCATATCTATATGTCGATGCTGGAGACGGCCGAGGTCGTGGCCCGGCGCTACGGCGTCAGCCGCGACCGCCAGGACGAATACGCCCTTCAGTCCCAGCAGCGCACGGCCCAGGCCCAGGCCCAGGGTCGGCTGGACGCCGAGATCGTCCCCATGACGACCACCATGCTGGTCACCGACAAGGCGACCGGCGAAACCGCCTCCCAGGAAATCACCCTTTCGAAGGACGAGGGCAACCGACCCGACACGACGCTCGAAGGCCTGAAGGCGCTGAAGCCGGTGTTCGGCAGCGGCGAGAAAATCCAGCAGGGCGAGTTCATCACCGCCGGCAATGCGTCCCAGCTATCCGACGGCGCCTCGGCCTGCGTCGTCATGGAGGCCGGCGAGGCGGTGAAACGCAATCTCCAGCCGCTGGGCGCCTATCGCGGCATGGCGGTGGCGGGGGTCGAGCCGGACGAAATGGGCATCGGCCCGGTCTACGCCGTGCCCAAACTGCTGAAACGCCATGGCCTGACGGTGGACGACATCGGCATCTGGGAGCTGAACGAGGCCTTCGCCGTCCAGGTGCTGTATTGCCGCGACACCCTGGGCATCCCGAACGATCTGCTGAACGTCTCGGGCGGCGCCATCTCCATCGGCCACCCCTACGGCATGTCCGGCGCCCGCATGACCGGCCACGTCCTGATCGAGGGCAAGCGGCGCGGCGCCAAATACGGCGTCGTCACCATGTGCATCGGCGGCGGCATGGGGGCGGCGGGGCTGTTCGAGATTTTCTGAAGGGCTCCCGCCCACTCCAACTCCGTCATCCTAGGGCTTGTCCCTAGGATCTATACGCCCGGTGCATCCGCAGGGGCCCTGGCCTTAAAGACCGGGAGTATGGATCCTCGCCACAGGGGCGAGGATGACGATTATAGGTGGCTGCGACGACGGGGAGCGGGAGACGCCTCAAACCCGCTCGCTGACCTTGATCGCCACCCGGCACCCGGCCTTGATCACCCCGCTCAGCAGCCGATAGGCTGGCGCCTCACGGCTGCCGTGTTCGATGGCGTGGTCGTGGTGCGCCAGTTCTTCGTCGCGGAACTGTTTCAGTTCGGCGGCCAGGGCCGGATCGCGGTCGCCGATCTCGGCGATCTGGTCGGCGTAGTGTTTCTCGATCACGCTCTCGACCGCCTCGGTACAGGCATGGGCCGCCTTCTCGCCCATCAGAGCCGTGCCCGCGCCCAGGGCCGAGGCCGCGATCCGCCACAGCGGCGTCATCGCCGTAGGCCGCACGCGACGTTCGTTCAGCAAGCGCTCGAACCGGGCCAGATGCACTGCCTCCTGATCCTGCATCTCGCCCAGATCACGCGCCATTTGGCCATGCGCCTTGCGGCCCTCAAACACCGCCTTCTGGGCGCGATAGATCAGCACAGCCGCATATTCGCCGGCGTGATCGACGCGCAGAATCTCGTCCATCCGCGCCTTGTTCGCCCCCATTCCGGGGCGGGGCAGGGGAATATGGGATGCGGCGTCCGACATGGCGTCAGGCCTTTTCAAACCGGGGGGCGCGGGCGTCCTTGGGGCGTTGGGCCGCCAGCAGGCTGAACCCGGCCAACGCAATAGAGATGACGGCGTTCCAACCCGCCATCGAAAGACCCAGCCAGCTCCAGGCCACGGAATCGCACATGGCCACCCGCTGTGACGGTCCCGTCCCCAGCGCCAGGGCGGTCAGGCTTTCCAGATCGACGGCGCCCCCGCCGACGCAGGTCGCAGGCAGGCTCCACCACTTGTATTCGCCGCCCATATGGAAGACGGCGGTTATGGCGCCGGTGGCGAAGACGGCGGCCAAAAGGAAGGAGGCGATTCGCGGCGTGCCGCGCCGGCTGCCGCTCAGGATCGTCCAGGCCGTCGCCACCACCGCCACGGCCACCGCGCCCCAATAGACTTCACGCTGCTTGAGACACAGGTTGCAGGGCGCCAAGCCCGCGAACCGCTCGAACGCATGGGCTGCAGCCAGCATCGCCAAGGACGCGGCCAGGGCGAAGGCGGTCCACCAACGGGTCAACAGGCGATAGAGTTTTCTCATCGTGAAACGGTCTTACTCTGCTCCAGTCTCGGCGTCGACTTACAGAAGCTTCAGCACGACGATCAGCGCGATCAGCACCGCCAGCCCGATCCCGGACCACAGGGCCAGCCGCTTTTCGACCTGGGCCAGCATGGCCGGCCCCCAGGTCTTCAGGATCCAGGCCTCCAGAAAGAACCGCCCGCCGCGGGTCGCCGCCGACGCCGCCATGAAGATCGGGAAACTGAAGGCGGCCAGGCCCGAGGCGATGGTCACCAGCTTGTAGGGAATGGGGGTGAACCCCTTGATCAATATGACCCATAGCCCCCACTGGGCGAACCATTCGCGGAAATGATCCAGCCCGTCCGCATGGCCCAGGAACCGCAGGATCGCCAGGCCGACGTCGGTCAGAAAATAGCCGATGGCGTAACCCAGAATCCCGCCCAGGACCGAGGCCAGGGTGCAGACCCCGGCGTAGAAGTACGCCTTCTCCGGCTTGGCCAGGATCATGGGCGCCAGCATCACGTCGGGCGGAATCGGAAAGAACGAGCTCTCGGCGAAGGACACGACCGCCAGGGCGGGCGTGGCGTGGCGATGGCGCGCCAGATTGAAGACGCCGTCATAGAGCTTACGAAGCATGGATAGTCCCCTGGGAGGCCTGATCCGTAGCAAGCCCGCGCCCCGCCGTCACCCGCTGCGACACCGCAACCCTCGCGACGGACGCCGACCTGATCTAAGGATCGCCGGATGACCGCCTCCCCGCCGTCCCACCAACACGACGACGTCAGCCAGAACGTCACCCGCCTGCTGCGCCGCCTGTCCGACGACGGGGGCGACGTCGGCCTGACCCTGGACGAGATCCGCGACCGGCTGGACGAGCGCGCCTACGGCCTGCTGATCCTGCTGCTGTCCATCCCCTGCCTGGTGCCGGGCCTTTACGGCGTGCCCCAGGTCGTCGGCGTCGCCATCCTGTTGCTGGCCGGCCAGATGCTGGTGGGGCGCGAAGAACCCTGGCTGCCGCGCTGGCTGCTGAACCTGCGCGCCAAGGCCTCGTGGCTGAAGGCCATGGCCGATTTCGCCGAGTCGAAACTGGGCTGGATCGACCGGCTGTCGCGCCCCCGCCTGCGTCGCTTCGCCGACGGGCCGGGCGAGAAACTGGCGGCGGGCTTCATGATCCTGGCCACCCTGACCATTGTCCTGCCGATGACCAACACCATCCCCTCCATCGCCCTGGCCCTGCTTTCGGTCGGCCTGATCCAGCGCGACGGCCTGTTCGTGATCGCCGGGGCGGCGGTGACGACGGGCTGGCTGACCCTGCTGGGCGTGGTGGCGACGGGCCTTCTGTTCGGCGCGGAATGGGCGACGCGGCTGCTGCCGGGCTGACGGCTAGTCGTCCGACCGATCCGACGCCAGCCCCCGCTCGATCCGGACCAGGTCCAGCACCCCGATGATCTGACGCGACCGCCACTGGCTCATCATATAGATGATCGGCCCCAAGCCCACGGCGACGAGGAGACTGACCACCTCCCACATATGGGCGCGCATGAAGCTCAACAGGCTATCTCCCGCCAGTTCTGCCAGCAGGGCCAGGATCGACAGGGGGACCGTCAGGTAGCCGACGATGACGAACCGTAAAATCTGGTCCTGCCGACGCGCGTTCAGGTTCGCCAGGGCGTACAGGGCCTCGAAACCCGCCTCGTCTATCCCGTCCAACAGATCGAGGGTCTTCAGCGTCGAGGGATTCTGTCGGAACCCGCTGACGAAATCCACCCCCGCATAGCCCCAGGCGCCGGGCGTATAAAAGCTGGACGGGATCAGGCTCCAGACCGGAAACAGCGCCTTCAGCCGCCGCCAAAGCGCCCACAGGTCGCCGTTCGGTTCTAAGTCTTCCA
The DNA here is from genome assembly GCF_026625805.1 of Brevundimonas sp. SL130. Lineage (NCBI taxonomy): Bacteria > Pseudomonadati > Pseudomonadota > Alphaproteobacteria > Caulobacterales > Caulobacteraceae > Brevundimonas > Brevundimonas sp. SL130. Next base: position 3,114,959 of record NZ_CP113064.1, read on the forward strand.
TGACTTTCCCCCTGCTCCCCTTGTCCCTCGCGTCCCAGCCTCGCGACGAGATCATGATTCTGCGCGGCCATCCCTGATCATCGCAGAATGTCCAAAGTTTAACGGGAGGCGCCCGCAAATTTGTCGGAGGATATGTCTGAGGTCGCAATCAGCGGCCTGGTTTTTACGCTTGAAGCCGAGTGCAATGATCCGTCTTGTCCCCTCTCTGATCCTCACCTCTACCCTCCTGACCTTGGGCGCGGCGTCGCCTTCTCTGGCCCAGGAGGGGGCGCCCGACTACAGGCCCAGCTTCGATCCGTCCGCTCTGAAAGGGCCGCCGGCGGGGCCGCCAAATGAGGTTCTGGTTCTGGGGACCGTGCATCTGTCGGAACTGGAGGAAGGGTTTCAGACGGATCTTCTGTCGCCCCTGCTGGACCGGTTGACCGCCTGGCGTCCGACCGCCGTGGCCACTGAGGACGTGTCGGGCCTTCAATGCGACGGCCTGCGCCGCTATCCCTCGCGCTACGCCGAAACCATCAAGTTGCGTTGCTGGGATCCCGCGCCGGCGAACCAGGCGACGGGCCTGGACGTGCCCGCCGCCAACGCCGAGGCGGAACGTCTTCTGGCCGACTGGCCCGCCCAACCCACGGCCGCGCAGCGGCGGCGCCTGGCCGCCGTCTTCATGGCGGCCGGAGAGCGCAGCTCCGCCCTAGTGCAATGGTTGCGCCTGGCGCCGGAGGATCGGATCGCCGACGGCGCGCTCACCCCCGAACTCGTCGCCATGCTCGAACGGCTCCGGACGCGCCGGAACGAGACCTATGCGATCGCCGCCCCTGTGGCGGCGCGGATGGGGCTGGAGCGTCTGTGGAGCGTGGACGACCATTCCGCCGACACGGCCGGAACGGACGACGAGGCGGAAAACGAGGCCGCCCAGGCTGCGATCATGGCGGCCTGGAGCAATCCGGCCAGCGAGGCGCGCCGGGCAGAACACGTCAGACTGATCGGACAGATCTCCCAACCCGGCGGGGTGCTGGACATTTACCGGGCCTACAATTCCGCCCAGGCGCAGCAGCTGGCCTATCGCTCCGACTTCGGCGCGACCCTGGTCGAGCCGTCGCCGCAAATGTTCGGGCGCCAGTATCTCGGCTACTGGGAAACCCGCAACCTGCGCATGGTCGCCAATATGCGTGACGTCCTGGGCCGCCATCCAGGCACGCGGATGCTCGCCATCGTCGGCGCCTCCCACAAGGGCTACTACGAGGCCTATCTGGACCAGATGCATGACGTCCGTCTGGTCGATGTTGAGACCGTGCTGCGCTGAGGCGGCGGGGGCGGCGCCATCACGACCCTGTGGGACCGCCTTGGCTCTGTCGTCATCCGCGACTAGGTTCCGCCCCAATCGGCGGCGCCTTTCGGTTAAGCCCGCCACAAAAGCTACGCGGGAGACGCGCCATGAACGACATGACCCTGTCCAAGGCTGAACAGATCGACCAGGACAACCCCCTCGGCGTCGACGGATTCGAATTCGTCGAATTCACCGGCCCCGAACCCAAGGCGATGATTTCGCGCCTTGAACTGATGGGCTTCACCCAGACCCACGTGAACCCCAAGACCGACGTGGTTCGCCTGAAACAGGGCGACATCAGCTTCCTGGTCCACCGCAAGCCCACGGATCGTCCAGGGAGCCAGGCCGAGACCTTCGCCAGGGACCACGGCCCGTCGGCCAACGGCATGGCCTTCCGCACCACCGACGCCAAGGCCGCCTATGAAGGCGCGCTGGAACGCGGCGCCGTGGCCGCGACCGATGCGAACGGCGGGGCGCTGGGCGCCTATCCCTATATCCTCCAGGGCATCGGCGGTTCGCTGCTGTACGTCATCGATCAGTATGGCGACGCCGGCTCGCTGTATGACGCCTGGGACGAGATCGAGGGCTGGGAAGAGGCCGAGCGCAAGAACTCGATGGGTCTCGAGATCCTGGACCACCTGACCCACAATGTCCGTCGCGGCCAGATGCGCACCTGGTCGGGCTTCTACGGCTCGGTCTTCAACTTCGAAGAGCAGAAGTATTTCGACATCAAGGGCAAGGCGACCGGCCTGTTCTCGCAGGCCATGATCGCGCCCGACCGCGCCATCCGCATCCCCCTGAACGAGAGCCAGGACGACAACTCCCAGATCGAGGAATTCCTGCGCCGCTACAACGGCGAGGGCATCCAGCACATCGCCCTGACCACCGAGAATATCTTCGAGACGGTCGAGGCCATGCGTGCGCGCGGCGTCGACTTCCAGGACACCATCGAGACCTATTTCGAACTGATCGACAAACGCCTGCCCAACCACGGGCATGACGTGGAGCGGATGCGCAAGAACCGCATCCTGATCGATGGTTCGGACGAGGACGGCCTGCTGCTGCAGATCTTCACCCAGGACACCTTCGGTCCGATCTTCTTCGAGATCATCCAGCGCAAGGGCAACGAGGGCTTCGGCAACGGCAATTTCCAGGCCCTGTTCGACTCCATCGAACTGGACCAGATCCGTCGCGGCGTCATCAAGGTCGACGCCTGAATGCGGATGCGGCCGCCGACCTGGCTGCCCTACCTGGGGCCGCCTCTGGCCGGGCTGGGCGCCGGGATCGTCGGGGCGTGGCTGGGCGGCGGGTTCTGGATTTCCCTGCTCGCCGCCCTCATCGTCGGCTTCGCCCCCATCGTCGCCTACCGCCTTTGGAAGCGGCTGCACCATCGGGGATGAGTCACTTCCCCTCTGAGCCGTCATCCTCGGGCTTGACCCGAGGACCGGACGTTCCGCCGCATTGCGCCTGAGGCGACGCACAGTCCGCCCGACGCCTGATCCTCGGGTCAAGCCCGAGGATGACGGGGAAAGAGGCGTCAGCTCGCACAATCTCGTCCACCCGGCATCTGAAAACGCACAGCTTTTCAGATTCTCTCCGCAATCGACCTGACACGCCCCGACGCTCGGTTAGAATGGCGGCCCAACGCGGGGAGCGGGCCATGACGCGAACGACACGGACTGAACCACAGGCGCGCCGTCGCCCGGCGCCCGGGCGCGGCGCAGTCCAAGAATGGACGAAAATAGACTCAAAAAATTCTGAGTCGATTCGTCTATTCACCCCGCCGCGCGCCGTTCTGGCCGCCCTGGCCGCCCTGGCCGCCGCCCCCGCAACCGCCCAAACCCCGACCGACGCCCCCCGCTGGTCCCTGGCCATCCACGGGGGCGCGGGCGTGATCGAGCGCGCCAGTCTGACGCCGGAACAGGACGCCGCCTATCGCGCCGCCCTGCAACGCGCGCTGGACGCCGGATCGGCGGTGCTGGCGCGCGACGGCTCGGCGCTGGACGCAGTTCAGGCCGCCGTCCAGGTCATGGAGGACGATCCCCTGTTCAACGCCGGACGCGGCGCCGTCTTCACCGCGGCCGGCCGCAACGAACTGGACGCCGCCGTCATGAACGGCGTGGACCTGACCGCCGGCGCCGTCGCCGGCCTGACCACCACCCGCCACCCGGTCGCCGCCGCCCGCGCGGTGATGGAACAGTCGCCGCACGTCATGCTGATCGGCCCCGGCGCCGACGCCTTCGCCGCCCAGGCCGGTCTGGAACAGGTCGATCCGTCCTTCTTCTTCACCGAACGCCGCTGGCAGGGCCTGATCAAGGCCCTGACCGAGGCCGGCCTGCCCCTGCCCGCCCGTCCCGCCGGAGCCCCCGCGCCTGGAGCCCAAGCGGCCGTCGCCCCGCCGCTGAACGAGAAGAAGTTCGGCACGGTCGGCGCCGTGGCCCTGGACAGCCAGGGTCGTCTCGCCGCCGCCACCTCGACCGGCGGCATGACCGCCAAACGCTGGGGCCGGGTCGGCGACGTGCCGATCATCGGCGCCGGAACCTACGCCTCCAACGCCGACGGCTGCGCGGTCTCCGCCACCGGCTCGGGCGAGTATTTCATCCGCTCCACCGTGGCCCGCGACATCTGCCGCCGCACCGCCGACGGCGCGACCGTCCAGGCGGCGGCCGAAGCCGAGATCGCCGACGTCGGCGCCATCGGCGGCGACGGCGGCGTCATCGTCCTGGGCCTGACCGGAACCCCGGCCTTCGCCATGAACACCTCGGGCATGTATCGGGGCGCAGTGGCCTCGAATACGCCGGCCCACGTCGCCATCTATGCCGACGAAGACTGACCTCCTCTTTCGTCATCCGCCGACAAGCCGCGCAGCGGCGCAGGTCGGGGGATCCAGCGGCGCGCGCGAGCGCAAACCTTTCGCGAACTCGCCCCTTAGCGTTCTTGCGGCAGAGGGATTTCGCCTTCGGCGCCGCTGGGTCCCCCGGTTCCGCTTCGCGGCCCGGAGGATGACGAAAGCAAAAACTCGTTCCCTGCTGTAAGATAGACCTCATGACTCCGACCGACGACGAACTGACCAAGATGGCCGAGGAAGAACTGGACGCCGCCTGCGCCATGCCCTTCGTCGAGCTGAAGAAGATCACGCCCTGGGGCGACTCCTATGTCGGCTTCGCCCCGTCCGGCCGCGAGGTCGAGGTCGAGCGCCGCTATCTGTGGGCGGTCGAACCCGCAGGCGGGGTGGTGGTCGAGGTCGAGGTGCGCGACCCCGCCGCCCGCGCCGGCGCCGAGGCCAAGGCCCTGCTCACCGAACATCGTTAACCTTTCACTTGGCCCCGCTTCGCGGCTGCGGCATGATGTGAGCGTCTGGGGACAGGGGCGTGCGCATGGCGATTTCGATCAACTACCCGTCGGATTTCGTCCCGGCCGAGCCCGCGCCCTTCGACGTGGCGGACCCAACCCTGTTCCTGGGCGTAGATCCCCTCATTCTTCTGCTCCTGTTCGTGATCGGCCTGTTGCTGTTCGCCGCAGGGGGCTGGGGCGCACGCGAGTACAGCTATCGGCGCGAAGGCGGGGTCGGCCGCGACGGCGACGCGGTTCCCCAAATCTACAAGCGCCTGCTCCATGTGCTGGAGAACGCGATGAAGGCCAGCAGCAACGCCCTTCCCGCCCGCGCCCAGGAAGTGGAGGAAGAATTCCAGCGCCTGCTTGGTCCCCTGCTGGTCATCTGCGCCAGCGTCGGCGGACCGTTGAAGGATTTGAAGAAGGCCCTGATCGGCGACGCGCCGAAGGAAGAACCCAAGAAAGCCGACAAACCGGCCGAACCCAAGCCTGAGGCCGCTTGCGGCTGCGGTGGGCATGGTGGACAGGATCGGGGCTGTAGTTGCGGCGTCGGCGCCGCGCGTGACCGGGGCTGCGGCGGCGGCCATTCCGTCATGCCTGCCGTGATCGTCAGCCAGACGGTGGTGGCGAACGGCTTCGTCTGCCTCTGCGGCCGCCCCTCCAAGGGTGAAGCCTGCACCTGCCCAAAGGAACCGGCCAAGCCTCACGCCAAACCGGCCGAGGCGCATGCGGAGACCAAGCCCGACAAGCCTGAGAAACCCAAGAAAATGCCCGAGGACCAGCGTGCACGCGCTTTGCGCGAAGCCCTCCAGGCCCTCTACGACCACTGGTCGGTCGAAGTTGATCGGATCAGAGAGCTTGAAAACGCCCGCCGCGCCCTGTGCACCGCCCCGCCGAAGCCCAAGAGTGAGACGGAGACCGGCCATTCCCCCGTCTGGTCCAGAGGCTGACCACCGGTCTGTTCCCCCCGCCGCGAATTCGGTCTAGGCCTTGGGCATGAAACTCGCCTCGCTCAAGCATGGCCGCGACGGCCGCCTCGTGGTCGTGTCGCAGGACCTGCACTGGTTCACCGACGCCTTCCTGATCGCCCCCACCCTCCAGGCCGCGCTGGACGACTGGGACCGCTGCGGTCCCCGGCTTCTGGCCCTGGCCGAGAGCCTCGAGCATGAGGCCGTGCCGCGCGGCCGCTTCCACGAACGCGACGCCGCCCCCCCCCTGCCCCGCGCCTATCAGTGGGCCGACGGCTCGGCCTATGTGAACCACGTCGAACTGGTGCGCCGCGCGCGCGGCGCCGAGATGCCCGCCAGCTTCTGGACCGATCCCCTGATGTACCAGGGCGGTTCCGACAGCTTCCTGGCGCCCCGCGATCCCATCCCGCTGGCCGACCCCGCCTGGGGCTGCGACCTAGAGGCCGAGATCGTCGTCGTCGTCGGCGACGTGCCCCAGGGCGCGACGCGGGACGAGGCCCTGGCCGCCGTCCGCCTGGTCGGCCTGGTCAACGACGTCTCCCTGCGCAACCTGATCCCGGCCGAACTGGCCAAGGGGTTCGGCTTCGTCCAGTCCAAGCCCGCCAGCGCCCTCTCGCCCGTCCTGGTGACACCAGCTGCGCTGGGCGACCGCTGGAAGGACGGCAAGCTGCACGGCGAACTGACGGTCCAGCTGAACGGCGCCGACTTCGGCAAGGCCGACGCCGGCGTGGACATGACCTTCGACTTCGGAACCCTGATCGCCCATCTGGCCAAGACCCGGTCCCTGTCGGCCGGGACGATCATCGGGTCGGGCACGGTCTCGAACCGCGACGCCGACGGCGGCCCCGGCAAGCCGGTCTCCGAAGGCGGCCTGGGCTATTCCTGTATCGCCGAGGTCCGCACGGTCGAGACGATCCTGCGCGGCGCGCCCGAAACCCCCTTCCTCGTCCATGGCGACACGGTCCGGATCGAGATGCTGGACGACCACCATCACTCGATCTTCGGCGCCATAGAACAGACGGTCGCCCCGCTTCCAAGCCGCCCGTAACAGCGCTAGGCTGACGGCGATCAGTCTCCGGGGGGAGGCGCCGGAGGATCGACATGCCACCCGAGAAGCTCATACCGCTGCTGGTCTTCCCAGCCGTGCTGATCCTGGTGCTGCTGAAGAACCGGCGCAAGCGGGTGCTGAAACCGCAGTTCCTGTGGATCATGCCCGCCATCGTCGTACCCCTGATCGGGCTTGGGATCTGGGGTTCCAGCTACAGCCCGCGCGCCGTCCACGCTCCCTTCGGCCCCGACGCCTGGGCCGTCCTGGCCCTGGGCGCCCTTCTGGGCGGCGCCGCCGGCTGGTATCGCGGCAAGACCGTCACCATCGAAAAGGAGCCGGACGGCTCCCTGATGGCCCAAGCCTCTCCGCTGGGCCTGATCCTGCTGATCGTACTGTTCGCGGGCCGGGCCGGCCTGCGCGACCTGATTGAGACCCACGCCGCCGAATGGCATTTGAACGCCATGGCCGTCACCGACGCCTTCCTGGTCCTCGCCATGGGCATGATCGTCATGCAACGCGTCGAGATGTACATCCGCGCCAAGCGGGTTCTGGCCGGCGGCGTTGATCCACATGTTGAGGTCGTGACTTAAGGTTCACGCTTTACGCCGCCGTCGCCTCTGTGGCATGAGGCGGTCCTTCCGCTGCGGGCGTGGTGGAATTGGTAGACGCGCTGGACTCAAAATCCAGTTCCGAGAGGAGTGCCGGTTCGACCCCGGCCGCCCGCACCACCTTCTGAAATTTATGGAAATTCGCGCGCAGGCGGTCTTCAGACGGAGACGGCCCGCCCCGGAGCCAATAGGTTCGGCGCGCCTACGCGCACCGGAGCCAGACAGGTTCGGAACGGGCCGTAAAAGATCGGTACGAATACTAAAATCCGACCCGGTTCTATATTGGCATTAAGTCGCATTGCTGGAAAGGTGCGCCACTAACGAAAATGCACTTCACCCGCAAAAGCCTGGTGATCAACCCAGCGCCCCGTGGAAGAAGCCGGTCACATCGGCCAGGACGGTCGCCTTCTTGCGGAACAGGAGCGAGAAGGTTGAGATCAGATCCGCATGGTCCAGCCCCGGATAGAGTTTCGCCTCCGACCGACCGCCAACCGCCCTCATCCGTTGGTCGAGAATGGTCGTGTCCTCGGCATGGACCACGACGTCAGCCATGCCGTGGCCCAGCCAGATCGGCGGCGCGTCGGGACGGACGAAGGTGACCGGCTGGGTCAGGGTGGGGTCCGGCGCCCGACCAAAGGCGTTCCGTGACGCCGCCACATCGAACGGCAGAAAATCATAGGGCCCGGCCAACCCCGCCGCCGCCTTGATCAGACGGGGACGTCCCACGGCCTCCATATAGCGGCGGTCCAGGGCGATCATCATAGCCAGGTGCGCGCCCGCAGAATGGCCCAGCACGCCCAGTCTGTCGGGGGCGCCGCCATAGTCCGTAGCGATATCCGCCGCCTTGGCCGTCGCGGCGGCGGCGTCTTCGATGAAGGCGGGGAAGACGGCCTGGGGGGCCAGGCGGTAGTCGGGCAGGGCCACGACGAAACCCTGGGCCGCCAGGGCCTGCGCCGCCCAGCCATAGAGGTCTCGCGAACCCGAGTCCCACCCGCCGCCATAGAAGAAGACCACGGTCGGATAGGAACCCCGCGCGGTCGGCGCATAGAGATCCATTCGCTGCCGGGCGTCGTCGCCATAGGCGAGGTCGCGCGCGACGCGGCGCGCGCCCGCGTCTCTTGGGCCCAGGCTGTTGAGCAGGCCCAGGGGCGAACAGGCGGCGGCGAGAAGGCCCAGAGCGGGGGCGAACAGACCTCTTCGTGTCATGCGGTACGATCCATGGCTTTCACAATATCGCGTCGCGGCCGGTTCGGCTCCGTCCCTTGAAGATTATCGCGTCCCGGCGATCAACCGGCCGTAACCGGCGTCCTCGGCCCGATCTGGATCGACAAGGGCGAACGCGGCGGCGATCGGCTCCTGTGGTCGGTTTCAATGCGCCAGTCTGGCCTTGGGGCCAGCGGCGGTCAGCCCCCGTATGGAAGCGAAATTATCATCCGTTTCCACCTCAGTTGTCGTGAAAGCTTTACATCTCCAAAAATCGGCGCATATTTCATCAGAGCCCTGATCTTAATTCAGGCCATAGGAGGATGCCCGATGACCCGTTTCGTAACGCCCGTCCTGATCGCCGCTACCCTGGCCGCGGTCGCCACCCCCAGCCTGGCCCAGTCTACGCGTAGCCAGACGGCCCAGCCGGCCAAGCTTCAGTCCGTCATGGTCTGCGCCACCGACGCCGCGACCCGGCGCGCCTATCAGCGTGAATTCGGCGCCGCGCCGGTCTTCGTCACCGCCCAAGAGGCGGTCGAAGCCCGCCAAGCCGGCCAGCGCTGGGCCGCTCCGCGTTGCATGACCGAGCGGCAGTACGACCGCCTGGTCTCCATGACCCAGACCCGCGCCTCGCTCTGACCCCTGAGGCGGCGCAGTAAAAAGGGGCGCGGCCTTGCGGCTGCGCCCCTCTTTCGTTCTGGAGATGACCCGACCTATTGGGCCGGGGTCAGGTATTTGTTCAGCCAGCCGAACACCTCGTCATGCCATTGCAGGCTGTTGGCCGGCTTCAGCACCCAGTGGTTCTCGTTCGGGAAGACGATCAGACGGCTGTCGATGCCTCGGCGTTGCAGCGCCGTATAGGTGGACAGGCCCTGAGCCGTCGGGATGCGGAAGTCCAGGTCGCCCTGCACCACCAGCATCGGCGTCTTCCAGTTCTCGACGTGATTGGCCGGGTTGAACTTCTGGTAGCCCTCCGGCTTGTCCCACGGCGTGCCGCCGTATTCCCACTCGGTGAACCACAGCTCCTCGGTCGAATAGCCCATGCCGAAGGTGTCGAAGACGCCGTCGTGGTTGACCAGACACTTGAACTCATTGGACCAATTGCCGGCAATCCAGTTGATCATATAGCCGCCGTACGACGCCCCGAGGGCGCAGGCGTTGTCGCCGTCCAGGAAGGCGTATTTCTGCTGGGCTGCGGCCCAACCCTTTTGCAGATCTTCCAGCGGGCGGTCGCCCCAGTGCTGGCTGATGGCGTCGGTGAAGGCCTGGCCGTAACCGGTCGAGCCGTGGAAATCGATCATCACCACCGCATAGCCGGCGCCGGCATAGGTCTCAGGGTTCCAGCGATAGGACCAGCCGTCGCCGAACGAGCCCTGCGGCCCGCCGTGGATCAGGAAGGCGACCGGGTACTTCTTCCCCTCCTCATAGCCGACCGGCTTGATGACATAGCCGTGCACCGTCTCGTTGTTCCAACCGGGGAAGTTGAACTGCTCGTATTCGCCGAACGCCTTGGCCTCCAAGGCCGGGTTGGCCACGGTCAGACGACGGGGCATTTCGCGACCCATATAGGTCTTGAAATACAGATCGCTGGGCGACTTCAGACTGTCCTGGGCAAAGACGAAGCCCGACGGAGTCTGCTGGAAGGCCGAGACATGGCCCGGCCCGGTGACCGGGGTCACCACGCCGTTGCGCGTATCCACAGCGAACAGTTTGGTCGAACCGACGTCGCCGGCGGTCGTATACAGGGTCTGGCCGTCGCGCGACCATTGCAGGGTGTCGGCCGAACGGTCCCAGTTCGACGCGATCTCGCGCTTCTGGCCCGATTGCACATCCATCAGCACGATCTGATAGCGATCGGCCTCAAAGCCCGGACGCGCCATGGCGCGATAGGCCAGGGTCCGGCCGTCCGGCGAAAACACCGGACCCGCGTCCCACGCCGGATTGTCCGGCGTCAGGTTCGAGAAGGTTCCGTCCCCGGTCAGGCCGTTGGTCTTCCACAGGTCGAAATTGGTGCTCCACGGCTCGGTCTTGCCGGCCAGCCGCGCCGAGAAGACGACGGAATCGCCCGCCGGAGTAAAGACGAAATCGCTCTCGTCGCCGAACGGCTTGGACGGGGTGTCGCCGTCGAAGCCCTTGGTCACCCAGACCGGGTTCCCCGTTGTCTGGCCGTTCCGGCCGATGGACTGGACGAACAGATGGTTCTGGGTGTGGTCGTTCCACGTATCCCAGTGGCGTACGAACATCCGGTCATAGACTTGGCCGGTCGATTTCCGCTCGGCCACGGCCTTGCCCGTTTCGACTGAGGCGTTCAGGTCGGCCGCGTCCGGATAGACGGCCAGGGACACGGCCACCTTGTCTCCACTCGGACTGATCCGATAGGCGTTCACGTCCAGCGGCAGATTGGTCACCTGCACCGGCGTCGCCGTGGGAGATGCCACCCGCCAGACCTGGCTGGCGCCCGACTTGCCCGACAGGAAATACAGATTGCCGTCCCCGCCCCAGCGGGCGGTATTGGCGCCCTGATCCGAAATGGCCAGGCGGCGCGGCGCCACGTCCGGCGTCTCCAGATCCAGCAGCCACAGACTGCCGGCGCGGCGGTTGGCCTCCACATCCGTCGTCGTCACCGAATAGACGACATAACGCCCGTCCGGCGACACCTGCGGATCGCCCAGCCGGTTGGCGGTGATCATGTCGCGATAGGTGAAGGCTTCCGGCGTGGCAGGCGCGGCCGGAACCGGGGCGGGCGGAACCTGGGCCAGGGCCGGAGCGGCGCTCATCAGGGCGATCCCCGCGCAGGCGGCGGACAGGAGGGAACGGTGACGCATGGGGCATTCCTCGCAAAGCTTGCAGCCGCGAGGCGTAGCACCCCCCTTCGCCGGGCGAAAGTTGCTGCGCGCAGGCGTCTTAGCTAAGATGGATGGACCAAGGAGCGACAGATGACCATCGTCACCGTCCATCACGCCAAGACCCACCTCTCCAAACTGATCGCCGCCGCCGAACGCGGCGAAGAGGTCGTCATCGCCCGCGGCGACAAGCCGGCGGTGCGGATCGTGCCGTTCGAGTCCAGGCTCACGACGCCCGTCGCGCCCCGTTTCGGGGCGCTGCGCGAAGAAGGTCGGTTCGATGAAAGCTTCTTCGACGCACTGCCGGAGGAGGAGTTACGCCTCTGGGAAGGACGTGAGGATTGAGCCTTCTGCTCGACACCCACGCCCTGCTGTGGCTGGCTTTCGGCGACGAGCGCCTGCCCCCGCGCGTTCGTGCTCGCCTGGAAGACCGGTCTGTCCCGATCTATGTCAGCGCCGTTTCCGCCATCGAGGTCGCGATCAAGCACCGGATCGGCAAGCTGCCGCAAGCCGGTTCGATAGCTCGAGACTTCGGCGGGGCGATCACCCGCCTGGGCTTGCAGGGGTTGCCGATTTCCATCGCCGAAGCGGAACTCGCCGGACGGATGGACGGCGATCATCGCGATCCCTTCGATCGCCTGCTCATCGCCCAAGGCCTGCTCAACGATCTGACGCTGGTCTCCAACGAAAAGCTGTTCGACAGCTTCGGCGTGGCGCGCCTCTGGTAGGCTTGCTCACTTTCACTGAACCGGCGACAAGCGGTCGTCCATGAATCCCGCCGCCCTTCCCGTTCGCCGTTCGCCCCATATCGTCGATGTCCTCATCGCCGAGCGCGCCCCGCGTCTGACCGCCTCGGCCTGGTGGCCGATAGTCCGGCCGGCCCTGTATTCCGTGCTGAACTACAAGGCTGCGGTGCAGATGGCCGACGCCATCCAGGGCCTGTCGGGAGCCGAGACCCTAAACCATGTCTCAGACCTGCTGAGCCTGAAAGTCGCCGCCGACCATCTGGACCGCCTGCCCGCGACCGGCCGCTGCGTCGTGGTCGCCAATCATCCCACCGGCATCGCCGACGGGGTCGCGGTTTATGACGCTGTCAGACAACGCCGCCCCGACGCCATCTTCTTCGCCAACGCCGACGCCCTGCGCGTCTCTCCCCGGCTGGCTGAGACGGTCATCCCGGTCGAATGGGTTCACGACAAGCGCACCCGCGAAAAGACCCGCGCCACCCTGAACGCCGCGAAAGACGCCTTCGAGGCCGAACGCTGCGTCGTCATGTTCCCCGCCGGCCGTCTGGCCCGCGAGAAGAAGGGCGTTCTGACCGATCCCGAATGGGCGTCCACCGCCGCCTCCCTGGCGCGCAAATACGGCGCGCCCGTCATTCCCATGCACGTTACCGGCCCCTACAGTCGGCTGTTCCACCTGTTCGACAAGATCTCGCAGGAACTGCGCGACGTGACCCTGTTCCACGAACTGCTGAACAAGGCAGGCAAGCCCTTCGGCGTCGTGGTCGGTCAGCCGATCCCGCCCGAGCGACTGGACGTGGACGCCGTCAAGGCCACCGTGGCCCTGAAACATTTCACCGAACGGACCCTGGCCGCCGATCCCGACGCGGTGTTCCCATGAAGATCAACCTTCCCGACGCCGAGGCCACCACCCGTCTGGGCCACGCCATCGCCCCTCTTCTGGCGCCAGGCGACAGCCTGCTGCTGTACGGGCCGCTGGGCATGGGCAAGTCAACCCTGGCGCGCGGCCTGATCCGCGCCCTGACCACGCCGGACGAGGACGTGCCCAGCCCGACCTTCACCCTGGTCCAGTTTTATGAGTCCGATCCGCCCGTCGCCCATTTCGACCTCTATCGCCTGACCCGGCCGGAAGAGGCGTTCGAGATCGGCCTGGACGAGGCCCTGGACGAGGGCTGCGCCGTCATCGAATGGCCCGAGCGGCTGGGCGAGGAGCCAAGCCGGTTCCTGGGGCCCGACCGGCTGGCCATCGAAATTTCCGAACACGGCGACGGCCGTGTTGCGACCGTTTCCGGCGCAGGCCGGTGGGAAGACCTGATCGACCATGTCCGTTTCTGATCGCGAACAGCTTCGCCTCGACTTCCTGAAGGGCGCCGGCCTGGCCGAGGCGGCGCGCGCGCCCCTGCGCGGCGACGCCTCGACGCGGCGCTACGAGCGGCTGACCACGCCGGACGGCGCCAGCCTGATGCTGATGGACCAGGCGCCCGCCGCCGAAAGCCCGCCCGCCGACCCATCCTGGACGCCGCAACAGCGCCAGGCCGCCGGCTGGAACGCCGTCGCCCGCCTGTCCGCCGGCCGGATCGAGGCCTTCGCCGCCGTCGCCGCCCATCTGAAGTCCCTGGGCCTGTCCGCCCCCGAAATCCCGGCCCTGGACGCCGCCAACGGCCTGGCGGTGCTGGAAGATTTCGGCGACGCCCTGTTCGCCCGCGTGATCGAGGACGGCGCCGACAAGACGCCCCCCGAGACATCGATGTATCTGGCCGCCATCGAAGCCCTGGCGACCCTGCACGACGCCGGGAACCCGCCCCAAACCCTGCACGGCCCCGGCGGCGACTGGCCCCTGCTGACCTATGACGAGACGGCGCTTCAGGGCGGGGCGGATCTGTTCGTCGAATGGCTGCCACGCTTCGACGATCGCGTGCGCTTCGACGCCGCCGCAGTCGCCGACTGGCGCGAAGCCTGGGCGCCCCTGGTCGCCTCGGGCGCGGCCGGCGCCTCGGTCATGGCGCACCGCGACTATCACGCCGAGAACCTGATCTGGCTGCCTGAGCGCCAGGGCCCCGCCCGCGTCGGCATGATCGACTTCCAGGACGCAGTGCGCGCCCACCCGTCCTGGGATCTGCACTCCCTGCTTCAGGACGCCCGCCGCGACGTGTCGCCGGCGCTGGAGACCGAGGCCCTGGACCGCTATTTCGCCCTGCGCCCCCATGTGGACCGCGCCGCCTTCATGGCCGACTACGCCGGCCTGGCCGCCCTGAACGAGGCGCGGATCATCGGCATCTTCGCCCGGCTGATCGCCCGCGACGGCAAGCCCCGCTACCGTCAGTTCCTGCCACGCATGTGGCGGCATCTGAACGCCAATCTGGAACAGCCGGCCCTGGCGCCCGTCGCCCGCTGGTTTGACCGCCACGTCCCAGCCGAGGTGCGCGCATGACCGCTCCCAAGACCGCAATGGTGCTCGCCGCCGGCCTGGGCACCCGGATGCGCCCCCTGACCGACGATCGGCCCAAGGCCCTGGTCGAGGTGGCGGGGCGCGCCCTGATCGACCATGTGCTGGACCGGTTGGCCGACGCGGGGGTGGAGACGGCGGTCGTCAATGTCCACTGGTTCGCCGACCGGCTGGAGGGTCATCTGGCCGCGCGCGGACGCGGCCCCCGCATCCTCATCTCCGACGAACGGGCCGAACTGCTGGAAACCGGCGGCGGCTTGAAGAAGGCTCATCCCCTGCTGGGCGAGGATCCCGTCTTCGTCGCCAACATCGACAGCGTCTGGATCGACCGGGGCGACGCCCTGGCCGATCTGATCCGCCTGTGGAACCCCGAGACCATGGACGCCGCCCTGCTGCTGGCCCGCCGCGAGGGCTCCATCGGCTTCGAGGGCGACGGCGACTTCTTCCTGGCCGAGGACGGAAAACTGACCTTCCGCGGCGACGCCCCCTCCGCCCCCTTCGCCTATATGGGCGTCCACATCACCCGCCCCGGCTATGCCGACCACGGCCCCGACGGCCCCTTCTCCCTCAGCCCCCTGTGGCGCAAATCCGCCGCCGAGGGTCGCCTCTACGGCTGTGTCCTGGACGGCGACTGGATGCACGTCGGCGATCCCCAGGCGCGGGATCAGGCCGAGGCGAAACTGGCGGGGCAGGGATGACGCCCGCCGCTTTGCCGCGCCCCACCCCCTCCCCGTCATCCTCGGGCTTGTCCCGAGGATCCATACGCCCGGTGTTCGCCGGTACGCACCGGGCTCGACGGAGTCTATGGATCCTAGGCACAAGGCCTAGGATGACGGAATTGAAGTGAGCGGCTTCGACCCCTTCGCGGACCTCCCTCAAGCAGCCGACCGCCGCGCGGTCGGCGCTAGGGAAACAGAAGTGCGCCCCCGCTGGTACGCCATCCCCGCGCACCGGCCCTTCCTCGAGGATCTGGCCGCCGGCGTCCTGGCCTGGCTGGGCGATCTGCCGCCCGAGACCCTGTCCGACGCCACCATCCTGTTGCCCAACCGCCGCGCCGCGCGCGCCTTCACCGGCGCCCTGTCGAAACTCTCGCAGGGCCGCCCCATCCTGCTGCCTCAGGTCCGGCCGTTGGGCGATCTGGAGGAGGACGAGCCGCCCTTCACCCCCGGCGCCCTCGGCCTGGACCTGCCGCCCGCCATCCCCGCCCTGACCCGCCGCTTCGAGATGGCGCGGATGATCGTCGAACAGTTCGACAGCGACCTGACGCCGATGCGGGCCCTGGATCTGGCGGATGCACTCGGCGGCTTCCTCGATTCCTGCCAGCTGGAAGAAATCCAGAACCCCGAACGGATCGCCACACTGGTGGACGGCGAAATGGCCGAGCACTGGGAACGGTCAGCCGAGTTCCTGGGGCTCGCCGTCACCGCCTGGCCCAAACGCCTCGCTGAACTGGGCCTGGTCGATCCCGCCTGGCGCCGCGCCACCCTGCTGCGCCGCCTCGCCGAACTATGGGACCACACGCCCCCGACCCAGGCCGTCATCGCCGCCGGTTCGACCGGCACCGTCCCTGCCGCCGGCGACGTGCTGAAGGCCGTGGCCAGGGCGCCCCTGGGCTGCGTCGTCCTGCCCGGCCTCGACCTCGATCTGGATGAGGCGGTCTGGGACCGGCTGGACGAACAGCATCCGCAGAGCGCGATGAAACGACTGCTGGACCGCTGTGAGATCCCCCGCGACGCCGTCCGCCCCTGGTTCCGTCCCCCGGTCGCCCCCGCCGTCGAGGCGCAAGGCCTGGCCCGCCAACGCCTGGTCAACGAGGCCCTGCGGCCTGCCGAGGCCACCGACGACTGGCGCCGCGCCATCCGCGACCTTCGCTCGACCGCCGCCGCGCGGGGCGAGGCCCGCGACCCCATCGCCGAAGGTCTGCAAGGCCTGTCCCTGCTCACCGTCCGCGCCGAGGAAGAGGCCGCCGCCGCCATCGCCCTGATGATGCGAGAGACGCTGGAGACGCCCAATCCTGATGGAACGGGCAAGACCTGCGCCCTCGTCACGCCCGACCAGGCCCTGGGCCGCCGCGTCGCCGCCCGGCTGGAACGCTGGGGCGTCGTCCCGGATTCGTCGGCCGGCGCCCCCCTGTCGCGCCTGCCTGCCGGCGCCCTGGTCGATCTGTGCGCCCGCTGGATCGCCGATCCGGTTCAGCCCCATCTGCTGCTGGCCGTCGTCAAACATCCGTTGGCCCGGTTCGACCTGGGCGACGCCCCTCAAGCCGCCGCCGTCGCCGCCCTGGAGGAACACGCCCTGCGCGGTCCTCGCCCGCGCGACTTCGCCGCCATCCGCCGTCGCCTGCTCGAGGCGGTCGAACCCGACCGGCGCGGCAAGGCCCCGCCCGAGTGGAAACGCGACCGCCTGTCGGCCGCCACCCGCCTGGTCGATCATCTACAAACCACCGTCGAGGCCGCGACCGCCGCCTTCGCCCCTGACGCCGATCTAAACACGGCCGCCTCCGCCCTGACGCGCCTGATCGAGACCCTGGCCGGCCAGGACGCCTGGGCCGGTCCCGACGGCGAGGCCGCCGCCGGCCTTCTGTCCGGCCTGATCGAGGGCGGCGCCTCGCTGGGCCGCATCGACCGGGCCGACCTGGCCGAGCTGACCACATCGCTGGTGCGCGAGACCGTGGTCCGCACCGGGGGCGCCACCCATCCGTCGCTGCGGATCCTGGGGGCCATAGAGGCGCGGCTGGTGCGCGCCGACCGGATGATCCTGGCCGGGCTGGAGGAAGGCGTCTGGCCCCAGGCCGCCCCGACCGATCCCTTCCTGTCGCGTCCGATGCGCAAGGCCCTGGGCCTGCCCCCGCCCGAACGTCGCCTGGGCCAGACGGCCCAGGACTTCGTCCAGGCCGCCTGCGCCGACGAGGCCATCCTGGTCCATAGCGAACGACGCGGCGGACAGCCCGCCGTGCGTTCGCGCTGGCTGTGGCGGCTGGAGATGCTGACGCGGGGCGCCCATTCCGCCGAAACCCCGGTCGAACTGCCCCGGCCCCGCACCGTCCTGGACTGGGCCCGCGCCCTAGACGCGCCCCCGCCCGGACCGCCGCGCTTCGCCAAACGGCCCGAGCCGCGCCCGCCGGTGCATCGCCGTCCGCGCAGCCTCTATGTCACCCGCATCGAACGCTGGGTGCGCGACCCCTACGCCATCTACGCCCTGTGGGTGCTGGGGCTGGAGGCGATGGAGCGTCCCGGCGCCTCGGCCGAGGCTATGGAGCGCGGCAACGCCGTCCATGCGGCCATCGAACGGCTGACCCTGGACTGGCCTGACGACCTACCCGACGACTGCGAAACCATACTGCACGACCATCTGCTGCGCGAACTGGGCGCGCGCGGCTTCGAGGATGCGGCCATGGCGCGCGAGGCCCCGCTCGCCCGCAACGCCGCCCGCTGGCTGACCGATTTCGAGCGCCGCCGTCGCGCGCGGGGGATCGACATCCTGGTCGAGCAACAGGGCGTGATGACCTTCGACGGCCCCGCCGGCCTCTTCACCGTCAAGGCCTTCGCCGACCGGATCGAGCTGGCCTCCGACGGGGCGGCGGTGATGGACTTCAAGACCGGGGCCGCGCCGTCCGCCAAACAGGTCAAGTCCGGCTTCGCTCCGCAACTGACCCTGACCGCCGCCATCCTGGCCGACGGCGGGTTCGAAGGCGCCAAAGGCCCCGTCACGCCCGACGAACTGACCTATGTCCGCGTGGTCGGGCGCAAGACGGCGGGCGAGGTCATCACCCGCGCCTCGGGCGCCGAGGCGGCCGACCTGGCCCAGGCGGCGCTGGAGGGACTGAAGCGCCGCGTCGCCCGCTTTGACGACCCGAACACCCCCTATGTCTCCTGGGCCGCGCCCCAGTTCATGGGCGCCCAGGGCGGCAACTACGACCATCTGGCCCGCGTCTGGGAATGGTCGGTCATCGGCGACGGCGAGGACAGCGAATGACCGCCCCCTCCCCTCAGATCATCGCGGCCGACCCGCGCCTGACCGTCTTCGTCACCGCCAACGCCGGCTCGGGCAAGACCACCACCCTGGTCAACCGGGTGGCGCGGCTGTTGCTGGACCAGGTCGATCCCGGCGCCATCCTGTGCGTCACCTATACCAAGGCCGCCGCCGCCGAGATGCAGGCCCGGCTGTTCGACCAGCTGGGCGGCTGGGCCGTGCTGGACGACGCCGCCCTGTCGCGCGAACTGGCCCGGCTGGACGACGGGGATCCGCAGACGATGGATCACGCGGCGCTTTCACGCGCCCGCAAACTGTTCGCCCGCGCGCTGGAGACGCCGGGCGGGCTGAAGATCCAGACCATCCACGCCTTCTGCGAAAAACTGCTGCGCCGCTTCCCGCTCGAAGCCGGGGTCTCGCCCCGCTTCACCGTGCTGGAAGACCAGGCCGCCACCGCCCTCAGCGAGGCCGCACGCAAGGAACTGGCTCAAACCGCCTACGACAATCCGGACGGGCTAATCGGCCTGGCCTACAGCCATTTCGCCGTCGAACTGGACTGGCAGCGGTTCCAGGCCCTGCTGTCGATGATCGAGGCCAAGCGCGCCGATCTGCTGGACTATATCGACCGCGCCGAGGCCGGAACCGCGCCCGATCCCTACGCCCTCACCGGCGCCGAGGCGGGCCGCAGTCCCGAAGAATTGGAACAGGACTTCGTCGCCTGGATCGACCCCGCCGAATGGAACCGCATGGCCGAGGCCATGGCGACCGGCTCGACCAACGACCGCAAGATCGCCGACGCCATGAGCGTCGCCGCGCCCCCCTACGCCGGGTTCGCGGCCCTGGCCGGGGTCTTCTGCACCCAGGCGGGCGAGCCGCGAAAAAGCATGGGCACCAAGTCGGCGCCGCAAGGGGCGGTCGGCTGGCTGGTCGATCTGCAAACCCAATTCCTCGCCACCCGTGAGGCGCTGCGTAAGGCCCGGATCGCCGATGACACGATCAAGGTCCTGACCCTGGCCCGCGCCCATGCCGCCTTCTACGAGGCCGCAAAGGCCCAGCGCGGCGCGCTCGACTTCCCCGACCTGGTCGCCCGCGCCGCCGCCCTGCTGACCCGCAGCGGGGCCGCCGCCTGGGTGCTGTACAAGCTGGACGGCGGGGTCGATCACGTCCTGATCGACGAGGCCCAGGACACCGCCCCCGAACAGTGGGCCATCGTCCGCGCCCTGACCGGAGAGTTCTACTCAGGCCAAGGTTCACCTCATCGGGCCTCGGGCCGCACCGTCTTCGCCGTCGGCGACGAGAAACAGTCGATCTACTCCTTTCAGGGCGCCCGGCCGGAACGTCTGCGTCAGGAACGGGCCGACTTCCTGGCCCTGGCAGAGGGCGCCGGCGAACCCTTCGCCGGGCCCGAGCTGAACACCTCCTACCGTTCGACCGAAGAAGTGCTGACCTTCGTCGACGCCGTCTTCGCCGATCCCGACCGCACCCGCGCCCTGACCGGCCCGCAAGGCGACATCGCCCGCCACATCCCGGCCCGCATCGGCCAGCACGGCGCCATCGACCTGTGGCCCCTGTTCCTCGACGAGCCCGCGCCCGAGACCGACGCCTGGGACGATCCGGTCGATCAGGAGAGCGCCGGCAGCGCCCGCAAACGCCTGGCCCGCGACCTTGCCCGCGAGATCCGCCGCCAGGTCGAAAGCGGCCTGGCCGTCTTCGACAGCCGCACCCGCGATCTCCGCCCCGCCGGCTACGGCGACTACATCGTCCTGGTCCGCCGCCGCGACGCCACCTTCGAAGAAATCATTCGCGCCTTGAAGACCGAGGGCGTCCCCGTCGCGGGCGCCGACCGGCTGAAACTGTCCAGCCATATCGTCTTCGACGACCTGATCGCCCTGGCCCGATTTGCGCTCTTCCCCGACGACGACCTGTCCCTGGCCGAGGTGCTACGCAGCCCCCTGTGCGACGTGGACGAGAATGGTCTCTACGCCTTGGCGGGCCGCGAGAACCGCAAGGCGGGTCAACTGTGGCGCGACCTGCGCGACCGGGCGCACGAACGCCCCGAATGGACCCGCGCCCGCGACCTGCTCCAGGCCGTCATCGGCGCGCGCGGCGGCGACCCGTTCGCCTTCTTCTCCCTGGCTCTGAACCGGGTGGACGACACAGGCCGCTCCGGCCGCGCCCGAATCCTGGCCCGGCTGGGCCGCGAGGCGGAAGAAGCCATAGACGAGACCCTGAACCAGGTGCTGGCGGCCGAGAACCGGGGCGCGATCGACCTGGAGGCCTGCCTCGCCCAGCTCGAGGCCGCCGACGTCGAGGTGAAGCGCGAGCTGGAAGGGGCGCGCGGCGAGGTCCGCGTCATGACCGTCCACGGCGCCAAGGGGCTGGAGGCGCCCATCGTCATCCTGCCCGACACCACCATGAAGGCGAAGGCCCAGGGGCCGTCCCTGATGCCCGCCGTCCCAAGAAGCGAGAATGGCGAGGACGAAGGCGAGGCCTGGCTGATGGCCCCCGGCTCGGCCAAGGACGACTGCCCCGCCTCGGCCGACGCCCGCGCGGCGCGCCAGGCCCGCACCGACGACGAGACCCTGCGCCTGCTCTATGTCGCCCTGACCCGCGCCCGCGACCGGGTCATCGTCATGGGCCGCGCCTCCAGCCGGGGCGCCGAGCCCGGCAGCTGGTGGTCGGTGATCGAAGAGACCTTCGACCGCTTGGGCGATCAGGTACGCGAGGTCGAGAACGGCGTCCGCCGCTTCGGCGTCGATCCCGAACGCCGTCCCGTCGCGACCGCCCAAGACCGCACGACCGCAGCCCTGCCCGCCTGGGCCGCCACGCCGCCGTCCGCCGACGCCGCCGCCCGCTTCGCCGCGCCGTCGCGGATGGAGGGCGCGATCCGCATTCCCGCCCCCTCGCCCCTGGCGCGCAGTGCGGCTGGCGGCGCAGCCCTGGGCCGGTTCCGGCGCGGCGACCTGATCCACCGACTGCTGGAGCGCCTGCCCGAGATCGCGCCCGCCGACCGCCCCGACGCCGCCCGTCGCCTGCTGGCGCGCGAGACCGATCTGGACGAAGCCCAGCGCGCCGAAATGATCGCCGCCGCCTTCTCGGTGCTGGACGACGCCCGCTTCGCCCCCGTCTTCGGCCCCGGCTCCCGCGCCGAGGTCGCCCTGACCGGCGCCCTGCCTGGACCGTCCAGCGTGGCGATCAACGGCCGCATCGACCGGCTGGTGGTCACGCCCGACCGGGTGCTCGTGATCGACTACAAGACCAACCGCCCCGCCCCCGACGCCCTGGACCGGGTCGATCCCGCCTATGTCTTGCAGGCCGCCGTCTATGTCGCCGTGCTGAAACGCCTCTATCCCGACCGCCCGGTCGAGGCCGCCCTGGTCTGGACCGACGGCCCCAAGCTGATGCCCATCCCGCAGGCGATGCTGGACGCGGCGCTCACACCTTAAGCTCCGTCACCTGCGGATTGACCCGAGGGTGACCAATCGAGGCGCGAGATCAAGGCGGCGGAGGGGCGTCCGGCAGCGGCGGCAGAGACTTTTCTTCACCCCGCACGTCCCGACGCGCCCCGCCCGGTCCCTTGCGCGCCAGAAGCTCGGCCAGGGCCGTCCGGTCCTGGACGTCCAGCTTTTCCAGCATGGCGATGGTCCCGCCCTCCAGACGCGCCCGACCACGCAGTTCAGCTGTGCGTGACTGGTCCAACAGGGCCTGGACCCGCGCAGGATCCATCTGCGGCTGCCGGGCCGCCTCGACCGCCTGACGTCGCGCATCGCGCGCCGCCTCGAAGTCGGGACGGGCCGAAAGAGCGACGGCGCGCATCGAGGTGCGAACCTCCTGGCGAGCTTCGGGGCTGAGCCGACTGATGAACTGGGGGAAGCCGCCTTCGCGGCCGGGGCGGCTTTGTTCGGCGATCCGTTCGTCCACCTTGGCCCGGCTGATCAGGAAGGCCGCCCCCCCGCCCAAGGCGAACAGGTTCAGCGCCACCGACGCCGCCAGCGCGATCTTCAGCGTGCGACCGCTCATCCCAGAACCTCCGTGTCGTCCACCGCGACCAGGGTGGATTGATACAGGACCGCATCGGCCCGCTCATTTGCGGTGACATGGGAGGTCAGGCCGACGCCCGCGACCACGCCGGCGCAGGCCGCCGCCGCCCAGCCGGCGCCGAGATAGAAGGCGATCCGGTCCAGATGGAAGCGACGGACATTGGCTTTCGGCGCGGCGGCCAGGATACGCGCAGCCAGATCGGAGGACGGCTTCGGGGCGGGCGAGGCGTCCAGCAAAGCGTCCAGCGCCGCCGCCTGATCCAGCACCGACCGCAGCGACGGATCGGCCGCGATCAGGGTCTCAGCGAAGGCGCGTTCGGACGCAGGCCACCGACGCAGGTCGGCGCCATAAGCATCCGCCAGAGCGTGCAACCGTTCCGCCTTCATCGTCCGTCTCCTCTACTCGCCCCTGGGGCTATATCCGCCAGGGCCAAACGCAGTGCGCGGCGTCCGCGCGACAATAGACTTTCCAGCGCCTCGACGCTGATCTCCATCAAGGCGGCCGCCTCGATGTTGGACAGCTCCTGATAATGGCACAGGACCACCGCTTCGCGCTGGCGATCCGGCAGGCGTTTCAGCGCCGCATCGACCCGCACGCCCGTCTCGGCCGCCAACAGGCCCCGGTCCGGCGCGGGCCCTTCGTCCGGACGATCCGGCGGAGTGTCCGTGGGAATCTCGCGCCGTCGCCGCAACCGGTCGTAGCAGAGGTTCAGCGCCACCCGGTGCAGCCAGGTGTCGAACCGGGCCTTGCCGGGCGTCCATTTCGGCGCCTGTCGCCAGGCCTTCAGCAGGGTCTCCTGGGCCACGTCCTCGGCCTCGGCCGCGTCGCCCAGCATCCGCTGGGCCAGGGCGAGGATGCGCGGCAACTTGCGCGCGACAAGCGTCTGCGCGGCCGCCGGATCGCCCTGACCCACGCGGCGCACCAGATCCTCGTCGGGGTCGACGATCGCGACCAAATCCGCCTCTTCCGCTGCTGACGAAAGGGACCGATTCGCGCGCGAAGGCCGACCCCGACACTGTTCTTACTCCGAAGCGGGGGGCGGGGAAGCCGGTTCTTGACCCGGACCTTGATGGCGGCGGTGATCGGGACGCTCGCCCCGACGGGCCGGCATGGCGGCGCGACGTTCCTCGGCGGTGACGACGCCGTTCTTGTCGGCGTCCATCTTGTCGAAGCGCTCGCCCAGCTTGGCGGCGACTTCGGCGATCACCACGGGGCCGGGTTCGCGACCTTCGGGTCCGCCCGGCGCACCGGGGCCTTCAGGACCGCCGGGACCGCGCATCGCATGGCGAGGGCCGCCGCGACCAGGACCGGGTTCGCCACGGGGACCGCGGCCGTCGCCGTCGGCTCGCTCGGCCCCGCCAGCACGTTCGGGACGGCCGGCGTCGAACTCGGCGCGGCTGAGGGCGCCGTCGCTGTTCGCGTCCAGCTTGGCGAAGCGTTCATTGGCCCGCTCGGCGCGCTTGGCCTGCATGGCGGCCTCACGCTCGGCGACGCTGACCGTGCCGTCGCGGTTGGCGTCCAGGGCGGTCAGGCGGCTGACGCGCGCGTCGACGAAGGCGGCGCGGGTCAGGTCGGCGTCACGATCCGGAGCGTCCTCAAAAGGACCGTCCATGTCATTCGGCGGCGGGGGCGCATCAGCCGGCGGCGGCGGAGGGGGCGGCGGGACTTCGGCGGTGGCGGCGCCGGCGACGGCGCCCATGGCGGCCGCCAGTGCGACGGCGCTGAGGCTGTTCAGAAAGATCTTTCTCATCTCGATATCTCCTTAGGACCGCTTGTCGCGGCCTTCGACATGCCCTGTCAGGAGATTGAACGCAGCCCCGCCTAATCTCCGTCGCGGGCCTCTTCGCGGCCGGCGGGGACCGCGCGTTCGAACGCCTTACGCGCCCGCGCCCGCAGTTCGGTCAGTTCGGTCTTCAGCGCCGCGAAGTCCTGCGCCCCCGCCGCCTCGGCCAGCCGCAGCTGAAAGACCCCTGGTTCGGCCTCGGGATCGACCCGGCCTTCGAAGGCGGCGGCCAGCAGGTGAGCCAGCCGCTGCTGAACCCGCCAAGCCTCGGCCAGGACGGGGTCGTCGTGCAAGGCATCGAGCGTCGACAGCGTAAGGGTCTCGCCGGCGACGGCGGCCTGGAGCTGGCGGTACTGGGCCGCGAACTCGGCGTCCACCTGGCCGCCGGGCGACAGTTTCAGATCCCAGAAGCCATGCGGGCGGCGCTCGCGGTCCATCAGGGCGCGCATCTTGCGGATGTCGGCGGGCACATCGACGCCAGGCCGGGGCCGCCGCAGGGCCGCCTCGATCGCGGCCGAGACTCGGTCGCCGAAAACCGGATCACTGGCCCAGACGACACGCGCGCGGGTCAGGACCATGAACTCCCAGGTCTCGGCCTCGCCGGCGTAATAGTCGTCGAAGGTGGACAGCCGCACCGAGACCGGCCCCTTGGACCCTGTGGGCCGCAAGCGCATGTCCACCTCGTACAGACCGCCCTCGGCCGTATGGGCCGACAGGGCCGCGATCAGCCGCTGGGTGAAACGCGCGTAGAAGACGTCGGCGGTCCAGCCCTTGATCTCGGACACCGTCTCGAGCGGGGCGTCATACAGGGTCATCAGGTCCAGATCGGACCCGGCCGTCATCTCGCGCGAGCCGGCCTTGCCCAGGGCCACCACCGCCACCGCGCCGGGGAAGGCGCCGCCCAGCCGTTCGGTTTCGGCCAGGGCCGCCGGAGACAGGGTGCGCATGGCGGCGTCGGCTAAGGCGGCGTAGGCGCGCCCCGCCGCCTCGGGTCCGGCGCGCCCCGTCAGGGCGTGAAGGCCGATACGGAACATCTGTTCGCGATGCAGGCGGCGCACGGCGTTCATGGCCTCTTCGAAATCCTCGGTCTCTCCCGCTTCGCGCTGGATTTGCTCGGTCAGGCCTTCCTCGTCCGACAGGTCAGCCAGAAAGCGGGCGTCAAGCACCCCGTCCAGCGCCGCCGGCTGACGCCCCAGGGTCCGGGCCAGGCGCGGCGCGAAGGCCATGACGCCCAGCACCATCTCGAACAGTTTCGGCTGGTTCAGGAACAGGGCCTGGACCTGAACCCCCGCCGCCAGGCCCGAAAAGAAGACAGCGAACCGGCGGAAGGCGTCATCGGGCGCGCCGGACCGGGCCAGGGCCTCCAGCAACCGCGGCGCCAGGCGGGTGAACAGTTCGCGGCCCCGCTCGGTCCGGGTCGCCGGGATACGGCCATGGTGCCAGCTGCGGATGGTGTCCGCGACCGATGGAGCCTCGGAAAAGCCCATGCGGCGCAGGGTCTCCAGCGTCTCGGGATCGTTCTCGACCCCGGTGAAGACCAGGCTGCCATAGCTGGAATCCAGCTCCTCGCCGCCCTCGAACAGTTCGCCATAGCGGGTGTTGACCCGCACCAGCAGGGCCTCGACATGGGCGTCGAAGGCGACAAGGTCGTCCCAGCCGGCCAGGGCGGCGACGGCCGCGCGGGCCTGGGCGTCCTCGGGCAGGCGGTGGGTCTGCTCGTCGTCCAGCATCTGGATCCGATGCTCCAGCCCGCGCAGCCCGACATAGGCGGCGGACATCTCCTGGGCGACAGGCGCGGAGATATGGCCGGCCCGGGCCAGGGCCGCCAAGGCGTCGAGGGTGCGCGTCGCGCGCAGGTCAGGGTCGCGCCCGGCTAGGATCAGCTGCTGGGTCTGGGCGTAGAATTCGATCTCGCGGATGCCGCCCCGGCCCAGTTTCAGATTGGCCCCGGCGGCGTGCAGCCCCTCGCCCGTCTTGTGGACGTGGATCTGGCGCTTGATGGCCTGGATATCGAGGACGGCGGCGTAGTCGAGGCTGCGCCGCCAGATAAAGGGGCGCATCGCCTTGACGAACCGGGCGGCGGCGCGCGGGTCGCCCAGCACCGGCCGCGCCTTGATGAAGGCCGCCCGTTCCCAGTTCTGGCCGACGCTCTCGTAATAGGCCAGGGCCATGGGGCCCGACACCACCGGCGGGGTCGAGGACGGGTCGGGCCGCAGGCGCAGATCGACGCGGAAGACATAGCCGTCAGCCGTCCGTTCGGTCAGCAGGCTGGCGATCCCCTTGCCGACGCGGTTGGCGAAACCCTGCATCTCCTCGCCCTCGCGCAGGGCCAGGCCCATCAGGCGCGGCTCGAAGAAGAGGGAGATGTCGATGTCGGACGAATAGTTCAGCTCGTTGGCGCCATGCTTGCCCATGGCCAGGCCGAACAGGCCGGGGATCGGCCCGCGCGGATCATCAGGCGGCGATACCAGGCGGCCCCGCGCCCGCTGCTCCGCCGCGACAGCGCGCAGGGCGGCGCGACAGGCGGCGTCGGCGAAACTGGACAGGGCGCCGGTGACTTGATCCAGATCCCAGACCCCGCCCAGATCAGCCAGGGCCGTCAGCAGGTGCAGATCGGCCTTCAGCACGCGCAGAGGGGCGCGCACATCGTCAGGTTCGGCGTCCAGGGCGTCGGTCTCGGCGAGGATGCGGATCAGACCCGAGGTCGGGTTGATCTCCAGCAGCCGACGCAGGTGGGCGGGGCGGCGACGCATCAGCCCGGCGAGATAGGGCGAGGCGCCGGCCACAGACGCCAGGGCCGGCCAGGCGGCGTCCAGGGTCTCGCGCCAGCCGTCGGCCTCGGCGGCCTGGGTCAGGGTCTCCAGCAGGCGGTCGGCCGCTGCGGGGTCCGCGACGGGGCCTGCGGGGGTCAGGCTTTCGAACAGGGGTTGGGGCTTGAGATCGGGCATTCAATTCTTCCGCTCATCCCCGCGGACGCGGGGACCCAGTGCTTTCGCTCGGCACTGTGTTGGACCACGATCCCGACACGCGCCACAAGCCTGATCGCCCAAAGAACTGGGTCCCCGCGTTCGCCGGGATGAGCGGAAATCTCTAAGTTTGCCCCGCCGGCGGCAGCACCAGGGCCACCCGCAGGCCCGGCCCGAAGCCGTCATAGGCGCCGGGGCCTTCGTCCAGCACCACCCGGCCGCCGTGGGCCTCGGCCACCGCCGTGACCAGGGACAGGCCCAGGCCCGAGCCCGGCTCGGTGCGGCTGTTGTCCAGGCGCACGAACCGCTGGACGACGCGCTCGCGGTCCTCTTCCGGCACGCCAGGGCCGGTGTCGGTGACGGAATATTCGATCTCACCCGACGAGCGCCGCCGCGCCCGCAGCTTCACCGCCCCGCCCGCCGGCGTATATTTGATGGCGTTGTCGATCAGATTGGCCAGGGCCTGGGCCAGGAAGGGCTGGTTGCCCTCGATCATCAGGCCGGTCTCGACCTCGGATGAGAAGTCGATGGACTTGTCCTCGGCCGCCGGTTCGTAAAGCTCGGCCATGTCGGCGGCCAGTGCGGCGGCGTCCATCAGCTTCGGGTCCGGCGCGCCTCCGGCCTGAAGCCGGGCGAT
Organism: Brevundimonas sp. SL130; assembly: GCF_026625805.1. NCBI lineage: Bacteria > Pseudomonadati > Pseudomonadota > Alphaproteobacteria > Caulobacterales > Caulobacteraceae > Brevundimonas > Brevundimonas sp. SL130. The sequence continues at coordinate 3,142,874 of NZ_CP113064.1, forward strand.
GGCCAGGACGGTGTTAAAGGTCTTCAGCAGGTGATCGGCTTCGTCCAGGGCGATGCCCAGGGCGTCGACTCCATTGATCTTGCCTGCGTCGGCGTCGATCAGGGCCACCTCCAGCTTGGCCCGCATCCGCGTCAAGGGCGAACGCAGGTCGTGGGCGATGGCGTCGCCGGCATGGCGGATCGAGGCCATCGACCCCTCCAGCCGATCCAGCATGGTGTTCAGCCCCTGGCCCAGTTCGTCCAGTTCGTCGCCGGTGTGGCGGATCACCGCCCGCTGTTTCAGGTCGCCGTCCTGCACCGCCTGAACAACGCGGTTCAGCCCGCCCATGGCGCTTTCGACCCGACGGCTGATGTAGAGGCCGCCCGCCAATCCCAGCAGCATGACCAGACCCATGGCGCCCCACAGGGCCTGGGTCAGGCGCGACAGATATTCCTCAATCCCGCCGATGTCCTCGCCGACGAACAGGGTGTCGCCGCCCGCCAGCGGCATGATCACCCCGATAGACCGTCGGGTCTCGACCCGGCCGTCAGGATCGGTGTCAGTCAGACGGAAGGTGCTCCACTCGCCCTGCCCGACTTCCGGCGTCGCTTCCAGATCGAAGGGCATGACGGACAGGTTGCCGGTGACGATCTGCCCGTCCGGCCCGGTCAGCAGATACAGATAGGGGCCGCCCCGGATGGTGCGTTCGACCAAGGCCTGGTTCAGGGCGTCGATCCCGCGCGTGCGGTGGACGGCGGTCAGGGCCTCCAGCTCGGTCTCCACATCCGTCCGCGCCCGCGCCTGGGCCTCCGACGCCGAGGCGAAATAGACATAGGCCAGGATCGCCCCCGCCGCCGCCACGAACAGGGCCAGGAACAGCAGCGTCAGCCGGAAAGGCGTGCGGCGAAGGAGGGAGGGGAGGCGCATGGGTCTAGCAGGCGGCGACGGCGGCGGTGGTTAGTGAGGAGTGCTAGTGAGCGAGGGGTGAGCGAGGCCGCGACCTTCATCGAAATCGCAGCTCACTTCTTGCTCACTAGCACTCTTCACCCCTCGCCACCGACTTCTACGCCTCCAACCTATACCCCGCGCCGCGCACGGTCTGGAGCATCGCCCGGTCGAAGCCCTTGTCGATCTTGGAGCGCAGGCGGCTGATGTGGACGTCGATGACATTGGTCTGGGGGTCGAAATGATATTCCCACACCTTCTCCAACAGCATGGTGCGGGTCACCGACTGGCCGGCGTGGCGCATCAGGAACTCCAGCAGCTGGAACTCGCGCGGCTGAAGGTCGATCTCAGTCGTTCCGCGATGGACGGTGCGGGCGATCAGGTTCATCTCCAGGTCGCCGACCTTGAGCACGGTCTGCACCCCGCCGGTCTCGCGACGGCGCGACAGGGCCTCGACCCGGGCGATCAGTTCGGCGAAGGCGTAGGGCTTGACCAGATAGTCGTCGGCGCCGGCCTTCAGGCCCGTGACCCGGTCCTCGACCTCGCCCAGGGCCGACAGGAACAGGACCGGCGTCTGGTCCCCGCCCTTACGGACGGTTTCCACCATGCCGACGCCGTCCAGGCGCGGCATCATCCGATCGACCACATAGACGTCATATCCGCCCTTCTGGGTCTCCAGCAGGCCGAAGGCCCCGTCCACGGCATGGGTCACATCATGCCCCGCTTCGGACAGCCCCCGCACCATGGCCGTCGCCGCCTCTGCGTCGTCCTCGACCACCAAAATCCGCATGGAACCCCTCCCGGAATCAAAATCGCCGCCGATGGTAGCGCATCGGCGGCGATTGACGAGTTAAGGCTTGGTCAGATTGAAGATCAGTTTTTCGGCAGCCTGGGTCGGATGGCCTAGCGTTCAAAACCAGCTTGAGCCGCACTCTGTGTTCAACAAAAAATGAACCCGCTTAACCGCACCGTCAAGTTGACAAACACGCCCCCTCAAGGCGAACTGATAGCGCCCTTGGATCGCTGGGGCACCCAACCTTGGAGGACAGAGTGAAAAGAACGCTGATTGCCCTGAGTTTGCTTGCGTCAGCTATAGGCTATCCCGCCTTAGCATCACCGGCAGCTTCATCTCATAAACCGACCTCAGTGAGAGCAGTGACGGTTTGCATAACCAATCACTATCCGGATGGCGAACCTTTCTTGGACTGCCAAACCGTGTACTTCTACGATGACGAAGTCGTCCAAGCGTAACCATCGTAAAGAATAGCCCGCCATCAGAACAGCGATGGCGGGCTACGCATCGCTCTATTCTTTAAAACTCAGCACATAGGGTACGTTACCCCTGCTGCGTACCCAGATCAGAAGATAAGCTCCGGATCGACCAGACGCTTTTGCCGAATCTACCGCGTTCCGGAAGTCGTCCACGGTTCTTACGGGCGTGTTCTGAACCTGCTGGATCACGACGCCTTGCCCAAGACCAGGATCGACGCCGCTGGCGACACCCGTGATCGCCAGACCCTCGACAGTGGCAGGCGCACCAAGACGCTGACGTAGCGCGGGGGTCAGCGGCGCTACGGTCAAGCCTTCGACCGTTGCCGGGGCGCCGGGCGGCGAATTGGGCACGCTGCCGTCCTGGTTATTCAGTTCCGTCTCTGTCGGGCGAGAACCAGAACGGGCCGTAATGGTCAGGCGACTTCCGTCACGCAACACATCCATCCGCAGACTATCGCCCGGCTTGGCGGCGCCAACCAGACGAGTGAGCTTGGTCGAAGAGTCGATCGCTTCGCCGTTCAGCGAAACGATAAGATCGGTGAAGCGCAGCCCCGCCTTGTCGGCAGGGCCGTCGGGCGTCACTTCTGCAACGAGGGCACCCTTCTGATCCACCTTCAGGCCCAAGGCGCCCAAATCGTCAGGCGTAGGGGTGCTGACTTTGACGCCCAAATAGCCGCGCTCGATGACTTCGCCACGCATTAGGCGTGACGTGATCTGTTTGGCGATTTCCGCAGGAATGGCGAAGCCGATGCCGACCGAGGATCCGGTGGGAGAAAGAATGACAGAGTTCACGCCGATCACGCGGCCATAGATGTCGAAGGTCGGGCCGCCTGAATTGCCACGGTTGATGGCGGCGTCGATCTGAAGAAAGTCGGTGTAGGCGGACGAAGCATCCGGCAGGATGCGCGCCTTAGCCGAGACGATACCAGCGGTCGCCGTGCCGCCTAGCCCGAATGGATTGCCGACAGCGATAACCCAGTCGCCGACTCGCGGCTCGGCCGTCTCTTCAAAACTAACGTATTTGAAGTTGTCGCCATCTACCTTGATCACCGCCAGATCCGTGGCCTCATCACGCCCGATCAGCCGCGCCGTCAGTTCGCGGCCGTCCGACATCTTGACCTTGATCTCGGTGGCGTCGGCGACGACGTGGTTGTTGGTGACGATGAAGCCGTCCTGCGAGATGAAGAAGCCCGAACCGGCGCCCTGGGTCGTCTGAGGCTCGGCCTCTTCGCCTTCACCGCCTTGTCCCTGGGGCGGGACGAACTGGAACGGCAGGCCGGGGATCTGGAAGGCGCCGCCGCCCTGGGGCTGTTCGACCTTGACCGTCACATCGATCTGAACGACGGCGGGGGCGACCTGTTCGAAGATGTTGGCGAAGCTGTTGGGCGCGCCGGGCGGGGGCGAGAAGCTGTCGCCGTTGGCCGGGACGGGGGTGATCCGGTTCACCGCCTGGGGATCGGCGTGGGCGCCGGGCCAGTTGATGACGCCGCCGGCGGTGGCGCCCGCCGCCAGGGTCAGGCCGGCCAAGGCCCCGAGAATGAACTCTTTGCGCTTCAGCATCTTGTCCTTGCGATCCTCTGTCGGGGCCGAGCGGGCCCCGCATTCGCGTTTGATATAGGTGGAACGGGCGAGACGCCAATTCCAACGTTCGATGGTTGATCCCGACTAACGCCCGTCGTGAGGCGAGCTTGCGTCAGGATCGCGGCGAAGCTTCTCATTTTGCAGAACTTCGTCCAGGCGGCGCTCTTCGTCAGGCGACAGGGGCGCGGCCTCGGCCGGGCGGCGACGCGCGCGCAGCATCAGGACGGCGGCGGCCGACAGGACGAGGGCGAAGGGACCGAACCACAGCAGCCAGGTCCCGACCCGCACCGGCGGGGTGAACAGCACATAGTCGCCGAACCGCCGCACCAGGTCGTCGCGCACCGCCTGGTCGGAGGCGCCTGACGCGATCTCCTCGCGGATCAGACGGCGCATGTCGCCAGCGACGCCCGCCGGACTGTCTGCGATGGCCTCGTGCTGGCAGACGACGCAGCGGACATCCTTGAACAGAGCCTGGGCGCGAGCCTCCTGGGTCGGATCGCTCAAGGGACGGTCGGGGGCGGCCGGAGGCTCGGCCGCCGTCAGCATGATCGCCAGGACCGGCGCGGCCAGCAGAACCCACAGCCGCCTCACGCCGCCGTCCTCCGCCGCGTGCCGACGCCCAGCCGCAGGCGACGGTCCAGCAGGGACAAAAGCCCCCCAAACGCCATGATCATCGGCCCTAGGAAGATCAGCCGCGCCCAGGGATTCCAGTACAGGCGCACAACCCAGGCCGGAGCCTCCGGCGTCCCGGCCCGCTCGCCCATCACCACATAGACGTCGTCCAGACCCCGGAAATCCAGGCCCACCTCGGTCGTCGTCTGACCGCCCGTGGGGAAGAAGCGGCGTTCGGCCGTGACGGTGCTGGCCCGGCCTCGGTCGTCCGACGGGCGCACCGTCAGTTGGCCTTGTTCGGCCAGATAGTTCGGGCCTTCGACCACCCGAACCTGATCCAGTGTCACGGTCCAGGGGCCGGCGGAGACGCTCGAGCCCAGGGACAGGGCGCGCGCGGCCTCGGCCTTGAAGCCGGTCTCGACCACCGCCCCCAGGATGAAGACGCCCAGGCCCAGGTGCGCCAGGCTCATGCCCCAGGCGCCCAGCGGCAAACCTTTCAGGCGGCGCAAGGTCTCGACGCCCGAGGTGCGGAACAGCCGCGCCCGTTCGGCGACCTCCGCCAGCGACCCCAGGATCAACCAGGCGCCCAGACCGACGCCGGCGGCGGCGAACGCCCTCCTGGGCTCCCACAGGGCGTAGGCCGCGAGGGCGCTGACAAGTGCCAGGCCCGCCGCCACGGCCAGTCTCTGCATCGCCCCGGGCAGATCGCCGCGCTTCCACGCCAGCAAGGGCCCGGCGGGCAGGATGATGAAGGCGACCGTCATTAGGGGCACGAAGGTGGCGGCGAAATAGGGCGGGCCGACCGAGATGGTGGCGCCGGACGCGGCCTCCAGGATCAACGGATAGAGGGTGCCCAGCAGGACGGTCGCGGCGGCGGCGGTCAGGAACAGATTGTTGAGCACCAGCGCACCCTCGCGGCTGACCGGGGCGAACAGGCCGCCGCCCTTCAGCTGGGGCGCACGCCAGGCGAACAGGGCGAAGGCGGCGCCGGCCGTGACGCCGAGGATGGCCAGCAGCATCAGGCCCCGCTGGGGATCGACGGCGAAGGCGTGGACGCTGGTCAGAACGCCGGAGCGCACCAGGAAGGCGCCCAGCATGGAGAAGCTGAAGGCCAGCAGGGCCAGAAACACCGTCCAGCCCGCCAGGGCCCCGCGCCGCTCGGTCACCACGGCGCTGTGCAGCAGGGCCGCGCCCGCCAGCCAGGGCATGAAGCTGGCGTTCTCGACCGGATCCCAGAACCACCAGCCGCCCCAGCCCAGCTCATAATAGGCCCAGAAAGAGCCCAGGGTGATGCCGACGGTCAGAAAGGCCCAGCTAGCCAGGGCCCAGGGCCGCACCCACCGGCCCCAGGCGGGCCAGAAGGCGGTCTGGGCCCGGCCTTCGATCAGGGCGGCGACCGCCAGGGAGAAGCAGACGGAGAAGCCGACATAGCCCGCGTAGAGCAGCGGCGGATGCACGGCCAGGGCCGGGTCCTGAAGGAGCGGGTTCAGCGACGCCCCCTGGAAGGGCGCGGGGTCCAGGCGGGTGAAGGGGCTGGAGGTGAAGACGGCGAAGGCCAGGAACAGCGAGCCCAGCGCCCCCTGCGTCGCCACGGCCGAGGCCTTCAGCCCGAACGGCAAACCACGCGCCCGCGCCAAGGCGCCGCCGAAGACGGTCAGGACCAGACACCACAGTAGCAGCGACCCTTCGTGACTGCCCCAGGCGCCGGCGACCTTGTACAACATCGGCTTGTCGGTGTGGCTGTTGGCCGCGACGTTGGAGACTGAGAAGTCAGAGACGACGAAGGCATAGATCAGGGCCGCGAAACTGAGAGCCACAGCGCCCGCCGCCGCCAGGGCCGCCCCTTGCGCCGCACCCGCCAGCACCGGACTGCGCCGCGCCCGCCCCACCGCCGACAACACCGCCTGCAAGATCGACAGGGCCAGGGCCAGAGAGAGGGCGAAGGCCCCGAGTTCGGCGATCATAGGCTTTCGGTCGCGCTATCGGCCTGCGGCCTGCTTGAGCGCGTGTTCACGGCGGGGTTTTCCGGCCGCCACTCGCCCTTGGCCTTGATCCGGTCGGCGACCTCGCGCGGCATATAGTTTTCGTCGTGCTTGGCCAGGACCTGGCTGGCGTGGAAGACGCGGTCGGCGCCGAACGACCCCTGGGCCACGATCCCCTGCCCCTCGCGGAACAGGTCGGGCAGGTCGCCATGATACTGGACCTGGGTCACAGCGATATTGTCGGTGACGGTGAAGACCACGACGCCGTCGCCGGACTTGCGCACGCTGCCGGTCTCAACCAGGCCGCCCAGACGGATGTTGCGGCCCTGCGGCGCCTTGTCGGCGGTGGCCTCGGACGGCGAATAGAAGAAGGTCACGCTGTCCTGCATGGCCCACAGCGACAGGCCGACAGCCAGGGCCAGGATCGGGGCGACCGCCGCCACGACCCACAATCGACGGCGCGCCTTCGGCGATTTCGGCAGCCAGCTCATGGGTTTGCGGTTCCGCTCCCCGACGGAATTTTCTTTCCGTCTATAGGGGCCTGCGCCCCGCGCCAACGCGTCATTGCGCCCTCGGCAGGCGGCGTTCCAAATCCTGGCGACGCGGATCGGCCGGGTCCAGGGCGGCGATCAACGGCGTCCACTGGGCGCGCGTCGCCGCCGCATCGCCCCGCTCGAACGCCGCCTGCCCCAGGAAGAAGCGCGCGCCCAACTGGTCCGGATCCAGCCGAACCGCCTCACGGAAGGCGGCCTCGGCGTCGCCGCCGATCCGGCCGTCATTGGCCCGCACCAGGCTTTCGCCCAGCCGCGCCCAGGCCTGAGCGTCGGTCGGCTCCAGTTCTATCAGCCGGCGAAAGGCCGAGGCGGCGCCCAGAGGGTCCTCGGCGGCGAACCGGGCCGCGCCCAGCATGGCCAGAGCCTGGCGATCTTGCGGATTATCGCGCGCGACCCGCGCCGTCACCGCCGCCAGTTGCGCCGGTTGCAGAGTCTCCAGCTGGGTGGACCACTGATCAACCCGCCGCTCATAGGCCTGGTCCGGCAGACCCGGCGACGCCGTAAAGACATAGAGGGCCAGCGCCCCCGCCGTCGTCGCGCCGATCCCGCCCAGAACCCACAGCCGGTCATGCCGGCCGACCACAGGCGTCGCCGCAGCCACGGCCTGTCCCGCCAGAAGCCGCCGCCCCGCCTCGGCCCGTGCAGCGGCATGGGCCGCCTCGTCCAGCAGGCCGCGCGCCTTCAAACGGTCCAGTTCGTCCAGTTCACGGCCGCCCACATCGGCGTCGGCGCCGGCCGGATCGGCCCCACGCCGCGCCCCGGTCAGCACCAGCAGGCCGGCCATCGCCGCCGCCAGACCGGTCATTATCCAGAAGACGATCATCCCCGCCGTCTATCGCATCAGACGACGCCGGGCGAGGCCCCAGAGTTCGCACCTGTGGTCGCACCTGCGGTCGCACGGGCGGCCTCGGCGGCGGCGGCGCGGCGTCGCACCGCCCGCGCGGCCTCCAGGGCTTCGATCAGGGTCAGGAAACGCGCCGCCACGCCGATCAAACGCAAGGCTTGATCCGGATTCTCCACATCGCCGTCCGCCACACTGTCCAGCGCCTCGTTGGCCCAGGTCGACATATAATCCGTCAGCTCGACCTTCAACCCCATCCGGTCCGCCTCGCAGCCGAAGGTGGTGGCCGCGCGGCGCAGACCGGAGACAGCGGACAACAGGGCCGCCGCCGCCTCGATGGCCTCCCCCTTGGCCGGGGCCTCCAGCCAAGGACACAGGCGCGTCATCCGCCCGGTCAGCACCTGACGCTTCATCGGCAAGGCCGCATGGACGGCGACGGAGGTGGACTTCATCAGGCCCGACAACTGGCCGGCGACCTGAACCCTGGCCATTCGTGCGGCCCGTCCCCAGGGCGAGTCGGGACGCACCTGAAGCGTCATATCCATCTCGGCCAGAACCCCGGCGCACCAGGTCACGTCGGCCACCACCTCGGCCATGACCGTCTCGTCCTGAAGCGGACGGGCCGCGGCGATGCGTTGTCCCCGCGTTTGCACCGAAGCCAGCAGGCGCTCGACGAAGACCCCCATGTCCGAATGACTCAGGATGATCTCGCTGTCCGCCAGCCGACTGGTCTGGGTCACGACCCGCAGCATTCGTTCGGCGTCGGCGACATGGGCGAACAGGATGTCGATCATCCGTTGCCCCCCGTCCGACGCGACGGCCACAGCGTCCTGAATCAGCAGCCTCAGCCCCGCCAGCTGATTGTCGTCAGGCCGCTCCAGCCAGGCCGGCAGGCGCGGCAAGGCGCTGCGGGCCAAGGGGACCAGATCGAAACAGCCCGCCAGCTCGGCCGGCGTGGCGGGGGGCGCGCCCGTCTCGGGCTTGCGATACCCGGGCCAGACCTCGCCGGGTCGATCCCGCAGCACCGCCGCAGCATGGGCGCACAGCCGGTCTGCGACCAGGGTCCATTCGCCGTGAGAGGGGCCGGCCCCATCCAGCAGACTGAGAAACGACTCTTCGTCCCGTCTCGCCTCGCGCCATATCCGCGCCAGAAGGAAGGATGGGAAAACCAGGGCTGGGGTGGCGTCTGCGCGCGGCTGAAACAGGGGCAGCAGGGGGGCGAAGGCCGTGTCGCGACGGACGCGGTCGCGCGCCTCCTGCACGATCATGACCGCCAGCTCCGCCGCCTTTCCACCACCCAGGGCGGGCACGGCGGCGCCCAGCTGGGTCAGGGCGGCGTCCGGCGCGGCCTGAACCACCGCCTGAAGGGCGGCGCGATGGGCGGCGGACAGCGAGGACAATTGACGCTCCCGTCAAAGGAGGACGAAGACGACACCGTGCCTGCTTTCCGTTAACAACGGCTTCTCGCCTCGCGCCGCCCCTTGAGCCGGGACCACGAGACGCCATATTCGCGCCACGACGCCGGGCGCCAGAGTCTCGGGATACGGAGCGCCGATGCCGGTTATCGAAATTCAAGGCCTGACCAAGACCTACAAGTCCGGGCTTCAGGCGCTGAAACGCGTCGATCTGACCATTGAGAAGGGCGAGATCTTCGCCCTGCTGGGGCCGAACGGGGCGGGCAAGACCACCCTGATCTCCATCGTCTGCGGCATCGTCAACGCCTCGACAGGCACGGTGATCGCCGACGGTCATGACATCCGAAAGGATTTCCGCGCCGCCCGCACCAAGATCGGTCTGGTGCCCCAGGAGCTGACGACAGACGCCTTCGAGACCGTCCTGGCCACCGTCACCTTCAGCCGCGGCCTGTTCGGCAAGCCGGCGAACCCGACCCTGATCGAACAGATCCTGAAAGACCTGTCGCTGTGGGACAAGCGCGACGCCAAGATCATGACCCTGTCGGGCGGGATGAAGCGCCGGGTGATGATCGCCAAGGCCCTGAGCCACGAGCCGGACATCCTGTTCCTGGACGAGCCGACCGCCGGGGTCGATGTCGAGCTGCGCCGCGACATGTGGACCATGGTCCGCAAGCTGCGCGAGCGGGGCGTCACCATCATCCTGACCACCCACTATATCGAAGAGGCCGAGGAGATGGCCGATCGGGTGGGCGTGATCCTGAAGGGCGAACTGATCCTGGTCGAGGAAAAGACCGCCCTGATGAAGAAGTTGGGCAAGAAGACCCTGACCCTGAACCTGATCGAGCCGCTGACCGCCCTGCCCGCCGACCTGTCGAATTGGGCCCTGGCGCTGAATGCCGACGGGGGCGAGCTGGAATACAGTTTCGACGCCCAGGCCGACGACACCGGCGTGCCCTCGCTGATCCGCCAGCTGGAACGGCTGAACATCGGCTTCAAGGATCTGAACACCCGCCAGAGCTCGCTGGAAGACATCTTCGTCAGCCTGGTCCACCGCGACGGGGAGGCCGCCTGATGAACTTCAACGGACATGGCGTCTGGGCCATCTATCGGTTCGAAATGGCGCGCGCCCTGCGCACCATCTGGCAAAGCGTGGTCACGCCCGTGATCACCACCGCCCTGTATTTCATCGTCTTCGGCAGCGCGATCGGCGGCCGAATGGATGCGATCGACGGCGTGGCCTATGGCGCCTTCATCGTGCCAGGCCTGATCATGCTGAGCCTGTTCACACAGTCGATCTTCAACGCCTCCTTCGGCATCTATTTCCCCAAATTCACCGGCACCATCTACGAGATCCTGTCGGCGCCCGTGTCGTCGCTGGAGGTGGTGATCGCCTATGTCGGGGCGGCGGCGACCAAGTCGGCGGTTCTGGGCCTGATCATACTGGCCACATCGACCCTGTTCGTGCCGCTTCAGGTGCTGCACCCCGTGGCCATGCTGGCCATGCTGGTGCTGATCTCGGTGACCTTCAGCCTGTTCGGCTTCATCATCGGCATCTGGGCCGGCAGTTTCGAACAGCTGAACTTCATCCCCATGCTGGTCGTGACGCCCCTAACCTTCCTGGGCGGCTCCTTCTATTCGATCAACATGCTGCCAGACGTCTGGCGCGCGGTGGCCCATTTCAATCCGGTGGTCTATCTGATCTCGGGCTTCCGCTGGACCTTCTACGGCCAGGGCGACGTGCCCATCGGCATCAGCGTGGCCGCCACCCTGGGCTTCTTCGCCCTTTGCCTGGGCGTGGTCATGTGGATGTTCAAGACCGGCTATCGGCTCAAGGCCTGACGGCCGCCCGGCCGTCACGAAACCGGCCATATCGCCTGCGAGTAGAGTAGCATGTCCGACGACGCCAAAAGTCCCGCCGCCCCGACCGACCCCGTGGGGGCGCCGCCGGAGCCGTTCCAGCGCAAACAGGTGACCTGGGGCCGCATGCCCACGACCACCTTCCACGTCGGGCCCGTGCCGGTCGCGCCCAATCCGCTGGACCGGATTCCCAACCGTCCGCCGCTTAAGACGCCGCTGGGCCAAGCGCAGGCGGGTCAAAGCCTGTCCGGCCAACCCCGCCAGACGCAACCGCGCCTCGCGCCGCAGCCCAACGCGAGCATCCTGAGCGGCTCCTTGATCCCGCTGGCCCGCCCCACGCTCGACCCGCGCCCCGCCGCGCCTGCTCCTCAGTCTGCTCCCCAGCCTGCCCCGCAGGCCTCGGACACCGACCAGACGGTTCGCCCCCTGCCCGGCGCCGCGCCTGAACCTGCGCCCATCTCAGCGGCGGCGACGCCGGTCGCACCCAGCCCCGCCCCTTCATTGACCCGGCGCACGTCGCGACTGCCCGCCTATATCGGGCTCGGCGTCCTGGCCGTCCTGGCGATAGGCGGCGGTCTGTGGTTCGCCCTGCGTTCCGCCCCAGAGCCGGCGGCGACGCCCGTTTCCTTGACGACCGCGCCCTCGACCGCCACGCCGCCTGCCGCCGTCCCCTCGCAATCAGCTCCGCTGCCCCAGGCCCCATCCACCCAGGCCACGCCCGTCGACGCCAGCTCGACCGAAACCGCGCAGGCCCGCGACACGACGCCCCTCGCCGCCCCCCGATCGACGACGCCGCCGCCCACCCCGACTGTCGTCGCTCCCCGCGCCGCAACGTCCAGTCTCGCCCCAACGCCCAGTCTCGCCGCGCCGTCGCAGCCCACGCCGACCGTCACCCAGCCGCCCCGGATCGTCGTCGCCCCAGCCCCCCCGCCTGCGCGCCAGACCCCGACGGATCCGGACACCCCCGTCGTGACGCGCCCCCAGTCGCTGGACTGACCCGGCGCACAATTCACGGCGTCGACGCCGGAATGAACGCCCGAACCGCTGTTCCTTCCATTTGGTTATCCTCCCGTTAACCATCCTCCCGGCATTTTCTGCCCAGTGATTTGCGGGAGCCTGTGGCGATGAACGGCGCGGAAGTTCTGGATGTGGGGCGCGACGCCATCTGGCTGACGATCCAGCTGTGCCTGCCGGTCCTGATCGTGGGCCTGGTGGTCGGCGTGGTGATCGGCCTGTTCCAGGCACTGACGCAGATCCAGGAACAGACCCTGATCTATGCGCCCAAGATCATCGCCATCTTCGCGTCCCTGCTGGTGTTCTTGCCGCTGATGGGCGCCCTGCTGGGCGGGTTCATGCGCCAGATCGCGGCCCGCATCGCGGGCATGTAGACGGGTGGAGGCCTACGCCACCGCCGATCAGGTCTGGGCCGGCGGGCTGATCTTCGCCCGGATCGGGGCGATGCTGATGCTGATCCCGGGCTTCGGCGAGACCTATGTGCCGCCGCGGGTGCGGCTGTCGCTGGCCCTGATCATCAGCCTGGCCTTGTGGCCGGTGGTGCGCGGGGTCCTGCCGGGCCTGCCCGAAACCCTGGGCGGCATGGCGGGCTGGGTGATCCGTGAAGTGGTGGTCGGTCTGATGATCGGCATGCTGTTGCGCATGTTCCTGACCGCCCTGACGACGGCGGGCGAGATCGTGTCGCTTCAGACCACCCTCAGTTTCGCCCAGACGGCCAATCCGCTCCAGGCCGCGCCGGGATCGACCATCGCCTCCTTCCTGATGCTGTTCGGGGTGACGCTGATCTTCGCGACCAACACCGATCACCTGTTCATCGCCGGCATGGTGGGCTCCTACGAACTGATCGCCCCGGCCAAGCCCCTGATCATGAGCGACTTCACAGAGATGGCGGTGCGGACCCTGGGCGACAGCTTCCTGCTGGGGGTGCAGCTGTCGGCGCCGGTTCTGGTGTTCGCCCTGATCTTCAACCTGGCCTCGGGCCTGATCGCGCGGGTCATGCCGTCGTTCCAGGTCTATTTCGCCGCCGCGCCTCTGAGCGTCATCCTGGGCCTGTCCATCTTCGCGCTCAGCCTGGGCGCCCTGGGCACCGTTTTCATCGACCGCTACCGCCGCCTCGCCGAGGTGTTTGCGGCCGGCGCCTTCGGGGGAGGGGCGGGTGGCTGACGACACCGATCCCGAGTCGAAAACAGAAGACGCCACCCCCCGAAAACTTGAGGAGGCGCGCAAGAAGGGCGACGTCGCCAAATCCCAGGACGTCGGCCAGGTCCTGTCCCTGGTCGGTGCGGCGGCGGTGGTGTTGGGGGCCGGAGGCTGGTTTTCCGGTTCCATGGCGGAACAGCTGCTGCCCTTCCTCGCCCAGCCTCATCAGATGCTGGGCATGCTCGATTCCGGCGCGGGGACGCAGATCCTGGCCAAGGCCCTCTGGGCCATGACCCCCTTCCTGGGGTCCGTCATGCTGGCCACCATCGTGGGCGGGGCCGGCGGGCACCTGGCGCAGTCCGGCCTGATCTTCACCACCGAAAAGCTGAAGCCGCAGTGGTCGGCGGTGAATCCCCTGTCCGGGTTCAAGCGGATCTTCGGCCCCGACGGCCTGATGCAGTTCGTCAAGACCTTCCTGAAGCTGATCGCCGTCTGCGTCGTCTGCTGGATGGTGCTGAAACCCCATGTCCGCGAGTTCGAGAACATGGTGACGCTTAGCCCCGCCGCCCTGCTGCCGCTGGCGCGGGACATGAGCGTGGCCCTGTTCATCGCGGCCATAATCCTGCTGTCGGCCACGGCAGGCGCCGACTTCCTCTGGCAGAAGATGCGCTTCGCCAAGCGGATGCGGATGACCAAGGAAGAGCTGAAAGAGGACTACAAACAGTCCGAAGGCGACCCTCACGTGAAGGCCAAGCTGCGGCAGATCCGCATGCAACGCAGCCGCCAGCGGATGATGGCCAATGTGCCCAAGGCCACCGTCATCGTCACCAACCCGACCCACTATTCGGTCGCCCTGCGCTACGAACCCAGCGAGGGCGACGGAGCGCCGGTGTGCGTGGCCAAGGGCGTCGACGCCCTGGCCCTGCGCATCCGTGAGGTGGCCAAGGAACACAATGTGCCGATCGTCGAGAACGTGCCCCTGGCCCGCGCCCTATACGCCTCGGTCGAGATCGACGGCGTCATTCCCAAGGAACATTTCGAAGCCGCCGCCAAGATCATCGGCTTCGTCTTCCAGTCCCGAAAACGTCGGTAAGACCCTGTAAGGCCCCAGGTCCGATTTGGGGGTATGATTCAGACCACTGATTCGCGAGGCCGCATGAAGTCCACCCGTCGTCTTCCGTTCGACCTGCTCGCCGTCGCGACGGCGTTCGGCGTCGTCGTGGCCATCGCCGCCCTGGCCTATCCGGCCTTCAAGGCCAATCCGATGTCGGCGCCAGGGATGATCCTGCTGGTGACGGCGGGTCTGATCGCCCTGATCGGCCTGTTCGGCTTCCGCCGCGCCGAAACGGTCAAGCCGTCCAGCGACGTGGCCGTGGACATGCTCGACGCCATGGCCGAGCCGGCGGCTCTGGTGTGGGAGACGGGCCAGGTGCTGGCCTTCAACGGCGCCTGGGCCCAGGCCAACGGCACGATCACCGCCCTGCCCCGCGGCAAGTCGGCCCAGGCCCTGTACATGGCCTTCGCCCAGGCGCGCCGGGGCGAGCCCGGCCACGCCATCGTCCAGATCGGCGACCGCGAGGTCGAGGTCGTGATCGGGCGCGCCGGCGACAACCGGTTCCTGTTGCGGGTCGCGCCCGAGGCCGTCCTGCCCGTACCGGTCGCCGCAACGGCGCCGGCGAACGGCGCGGCGGCGGGCGAGTCCCGCGCCATGGCCGCCGGCGCACCGTTCGGCTCGGCCGTCATCGAAGGGGCCGACCTGTTCGGCGGCCGCGCGCAAGAAGCCAACGCCGCCCTGGCCGTCCTGACCGGTCCCGGCGCGGCCCGCGACGCCGCCTTCGGCCATCTGTTCGAGCCGATGGGCCTGGCCGAGGCCCGGGTGAAGCTGGCGGCCGGTTCGTCCGGCCCCATCGAACTGGTCGCACGCGCCTATCCCGACAAGATGCTGCACCTCTATGTGGCGCCCGAGGGCGAGCGCAAACGCATCTGGCTGTTCGACGTCTCGGCGCAGAAGTCGATGGAGCTGCAGCTGTCCCAGGCGCAGAAGATGCAGGCCGTGGGCCAGTTGGCCGGTGGCGTGGCGCACGACTTCAACAATCTGCTGACGGCCATCCAACTGCAGCTTTCAGGCCTGCTGGAACGCCACCCGGTCGGCGATCCTTCGTACGACGGGCTGAACGAAATCCGCCAGACCGCCATCCGCGCCGCCGACCTGGTGCGCAAGCTGCTGGCCTTCTCGCGCAAGTCCACGGTCCGGCGCGAGCGACTGGACCTGGGCGAGCTGGTCGGGGAATTCGCCGTCCTGCTGCGTCGTCTGCTGCGCGAGGACGTGCGGCTTGAGACCGACTACGGCCGCGATCTGCCGGTGGTGCTGGCCGACAAGAGCCAGTTGGAGACGGCGGTCATGAACCTCGCCGTCAACGCCCGCGACGCCATGCGCGGCGTGGTCGAGCCGGGCGATGCGGTCGTCACCATCACCACCCGCCGCCTGACCGCCCAACAGGCGCGCGAAATGGGCTGGTCCAACGCCCCGACCGAAGAGGTCGCCCTGATCGAGGTGTCCGACACCGGACCCGGCGTGCCGCCCGAGTTGGTCGACAAGATTTTCGAACCCTTCTTCACCACCAAGGCGATCAACGAGGGCACGGGCATGGGCCTGGCCACCGTCTACGGCATCGCCCAGCAGGCCGGCGGCCATATCTCGGTCAGCAATATCGAGGGCCCCCACGGCATGAGCATGGGCGCCGCCTTCCGCATCTTCCTGCCCGCGGCGGGAGAAGCGGAACTGGCCGAGGTCCAGCCGGTCGAGGTCAAGGTCAAGGCGCCGCGCGACCTGTCGGGCGCCGGCCGCATCCTGTTCGTCGAGGACGAGGACGCCGTGCGCGGCATCGCCGCCCGTCTGCTGCGCCAGCGCGGCTATGAGGTGATCGAAGCCGCCGACGGCGAAGAAGCCCTGCTTCTGGCCGAGGAATACGCCGGCCAGATCGACATGATGATCTCCGACGTCATCATGCCCGGCCTAGACGGCCCGTCGCTGCTGAAAAAGGCGCGCAAATACCTGGGCGACGCGCCGGTCATGTTCATCTCGGGCTATGCCGAAAGCGACTTCTCGGACCTGCTGCAGGACGAGGTCGGGGTGTCCTTCCTGCCCAAGCCGCTGGACATCAAGACCCTGGCCGAACGGGTGAAACAGGAACTGCACGCGGGCTGAGCCGCACGCGCGCTCTTGCGGTCAGGCGGCGCGTCGGACGGTGGCGGGCGACTTGACGTAGAGGCCCTGACGGCCGCTGACAGGGCGGAAGGCGACGGTCTCGCCTTCCAGCTGTTCGTCCAGCCCCAGGAACAGGCAGCCGTCGTCGACCAGCCGCCGTTCCAGCCCGTCCAGCACACGGGCCCGACGCGACGGCTCCATGTCGCCCAGCACGTTGCGGCAGAAGATGACGTCGAAACGGGCCTCGTCCGCCGGCTCGTCCAGCAGATTGGCGCGGGCGAAGCGAACGCGGTCGGCCAGTTCGTCACGCGCTCGCCAATTATCCTCGGCCGGTTCGAACCAGCGCAGCATGGCTTGGGCGGTCAGGCCGCGCTGGATCTCGAAGCCGGTGTAGAGGCCGGATCGCGCCTTCTCGATCGCGCGCTGCGACAGATCGGTGGCGACCGTGTCGACGATCACTCCGGCGTCCAGACCCGCCATGGCGATGGACCAGGCCTCCTGCCCGGTCGAACAGCCGGCGGACCAGACGCTGACCCGGCCGCCGGGGCGCGCGCGGCTCAGGGCCGGCAACAGTTCCTTCTCGAACGCCGCGAAGGGAGATCGGTCGCGGCGGAACCAGGTCTCGACGTTCAGCAGGGCCTCGATCACGGCCCAGCCCAGGGACGCGACCGGATTGGCCCAGAGATTGGTCAGCAGGGCCTCGACATTGGCATAGCCTTCGCGGCGCGCGATCGGGCCCAGCCGGTGTTCGGCCAGGTGGATGCGATCCCGCGTCAGCCGATAGCCGGCGCGGGTAGCCAAGAGCCCCTGGAGTCTGTCGAAGTCCTCGGGAGTCATGCCGCGATCGCGCCGACCTCCATCAGTTTGGACTGCAGGATTTCGCCGTCGAACGGCTTCATCACATAGTCGTCGGCGCCGGCGGCCAGAGCTTCGGCGATCCGTTCGGGACGGGTCTCGATGGTGCAGAACAGGATCTTGGGCGCGTCGCCGCCGGGCATGGCGCGCAGGCGGCGCAGGAAGGTCAGTCCGTCCATCACCGGCATGTTCCAGTCGATTAACAACATGTCGGGCATCACCCCGGTGCAATAGGCCAGGGCCTCGGCGCCGTCCGCCGCCTCGTCGACCTCATAGCCCAGACCCTCGACGATCCGACGGGCCACCTTGCGGATGATCCGGCTGTCGTCGACGATGAGGCAGGTTTTGAAATCCAAGGCGAGGCTCCCCAGGGCGCTGGGCTTCCGACAGAAGTCACGCGTCCCGCACCATCGCCCGATTCCAGTTAACGAGTCGTTTGGAAACGCCTCAAAGGGGCATTCTGGCGATCAGCGAAACGCGACCTTCCTCGACGCTCGTCTGCAGGACGCCGCGCGCCTGAACGACGGTCAGCCATAACCAGTAGGGCTGAATCCACTGGCCCGCCAGCCCCTCCGTCAGTCGTTCGCCGGCCAGGCCCGTGACGGCCTCAGGCTTGAGCCGTGCGCGTGCGCCCTCGGCGAAGCCTTCGAAGACCAGGACGCCCTCCTCGACATGCGACTGGATCACCGCATTGCCGCCCATCGGCAAGGCGCCGACGGTCAGATAGGCCAGATTGGTCAGGGCCCGCGCCTGTGGCTTCGAGAACTCGCCCTCGACGATCCGCCAGTCCAGCGAGGCGCGTCCACCCTCGGTCATGGCGGCGACCAGGGATTGAAGCTCGCGGGCGTTGAACCTTTCGCTGGTCGTCGCCGCGCCGAAGGCCACCCGGGCGAAATGCACCAGGGAGACCATCTTGCGGGCGCTCTGTTCGATCAGGGACAGGGCGTCCTCGCGCATGTCCTGGGCCGTGGGATCGCGCATCAGATCCAGGCCCGAAACGATCGCGCCCGACGGACTGATGAAGTCGTGGCACAGTTTGGCGGCCACATAGGTGGCCAGCTCGGTTCCGTCGACGGGCAGGTCCAGCGGGGCTTTGGCGGCGGCGGTCGAATTCATGGAATCGAGCATACTCTCGTCGGCGTTCTGGTCACAGTTCGTATCGCGCGCGAAGCTGACGTGATTTGCCGGTTCATGGAACCGCCGTGATGGTCTATCGAGCGCCTAATGACGACCTCCCCCATGAACACCCTGTCCCAAGACCTTGAATCCGGCACCCTGGCCCTAGCCATAGCCGAGATCGCCGAAGACGCCGCGCGCGTCATCCTGCCCTATTGGCGCAGCGACACGGCCGTTGAGACCAAGTCCGACGACAGCCCCGTCACCCAGGCCGACCGCGCCGCCGAGGCCCTGATTCTGGAACGCCTGGCCGCCCTCTATCCCGGCGTCCAGACGGTGGCCGAGGAGGCCGTGGCCGCAGACGGCGCGCCCGATTCGGCCGACGACTGGTTCTGGCTGATCGATCCGCTGGACGGCACCAAGGGATTCGTGCGCGGCGGCGAGGCCTTCACCGTCAACATCGCCCTGATGCACGCCGGCTATCCGGTCGCGGGCGTGGTCACAGCCCCCGCGACGGGCACCACCTGGCGCACCGACGTCCCCGGCGCGGGCGCTTTCCGCCGCCAGTTCGGCGAGCAGCAGCAGGGCGAGGCCCACGCCGGCGCCGAATGGCGGCCGATCAAGGTTCGCGACCGCCCACAGGAGGGCATGGCCCTTCTGAGCCACAGCGTCTCCGACGAAGAGGCCACGCGCCTCGCCGCGCGCCACGGCTGCACCCGCTGGCAGGGCACGGACTCGTCGCTGAAGTTCTGCCTGATCGCCGAGGGTCGGTTCGACGCCTATCCGCGCTCGGGCCCCACGTCGGAATGGGACACGGCGGCCGGTCAGGCCGTGCTGGAGGCGGCCGGCGGCCGCGTCCTGGCCGACGACGGCCAGCGCCTGGCCTATGGCAAGCCGAAATTCCTCAATGGGCCCTTCGTCGCCATGGGCGGCTGACGCTGAGAGACGGGAGAGGATTCTCTCCCTTCATCTTTCGGGCCTATATGGAGATCGACGACCGGCGCGCGCCGGCATAGCGGACGATCCGATGGCCGACTTCTCCCTGTTCCACTCTCCCCCGTTCCACTCTCCGAAGACCCACGGCTTCGTGCGCGTGGCGGCCGCGACCCCGGTCAGCCATATCGGCGACCCGAAGGCGAACGCCGAGGAGCACCTGGCCCTAATCCGTCAGGCGGCCGATCAGGGCGTGGACCTGATGGTCTTCCCCGAGCTGTCGCTGTCGGCCTACGCCATCGACGACCTGCATATGCAGGCGGCTTTGCTGGACGAGGTGGAGCGCCAGATCGCGGTCATCGCCCAGGCTGCGGGCGAGCATGATCTGGTGGCGGTGGTCGGGGCGCCGATCCGCAACGGCGACGCCCTGTACAACTGCGCCGTGGTCATGGGCGCGGGCGAGGTTCTGGGGGTCGTGCCCAAGACCTATCTGCCCAACTACCGGGAATATTACGAGAAACGCTGGTTCGCCCCGGCGACGGCCCGCGCCGAGGACGTGATCCGGCTGAACGGCGAGACGGTGGATTTCGCCCCCGGTCTGGTTTTCGAAGCGGTCAACCGGCCGGGCTTCGTCTTCGCGGTCGAGATCTGCGAGGACTATTGGGCGCCCCTGCCCCCGTCCACCCGAGCCGCTCTGGCGGGCGCTCGCATCCTGCTGAACCTGTCGGCCTCCAACATCGTCATCGGCAAGGCGGACGAGCGCGCCATGCTGAGCGCCAGCCATTCGGCCCGCACCCTGTCGGCCTATGTCTTCACCGCCTCGGGTTGGGGCGAGAGCACGACCGACCTGGCCTGGGACGGTCAGGCGACCATCCACGAACTGGGGTCGAAACTGGCCGAAGGCGAACGGTTCGCCCTGGAGAACCATCTGACGATCGCCGACGTGGACGTGGACCGGATCGGGCTGGACCGGCTGCGGAACGGCACCTTCGCCGAATGCGCCCGCGTCGAGGGCGAACCTGCGACTGTCGTGCCCTTCATGGCCCGCGAAGACGCGGTCGAGAGCGAGCTGATCCGCCCGCTGGACCGTTTCCCCTTCGTCCCCGACGACGCCGGACGGCTGGATCAGGACTGCTACGAGGCCTTCAACATCCAGGTTCAGGGCCTGATGCGCCGGATGACGGCGACCCAGGCCGAACGGCTGGTGATCGGGGTGTCGGGCGGGCTGGATTCGACCCAGGCCCTGCTGGTCGCCTGCCGCGCCTTTGACCGGCTGAACCTGCCACGCACCAACATCCTGGGCTTCACCATGCCGGGCTTCGCCACCTCGGACGGGACCAAGTCCAACGCCTGGGCCCTGATGAAGGCCCTGGGCGTAACCGGGGCCGAGATCGACATCCGCCCCGCCGCGGAACAGATGTTCAAGGACATCGGCCACCCCTATGCGGCGGGCGAACCGGTTCACGACATCACCTTCGAGAATGTGCAGGCGGGGCTGCGGACCGACTATCTGTTCCGGCTGGCCAACCAGAACCGGGCCTTCGTCCTGGGCACCGGCGACCTGTCGGAACTGGCCCTGGGCTGGGCCACCTATGGCGTCGGCGACCATATGAGCCACTACAACGTCAACGGCGGGGTGGCGAAGACCCTGATCCGCCACCTGATCCGTTGGGTGGCGGCGCGCGAGCTGGTCGGCGCCGAGGCGACCCCGACCCTACACGCCATTCTGGACACCGAGATCTCGCCCGAACTGGTCCCGGCCAAGGACGGCGTGATCCAGTCCACCGAGGGGACGGTCGGCCCCTATGCGCTGAACGACTTCTTCCTGTTCTACATCAGCCGCTTCGGCCTGAAGCCGTCCAAGGTCGCCTTCCTGGCGCATCAGGCCTGGAGCGACGCGACCGCCGGACATTGGCCCGCGAACACTCCCGATGACGAAAAGGTCGAATACGACCTGGCGACCATCAAGGCCTGGCTGCGGAAATTCCTGATCCGTTTCTTCCAGACCGCCCAGTTCAAACGCTCGGCCCTGCCCAATGGGCCCAAGGTCGTCACCGGCGGCTCCCTGTCCCCACGCGGCGACTGGCGCGCCCCGTCGGACGGCAATGCGCGGGTCTGGCTGGACGAACTGGACGCCAACGTGCCTGACTAGTTTTCTTTCGTCATCCTCCGGGCCGCGCAGCGGAACCGGGGGACCCAGCGGCGCGCGATAGCGCGAACCTGTCGCGGATGAGGCGTTTGACATGGTGCGGCGGAAACATCGCCTTCGGCGCCGCTGGGTCCCCCGGTCTGCGCCGCCAAGCGGCGGCTTGCCGGGGGATGACGAAAGCAAGGTGAACCGCTAGAAGCGTCGCCATGACCGAAGACGTGACCAAAGACTCGAACGGCAACATCCTGGCCGACGGCGACAGCGTGACACTGATCAAGGATTTGAAGGTCAAGGGCTCGGGCGGGGTGACGCTGAAGCGCGGCACCCTGGTCAAGAATATCCGTCTGACCGGCGACACCGACGAGATCGAGGCCAATGTCGACAAGGTGCGCGGCCTGGTTCTGCGCGTCGAGTTCGTGAAGAAGGCCTAACCGCCCCCTCTTCCCAAATGGGACGTCAGCCGCCATCTAGCGGCCTATGACCGACACCCTCGCCGCCCCCGTTTCGACCGCCGCAACTGGCAAGATCCCCGTCACCGTCCTGACCGGCTATCTCGGCGCCGGCAAGACAACCCTGCTGAACCGGATCCTGACCGAGGATCACGGCAAACGCTACGCCGTCATCGTCAATGAGTTCGGCGAGATCGGCATCGACAACGACCTGGTGGTCGGCGCCGACGAGGACGTGTTCGAAATGAACAACGGCTGCGTCTGCTGCACGGTGCGTGGCGACCTGATCCGCGTGGTCGCCGGCCTGATGAAGCGCCAGCGGCCCGGAAAGCCCGCCTTCGACGCCATCATCGTCGAGACCACGGGTCTCGCCGACCCCGGCCCGGTGGCCCAGACCTTCTTCGTCGATGAGGACGTCAAGGCCAAGACCCAGCTGGACAGCGTCACCACCCTGGTGGACGCCAAACATGTGATGGCGCGGCTGGACGATTCAAAAGAGGCCCGCGAACAGGTGGCTTTCGCCGACCGCATCATCCTGAACAAGGTCGATCTGGCCACGCCGGAAGAACTGGACGCGGTCGAGACCCGTCTGCGGGCGCTGAACCCGTTGGCGCCCATCGTCCGGGCCGAACGCTCGAACGTGCCGCTGGATCAGGTGCTGGGTCTGCACGCCTTCGACCTGGATCGGATCCTGGAGGTCCAGCCGGACTTCGCCAACCCGCCGCACGGCGCGGACGGCCATGTGCATGACGAACACTGCGGCCATGATCATCACGATCATAACCACGGGCATGACCATCACCACGATCATGGGCACGACCATGGCCACGACGCCCATTCCCATGGCGCCCATTCCCATGGCGCAAGGGGTCACGCCCACCAGGACGACATCAAGGGGATTTCCCTATCGCTGGACCGGCCGCTGGACGGCGCCAAGTTCACCGCCTGGCTGGACCGGCTGCTGGGCGAGCAGGGTCAGAACATCCTGCGCGCCAAGGGCATCATCGACGTGAAGGGCGAAAACCGCCGCCTGGTCTTCCAGGCCGTCCACATGATCCTGGAGGGCGACCTGCAACGCGAATGGGGCGAGAGCGAACGCCGCTGGAGCCGCGCCGTCTTCATCGGCCGCGAGCTGGACGAGGCCGCGCTGCGGGCCGGGTTCGAGGCCTGCGCGGCCTAAGGATCAACGTCCGGGCCGAAAGGCCCGGACGGATCTCAGATCAGAACGGCAGCAGATTGCGCTGGCGGCTGTAGCTCATGGTGCCGACATTGGCGCCCAGACGCAGGCCGACGCCGGTGCGGATCGGCGCCAGGACGATGCCGTCCGCCTGCTGATAGTTCACACCCAGGCCGGCGATCAGATAGGCCGTGCCTTCGACGCCCGGATAGCGGCGATAGATCATGTCGGGGTGGTACAGGCCATAGACCAGGGTGAAGACCCGGCTGGCGTTGCCGCCCCAGTCCCAGCCCACCGACGCCCCCTGCCAGAACACCTCCTGCGAGGCCGACAGGTCCTTCATATGCAGGGCGCCGCGACCATAGCGCGCGCCCACCACGACCGCGCCCGAGCCCTCTTCGCCCGCGATATAGGCGGTGGGGCGATCCCCTTGGTCGGCGAAGATGCGTTCGATGGCGCCCCCGACGGCCTCGGCCGCAATACCCAGCTCCTTGGACCCCGCCGCGACCAGTTCGTCGAAGCTGTAGGACTGGGCGCTATTGTCCGACTGGATCGGATAGTTGGGATTGGCGGGCGCGGTGGCGCAGGCGCCCATCGACGAGGCGCCGGCGGCGGTGGCCAGGCCGGAAAGGATCAGTTGGCGGCGATGCATGTGGGGGCGCTCCGAGAACGGCGAGAGGACAGCCGGCGGGGACGCCGGGCTTTGTAACAGAGTCCCCGACCTTTGCGGCAGCCTTGCGGCTGCAAGGTTAACGGGGGCTTACGGAGGCGTTGTAGCGCTTCCTTCTCCCCTTGCGGGAGAAGGTGGCCGAGCGGAGCGAGGTCGGATGAGGGGTCGCTCCCCGCCGCCGCCTGCGTGACCCCTCGCCCGACCGCGCCAGGACGACGGCTGCGCCGCCGTGCGCGGTCTCCCTCTCCCGCAAGGGGACCATTGCGTTACGGTCCCGCTTTTGGCTTGGCGCGATAAGGCAGCGCTCATGCTGGTGAGATTGGGTTGTTTCGGGTCGGGTCGGCGGGTTTTGGACGGATTCCGGGCTTGGTCAGGCGGGTTGCAGGGCGGCCCAGCGGCGCAGATTAAAGGCCATGGCGACCATCAGCATCTGGCCGGACGCCTTGGTCAGACCGATGTAGCGGATGCCGGTCAGGCCCATGCGGCGCTTCCAGGTGGCGAAGGTGGTCTCCACGGCGGCGCGCCGGCGAGCGATCAGGCGGTTGAGCCGGGCCAGACGGGGCGGCAGTGTCGGGTGATGTTTGTTGGGCCGTCGCATCAGGCGCGGCTTGATGCCCTGAGCCTTGAGCGCGGCCTGCCGAGCATGGGTGTGATAGGCCGCATCGCCCAGCACGGCCCTCTCATCGCCCCGGACCAGAGCGTCGGCGGGAGTGGTGTCGTTGACGTTGGCCGGAGTGGTCAGGATCGACCGGATCAGGCCCGAGCCCTGATCGACGCCGACGTGGGCCTTGTAGCCGTGGGTCGAACCCGGCTTGCCAGAGCGGCGGGCGTAGGCGGCGTCGGGATCGACCCTGGCCTCGCCGGGGCCGCGCCGTCCTGCGGCCTGCGTCTCGATCAGGGTGGCGTCCAGCATCGTGCCCTGCTTGAGGACCACGCCCGCACCCTCCAACTGACCATCCAGCTCTGCGAACAGACGCTCCAGCAGCCGATCCCGCACCAGCCGGTTACGGAACCGGCACAGGGTCGTGTGGTCGGGAACCTCGTCCTCCAGGCTCAGCCCGACGAACCGCCCGAACGCCAGGCTGTCGCCCAGCCGGAACTCCAGCTCGGCGTCCGACAGCCCATACCAGGCCTGAAGAAGCAGGGCCTTGAACAACAGCAGAGGCCGATAGCCGGGTCGGCCCGGCCCCTCCTCGCGAAGCCCCGCCAGCGTTCGCTCGAACCCGGTCCAATCGACCAGAGCCGACACCCGCTCCAGGGCCGCGCTGCCACTACGCCGCGCCAGCGCAACCTCGCCAAATCCCAACTGGCCCGTCCGCTTCACCGACATCGTAATCCCTCCGTCGAGAACAGGGAATCACGATCCGCGAATAATGCAACGGTCCCGCAAGGGGAGAGGGAGACTGAATCAGCCTCTCAGCTTGCCGCCCTGCTTCTCCACCGCCGCCACAATCTTTGCGGTCAAGGCCTCGATCTCGGCTTCGGCCAAAGTCGCCTCACGCGGCTGGATCACGACTTCCAAGGCGACGGACTTGAAGCCCTCGTCCACTCCCTTGCCGCGATAGACGTCGAACACCCGCACATCGGCGATCAGCGCCTTGTCGGCGCCGGCGGCGGCCCGGACCAGGTCGCCCACCGGCTTGGCGTCCTCGACCACGAAGGCGAAGTCGCGGGTCAGGGGCATGAAGGCCGACAAGTCCGCCGATCCCCGCGCCTTGCCCGACTTGCCGCGCGGCTCGGGCACAGCGTCCAGCACGATTTCGAAGCCCAGCATCGGGCCGTCAGCGTCCAGCGCCTTCAGCACGCGCGGGTGTAGTTCGCCGAACTCGACCATGACGTTCTTCGGGCCCAGTTGCAGCCGGGCCGAACGGCCGGGGTGCCACCAGTCGCGGTTCTGACCCTGGGCGAGTTGCAGCGAGGCGACCGGGGCGCCGATCTCTTCCAGCAGGGTGGTCAGATCGGCCTTCAGCGCGAACAGGGCGTCTTCCCCAGCGCCGGCCCAATGACGGGCGGCGTGCGGGGCGACCAGGGCGGCGATGACCGTGCGTTGATCCTTGGGACCGTCGCCCAGATAGATGGGGCCGATCTCGAACAGGGCGGCGTCGGCGAAACCGCGCGCGACGTTACGCGCCGCCGCCTGGATCAGATTCGGCAGGGCCGAGGGCCGCATGCAGTCCAGATCGGCCGCAATGGGGTTCTCCAGCACCAGCCGGTCGTCTCCGCCGCCGAACAAGGCCGCCGTCGATTGTTTGGTGAAGGACCAGGTGACGGCCTCGGCATAGCCCAGGGCGGCCAGGGCGCGGCGCGCCGTGCGGACGCGGGCCTGGCGGGGGCTCAACACGCCGCCGGCGGGGCGGGCGACCTCGGGCAGGGGTGTATCGGGCAGGCTGTCGAAGCCCTCGATCCGCGCCACCTCTTCCACCAGATCGGCCCGACCCTCGACGTCGCGCCGCCACGACGGCGGGGTGACGGTCCAGGGCTCGGCCTGATCGGCGGGGCCGGCGGTGACCTTGAAGCCGAGCTGGCCCAGGATGGTGCCGATCCGATCGTCGTCCAGGTCCATGCCGCTGAGACGTTTCACATAGGCGGGGTCGAAGGCGAAGGGCGCCGGGCCGGCCGGGGGCTCGCCGACGAAGACGATCTCGGACGGCTCGCCGCCGCACAGGTCCAGGATCAGGCGGGTCGCCAGTTCCAGCCCCGGCGTGACCGAGACCGGATCGACGCCGCGCGCGAACCGATACTGGGCGTCGGAATGGATGCCGAGCGCACGGCCGGTCTGGGCGATGACCAGCGGATCGAACCAGGCGCTTTCGACGAAGACGTCGGTCGTGGTCTCGTCGCAGCCGGTCGACTCCCCGCCCATGACGCCGCCCAGGCCGATGGGGCGCTCGCCCCCGGCGTCGGCGATGACGCAGTCTGTGGAAGCCAAGGTGTAAGTTTTGCCGTCCAACGCGATCAGGCTTTCGCGATAGCGGTCACCCTCTTGCACATATTTCGTGTCATCACGCAATTCCCCACGAAATGCATCCTCGGCATGGACTGACTGGCCGCCGCGCACCACAATCTCGGTCCCCGACAGCTTGGCCACGTCATAGACGTGCAGCGGGCGGGCGCGGTCATAGGCGATCAGATTGGTCACATCGACCAGCCGGTTGATCGAGCGCAGGCCGATGGCGGTCAGACGTTTTTGCAGCCAGGCCGGCGACGGCCCATTCTTCACGCCCCGGATCACCCGACCGGCGAAGACCGGACACATCTCGGTCGCCTCCAACCGCACAGTGATCGGCGAGGGGAAGGCCCCGCGCACCATGGCGATGTCGAAATGCTTCAGCTTGCCGACGCTGGCGGCGGCCAGATCCCGCGCAATGCCGGCGACGCCCAGCCAGTCGGGCCGGTTCGGCGTCACTTCGAAGTCGATCACGGGTTCCGCGCCGAACAGACCGGCGACCGGCGTCCCCACCGGGATCTCGGGCGGCAGTTCCTGAATCCCGTCGCTTTCGTCCGCCAGCTCCAGCTCCGAGGCCGAGCATAGCATGCCGTTCGACACCACGCCGCGCACCGGCTTTTCGACCAGGGTCACGCCCAGGCCGGGCACATAGGCGCCAATGGGGGCGTAGATGGTGGTCAGGCCCGCCCGCGCGTTCGGCGCGCCGCAGACGATCTCCTTCAGCCCGTCGACGGTCTCGACCTGACAGACCTGAAGCCGGTCGGCGTTGGGATGACGCTCGGCCGACAGGATCTTGGCCACGGTGAAGGGCGCCAGCTTGGCGGCGGGATCAAGAACCTCTTCGACCTCCAGCCCGGCCATGGTCATGGCCTCGGCGATCTGATGGACGTCAGCCTCGGTCTCGAGGTGGTCTTTCAACCAGGAAAGGGTGAATTTCATGCGGTGGGCGCGCCCCCGAGGGCCTTAATGAAATGATCGATGAATTCGTCTGTGCCGGTGAAGCCCATGCCGAAGAAGACGCAGCGGTCGAACTTGCAATTCTGCATGGCGATGGTCCCGACCACCTTCTGCGGGCTGACGGGACGCAGCACCAGGCTGCGCACGTCCCCACCGTTCTCGCCCATATTGCAGCCGTCGAAATGGACGCCGCTCAGCGCCAGAAGCACGCCGGGGCCTTCGATGACGCAGCTGGTGAAGGTCTTGTCCTCGATCAGCGACCGGTTGGTCGCCTCGACCGTCTGCCGGTACAGGCTGAACAGCGGGAAGGTCATGCCCTCGTAATGGCTGCGCTGGGCCAGATCGTCCGGCACGACCACCTGGCGGCGCTGGACGACGGGGTTCTGCTGGAAGGTCATCAGCTCAGTCCGCTTGCAGGATTGGGGGCCGAAAAGGCCGAGAAGCCGTAGTGGGCCAGCCAGCGCGTGTCGGCGTCGAACATGGGGCGCAGGTCGGGCACGCCGTATTTCAGCATGGCCAGACGATCCACCCCCATGCCGAAGGCGAAGCCCTGATACTCGTCCGGGTCAATGCCGCAGTTGCGCAGCACATTGGGATGCACCATCCCGCAGCCCAGGATCTCCAGCCAGTCGTCGCCGGTGTTGAACACCAGTTTCCCGCCGGATCGGTCGCAGCGGATGTCCATCTCGGCCGAGGGTTCGGTGAAGGGGAAGTGGTGCGGACGGAACCGCGCCTGGACCTCATCCAGCTCAAAGAAGCGGGCGATGAAGGTCTGAAGCGTGGTCTTCAGGTGGCCCATATGGATGTCGCGGTCGATCACCAGACCTTCGATCTGATGGAACATCGGCGTGTGGGTGGCGTCCGAATCCTTACGGAAGGTGCGGCCCGGCGCGATGATGCGGATCGGCGGCGTCTGGGACATCATGGTGCGGACCTGCACCGGCGAGGTGTGGGTGCGCAGCACCTTGCGCTCGCCCGTCTCGGGGTCGGGCTTCAGGAAGAAGGTGTCGTGCATCTCCCGCGCCGGATGTTTGGGCGGGAAGTTCAGGGCGGTGAAATTGTGGAAGTCGTCCTCGATGTCCGGGCCTTCCGCCACGGCGAAGCCCATCTCGGCGAACAGGGCGATCATCTCGTCCATCACCTGCATGGTCGGGTGGACCCCGCCCTTGCGACGCGGCCGGGCCGGCAGGGTCAGATCGACGCGCTCGGCCTGAAGCCGGGCGTCCAGTTCGGCGGCCTCCAGCTCGGCCTTCTTGGCCGTGATGGCGGCGGACACGCGGTCGCGCAGGCCGTTGATCATCGGCCCCTGTTCGCGGCGTTCATCGGGGCTCATGGCCCCCATTCCCTTCAGCAGGCCGGAGACGGAGCCGGACTTGCCCAGGGCGGCGACGCGCACCTCTTCGAGGGCGGCGACGGTTTCCGCGCCGCCGATGGCGTTGATCAGGTCGAGTTCGAGTGTGGCGAGATCGGTCATTTGGCCCGTGCATTAGCGGGCCGGGGGCCGTTCGTCACCCTTGAAGGCGCGCGGCGGGATCGATCAGGGCGCGGAGGCGATGGCGGGCAGGTCCGCGGCCGGCGCCTTGTTGGCCGCGACGATCCAGGCGGGCGGTTCGGGCTCCCAGCGAATGGGTTCGCCGTCGGTGACCTTCCAGCGGTGCAGCCACGAGATTCCGTTGGCCCGCACATAGGTGTCCGCATGAGCATAGATCGGGTCCGACAGGGCCTCTTCCAGCGTGACGAACCGATAGCCGCGCGCCAGATAGAGGGCGTGGATCTGCGGATAATAGGCCTGGTTCAGGCTGTTGGCGTGCAGCAGCAGGACCTGCGCCGGCTCGCGCCCGCCGGTCAGCTCGGCGCTATAGGGTTCGAAGAAGTCCAACACCGTCGTCATATGCGCCACATAGGCTTCGCCGATGCGGCGCTTCAGCGCCTCGTCGCCCAGTTGCTCGGCCTTGCGATACACGTCGGCGAACATCCAGTCGTTGTTGTCCAGGGTCACAGGCGCGACCGTATAGCCGCGCTGGGCCAGGCCGGCGGCGATGGCGTCGTGCTTTTCCTGGGTCTCGCCGGTGAACAGATAGGGGTGGCGGAACCAGTGCAGGGTCCGGCCGTGCGCCTCCAGCACCGCCCGCGTGGTCGGGGCGCCGGCGTCCACATCGGCCAGATAGGCCTCGGCCGTGGTGCGGTGAATATTGATGTGGCTGAAGCTGTGGTTGCCCAGATCGAGCCCGCCGTCCAGCCAGACGCCCAAGGCCGTCGGCAGGGTCGAGACACGGGTCGGCTCGCACACCTTGCCCTCGTTGACGAAGGCCGTCCCATGGGTGTCCAGCGGCTTGAGCATGGCGACGAAATCGCGGGTCAGGCGCATCAACTGAACGGGATCGCATAAGGCCTCATTCGCTGCCTGATAGGGCAGATCATCGAATGTCACCGCGACCCGTCGCTCCTGCGCGAACGCCGGCAAACTCAGGGCCAAGGCCAGCACCGGAGCCAACATCACGCCAAGGATCGGAACACGTATCGTCATAGTCTCAGCCTAGCCCAGACTGCGGCCGGCGGACACCTAGGCAATACACCGTCCGCATGCAGACGACTTGTCCGAAGCATGCCTTGAAAGGTTCATGAACGGCAAAGCCGATGTTAAATATCACTCGCTAAGCCCTCCCTCGTGGACATGAGGGGGGCCGAATGCCGCTGATTGGTGATTTCGTTGACTTGATCGCGCCGGTGGCTCCGTCCACCCCGTGCGCCGAGGTGTTTGACCGGTTCCAGACCGAGCCCAACACCCTGGCCCTGGCCGTGGTGGCGGACGACAATCGACCGGTCGGCATTATCGAGCGCAACGCCTTCACCCTGCGGATGGCGGCCGAGTTCGGGCGCGCGCTCTACGCCAAGAAGCCGGCCGAAAGCCTGATGGACCGCAACGCCCCCATCGCCGAGGCGGCGACCAGCGCCGAGACCTTCTTCCAGGCCTATGGCGCCGCCGAACTGGGCGCCCTTCTCAGCGGCTTCATCGTCGTGGCCGACGGACGCTATCTGGGGGTCGGGACCGCTTTGCAGGTCGTCCAGGCCGGGGCCGCCCTGCACCGCCAGCGCGCCGAGGAAATGGGCGCCCTGGCCCGCGACCTGGCCTATGCCGAGGCCGAGGCCGTCGCCTCCAGCCGCGCCAAATCCGAGTTCCTGGCCGTGATGAGCCACGAAATCCGCACCCCGTTGAACGGCGTCCTGGGCGTCGCCGCCCTGATGGACAAGAAGCTCGAACAGGAAGAGCTGCGCCCCTATGTCCGAACCGTCATCGATTCCGGCCAGAGCCTGCTGCGGCTGCTGACCGACGCCCTGGACATGTCGCGCGCCTCGGCCGGGATGCTGACCCTGGAGGAAGAGCCGCTGAACCTGTCGGCCGTCGCCTTCGACATCGACGCCCTGTGGCGGGCTCGCGCCGAGGAGAAGGCGCTGACCCTGACCGTCCGCACCGACTTCGAGTCCAGCCCCTGGGTCCGGGCTGACGGGATGCGGATCAAACAGCTGCTGAACAATCTGGTCGGCAACGCCCTGAAATTCACCCAGAGCGGCGGCGTGGTCGCCACCCTGGCCAGTCGCACGACGCGCGACGGTCTGCGGGTCGAACTGACGGTGGACGACAGCGGGCCCGGCGTGCCCGAGGCGGCGGCGGCGACCATCTTCGACCCCTTCAACATCGGCAAGGCCGGGCGCGAGGGCGCCGGCGCCGGTCTGGGCCTAGCCATCTGTCGCCAGATCGCCGAGCGGATGGACGGGACCATCGGACTGAGCGTGGCGCCGCTGGGCGGGGCGCGGTTCCACGTCGTCCTGCCGCTGAACGCCTGCGCGGCCGACGAGGCGGGCGCCGCCTCGCCCATGGCCGAGCCGACGCCCCACGACACGCTTCATGTGCTGGTGGTCGACGACAATCCCACCAACCGCTTCGTCGCCGGCAAGCTGCTGGAGATGTTCGACTGCACGGCGGAGATGGCCGAGAACGGTCAGGAAGCCTTGGAGGCGGTTCAGGCCCGGCCCTTCGACCTGGTGCTGATGGACATCAAGATGCCGGTCATGGACGGGGTCGCCGCCACCCGCGCCATCCGCGCCCTGCCCGGCCCGGCCGCCCGTCTGCCGATCCTGGCCTTGACCGCCAACGCCGACGAACGCGACGAGCTGGACTATATCGCCGCCGGCATGAACGGGGTGGCGCAAAAGCCGATCCAGCCCGACGCCCTGCTGAACGCCATGCGGCTGGTTCTGGCGGACGCCGAGATCGACCGCCCAGCGAAATCCATGGCGGAACCCATGGCCGAGACCGCCACGGCCTGACCCCAGAACGAAGAACGCCCGCCCCGGCGAACCGGAGCGGGCGTTGATCTTTGCCGTACCGGCCTCGACTTAAGCGAGAGCGGCGCGGACCTTGTCGGCGACGGCCTTGAAGCCCGCCCCGTCAGCGGCGATCGAAGCCAGGACCTTGCGGTCCAGTTCGATGCCGGCCTTGTTCAGGCCGTTGATGAACTGGCTGTAGGTGAAGCCTTCGATACGCGCGGCGGCGTTGATGCGCTGGATCCACAGGGCGCGGAAGTTGCGCTTCTTGGTGCGACGGTCGCGATAGGCGTATTGCCCGGCGCGATCGACGGCGGCCTTGGCCGTACGGATGGTATTCTTGCGGCGGCCTGAGAAGCCCTTGGCCTGCTCCAGAACCTTCTTGTGCTTGGCGTGCGAAGTTACGCCACGTTTAACGCGAGCCATGTCGCTATTCCTTCAAATTCTTTGGGTTGAGATCAGTCGTACAGCGCGCGCCGATCAGGCGTACGGCATGTAGGATTTGATCTTCTTGGCGTCGGCGTCGGCCATGGTCTTGGTGCCGCGGTTTTGACGGATGTATTTCGAGTTGTGGCTGATCAAGCGGTGACGCTTGCCCGCAACCCCGGCCTTCACCTTGCCCGTGGCCGTGAATTTGAAGCGCTTCTTGGCGCCTGACTTCGTCTTCAGTTTCGGCATTTCGATCTCCTTTTTGAGGGGCTACCGCTCTTCGAGCTACTTGAGCCCGCGTCGTGGTGTTCCTCAGAGTTTAAGAACCGCCTAGGCATGCCTGTTCGCCCGGCGGTTCGGTACGCGAAGGCGCGGCTTGTAAGCGAAGACGCCTGCCGACGCAAGATGAGTCAGGACAAGGACTTGGCGGGCGCTTCCGCAGCGACCTGACCCCGCAGGATCGCCCGGCCCGCGTTGATCGCCATCACCGCCGCCGGAATGGTCAGAAGCGCGCCGACCAGGAAGGGCCAGTCGTGCCCCAGGCCCGAGAACAGCGCCCCGGCCGCCATCGGCCCGAAGATCCGCGCCACCGAGCTGGAGGCCATGTTCAGCCCCAGCATGGCCCCCTGCTGATCCGGAGGCGAGGCGCGGCTGATCATGGCCGAGATATTGGGCATGGCCAGGGACATGCCGCAGGCGCCCAGAGCCATGACGATCGGGATGACCCACCCCTGGACCACCGGCAGGGACAGGCCGCCCAGCTCCAGCCGAGTCGCCGGGAACCATTCGACCGGCGCCAGCACCTGCAGCACCAGCGAGGCGCCGAACAGCAGCATGCCGGTCGCCAGCACGCGCGCCTCGCCAAACCGTCGCGCCAGCCGACCGGCGAAGAAGCCCTGGTTCAGCGTCGAGACGATGCCGACGATCATGAAACTGAGGCCGACCTCGCGCGCGCCCCAGGCGTAGCGGCTCTCGGACCACAGGCCGAATACGGCCTCCATGGCCGAGAAGCCGGCCATATAGATCAGGGTCACGATCAACACCCGCGACACCACCGGATTGGTCCGCGCGTCCTTCAGCCCCGCCAGGAAGGGCGGACGCGCCGCCGAAGGATCGGCCTTGGCCCGGCTTTCGCGCAGGAAGACCATCACCCCGACCGCCGCCAGGGCCGCCAGAATCGCGGCCAGGAAGATCGGCAACTGATAGCCCAGCCGTCCCAGCTGCGGCTGGGTCAGCAATCCGCCCAGCCCCGGCCCGACGATGAAGCCCAGGCCAAAGGCGGCGCCGATCAGCCCCATCCGCCCCGCCCTCTGCTCCGGCGGCGTCACATCGGCGACATAGCCCTGCACCGTCGAAATATTGCCCGCTCCCAGGCCGGTGAACAGGCGCACCGCAATGGCCAGCCAGATGTTGGGCACAAAGGCCAGCATCAGATAGCCGACCGCATTGGCCGCCAGGGTCACGAGCAGCACCGGCTTGCGCCCGATCCGGTCCGACAGCCGCCCCCAGAAGGGTTCGGCGAAGAACTGGCCCAGCGAATAGGCCGAGAACATCAGGGTGATCTGCCACGCCTCAGCCTTCAGGCTCTGGGCGAAGAAGGGCAGCAGCGGCACCACCAGGCCGAACCCGACCAGATTGATGAAGACCACCGAGAACAGCACCGCCAGGGCGGGCGCGCGAATGACGGGAGGCGGGGGCGTTTGGCTCATGCCCCACGCTTAGCGCGACGCTTGGCCCGCGAGAAGCGCCGTCGCGCCGCCTCCCTTCAATCCCTCAGTTTGGCCCGACGGGATTGTTCGCCTCCAGGAACCGCACCGTCTCGCGCAGCATCTGCTGACGGGTGTCGGCGCGCGACAGCCAGTGGTCCTCGCCCTGAAGCTCGATGAACTCCACCGGCTTGTCCGCCCGGCGCATGGCCTCGGCCATGACCCGGCTCTGCTCGATCGGCACCACCGTATCGTCCTTGCCGTGGATCAGCAGCAGAGGCCGGTCGACCGTCTCGGCCAGCCGGGCCGGCGACAGGGCGTCCAGCGCTCGGTCGTTCAGCCGCGCCGCCCCCATGAATCGGTTCCAGTAGCGGACCGTCTGGCTGTCGTTCCGCCCCTCCTGCCGCGCCTCCCAGTTGACCATCCGGCGCAGGTCCGACACCCCGGCGACGGCGACGCCGCAGCGATAAACCCCCTTGTCCAGGGTCAGGCCCGCCATGGCCGCATAGCCGCCATAGCTGGCGCCGACGATGCAGACGCGCTCGGGATCAATGATCCCCTCGGCCGCCAGCCAGCGCACCCCATCCGAGAGATCGGTCTGCATCTTGCGGCCCCACTCGCCATAGCCCGCCTCCATAAACGCCAGGCCATAGCCGGTGGAGCCCCGGAAATTGGCCTGAAGCACCGCATAGCCCCGCGACGCCAGGGCCTGGGCCCACCAGTCGAAGCCGGCCACGTCCTGCGACGCGGGCCCGCCGTGCGCCAGCACGATCAAGGGCAGGCCAGATGGCGCCTCAACCCCCGGCGGCAGGGTTAGATAGCCGGGAATATCCAGACCATCCGCCGCCGCATAATGGATCGGACGCATCTCGCCGACCTGATCGGTCGATATGGCCGGATAGGCGTCGGCCAGGACGTCGGCCGCCCCGCGGCTGAAATCGACCAGCTGATAAAGGCCCGGTTCGCCGATGTCGTTGAACACGACGATCAGGTTCTGGGCGTCGTTCCAGGAGGTCAACTTCGGCCGCTTGCCCACAAAGGCCCGCTCGATCGCACCCCACCGCCGCGCCGCCGCCGGGTCGATGAACTCGTAATGCGTGCCGTCCTCCTCGGTGCGACCACCGCCGATCAGCAGACGGGTGCGCGGATGGTGGACCAGAAAATCGGGATGATGTTCGAACGGCAGCTGGGTCCATTCTCCGCTGTCCACATTGACCTCGAACAAGACGTCGGCCGACTCCGAATCCTCGTCCTCGGCGGCCAGATCCGGCCGGTCGGCGCCGACGATGATGGTACGCGCCGTCCGGCCCATGCCGATCAGGTTGGGCGTATCGACTGGCGCGTCCACCGCCCAGGCTTCGCTGAACCCATGCCCCTTGGGCAATCGCAACGACCACCGCCCGCCGCGCTCGACATAGCGGGCCAAGGCGATCACCTTGCCGTCGCTGTCCAGCACATAGTCCTCGATCTCGCGATCCATGGATTCCACCGACCGCCCTCGGCCGGTGGTCAGGCTGATCCGATACAGGTCGATCTGGCCGGTGGTGATGTTGAAGCCCCGCGCGAACAGGGTTGGGCCCTCCTCGGTGCTGCGGATCGAAGCAGGGCCGATCAGAACAGCCAGGACGTCCGGCGTCCGGTCCAAGACCTGAACCAGCTTCTTCTTCTCGAGGTCCAGCACCTGGCCGAAGAATAGCTCCCGGCGGGACATGCCCAGCAAGGGGATGCCTTGCGTCTGCGAGGTCACGACCAGCACGTGCCCCTCTCCGATCCAGCGCAAATCACGAACCTTGGCGTCGCCGATGGCCGCCGCGAACAGATGCTCCCCCGTGGTCATCCGCGTCACCGCGATGGCGCGGATTTCGCCCACGACCGTGATCCGGGCGATCAGATCGCCGCTGGGCGACACCTCCATATATTCGACCGCCGGCGTGGCGCTGTAGGCCTCCAGGGGCGGGAGTGCAGGAACCTCCGCCAAGGCCGCCGCCAGGCACGGCGTCGCACAAGCAACAGCAACCGCCAGGGCCGCCGCCCTCGCCACCGACTTCAACATCAAACGAGACTCCCCCAACGACCCTCAACTCAAACGATATAGGCGGAAGTTGCAACCGCTTTGGCGGCGGCCCGCGTCACGGAGGATTATGGGCGTTCAGAAAACGCACGGTCTCGCTGAGCATCTTCTGCCGCGTATCGGCCCGCGACAACCAGTGGTCTTCGCCCTCCAGACGAATGAACTCGTATCGTCGTCCCGCGCGCGCCAGGGCTTCGGCCATCTTCACGCTCTGCTCCATCGCCACCACCGTGTCGTCCTGACCGTGCATGAGCAGCACCGGCGCGTCGCCCTGAGCCGCCAAGTGGGCGGGCGACAGCAGGTCGAGTTGACGGTCTCCCAGGCGCTCGGCGCCCATGAACCGGTTCCAGTAGCGAACGGCGCGGCTTCCCCGGCCAGTCTCCCGCGCTTCCTGCAGCACCATCAGACGCAGGTCCGACACGCCGCCGAACGAGACCGCGCACCGGTAAACGTCCTTCTGTAGGGTGACGCCCGCCAGAGCGGCATAGCCCCCATAGCTGCCCCCGACGATACAGACGCGCTCAGGATCGATCCGCCCCTCCTGCGCCAGGCTTTGCACCCCGTCGGACAGGTCCGTCTGCATCTTGCGGCCCCATTCGCCGTAACCGGCCTCCATGAAGGCGTCGCCATAGCCGGTGGATCCCCGGAAATTCGCCTGCAACACCGCGTAACCCCGGCTGGCCAGCGCCTGCGCCCACCAGTCGAAACCGGCGACGTCCCGTGCGGCCGGGCCGCCGTGCGCCAAGACCACAAGCGGCAAGCCCATCGAATCGGCCTGACCGGGAGGCAGGGTGAGATAGCCGTGGATCTCCAACCCGTCCTGGCCCCGGTATTTCACTTCGCGCACGGCCCCGACCTGGTCGGGTCCGATCTCTGGATAGACGTCGCCGATGATGTTCGCGTCGCCGCGCGCAAAATCCACCAGCTGATACTGGCCTGAACTGTCCTGTCCGCCGGTGAAGACCACGACTTGGCGCATGTCATCGCTCCAAGACACCAACTCGGGATTCCGTCCCGCGAACGCCCGCTCCACGGCAGTCCAGCGCTGGGTTACGTCCGCATCGAAAAATTCGCTGTCGCTTCGGCTGGGGCCCAGATGGACTCCCCCCATCAGAAGGCCGGTCCGCGGGTGGTGGATCAGACGCGTCGGGTGGCTTCGAAAGGGCAAAGCCGTCCATTCACCCGTATCGACATCCACTTCGAACAGTTCACCCAGTTCGTCGCCGTCGCCGGCGGCCCCGATCAGGTCGTCGCGTCTTGCATCGACCACGACGGTGCGCGGCCGTCGCCCCATGCCCCTCAGCGCCGGACCGTCCAAAGGCGCGTCGGTCGCCCAGGCTAAGGTCATGAAAGTCTGTCCCAACGGCAGCAACAGAAGCCACCGTTTGCGTGTCCGGTCGTATTCCGCCTTGGCCAGAACCTGACCCTCGGCGTCCAGCACATAGTCGTCGATGTCCCAATCCATTTCATCGCTCACCCGCCCCAGGCCGGTGGCCGGGTCGATGCGGTAAAGATCCAGGCGCCGACTATCGAACAGACGAAAACCACGCACGAAAACGGCAGGGCCGCGTGGAGTCTGGCGCACCTCCGCAGGACCGAACAACATCGGCATCACGGCGCGATTGCGATTGAACAGGGGCGTGACCTTGCGCGCCGCCGGCTCGAAGATCAGCCCATAGGAGAGCTCGCTCTTCGGGACGCCGATCGACGGCAGGGACTGGGTTTCGGACATAACGATCAACAACCGGTCCTCGCCGATCCAATTCACGTCACGGACCTTGGAATCCCCGATGTCGGCCAAGCCGATTGGATCGCCGGACGCCAGATCGGTTACCAGCAGGCCGCGCTTTTCACCCTCGACCTTGACCGACGCCAGCCGCGCGCCACTGGGCGATACGCTGACGAACTCGACCGCCGGCAGAGCGCCGTACGCACCAAGCGGCGCCGGCTGGGCGTAGCCCGGCGCCGCTTGGTGCGTACGGCCAAGAAGAGCAGACTCAGCGCCGCTCCCAGCCCCTTCAACCCTCTTGCATTCATGGCGTCCCCCGACTGTCAGGAACTCAACCAGAGGCGGGGCGCAACCACAAGTGCACGACGCATGACAAAACGCCCCGGTCGTTTCCGACCGGGGCGTCCAATATCAGCGATGGATCGTGTCGATCAGCGCGGGGCCAGGATCATGATCATCTGGCGGCCTTCCATCTTGGGCGAGAACTCGACCTTGGCGATTTCGTCGAAATCGGCCTGGACCTTGTTCAGCAGCTTCATGCCCAGTTCCGGGTGCGCCATTTCACGACCGCGGAAGCGCAGGGTGACCTTCACCTTGTCGCCCTCGTCGAAGAAGCGGTGCATGGCCTTGGCCTTCACCTCATAGTCGTGGGTGTCGATGTTCGGACGGAGCTTGATTTCCTTCAGTTCGACGACCTTCTGGCGCTTGCGCTGCTCGGCCTTCTTCTTCTGCTCCTGGAAACGGTGCTTGCCGTAATCGAGGATCTTGGCCACCGGCGGTTCGGAGGTGGAGACGATCTCGACCAGGTCCATCCCGGCTTCCTCGGCGGCTTCCAAAGCGGCGGAGGTGGGCATGACGCCCTGTTTCTCGCCATTCTGATCGATGAGCAGAACGCGAGGGGCGCGGATATCCTGGTTCATACGCGGCCCGTCTTTCACGGGTGGCGCTTGCATGGGACGGCGAATGGGCGTCGTTTCCTTATGTGGTCAAAGAAGTCGTGGGTCGTGATGAGCGAATGCACGCGGCTGTCGCCACGCTCCTCTCAAGACCGACAATATGCGCCAGGAAGCCCGGTTTTTCAAGGCTTCGCGGGCGTTCCGGCGATATAGGCGTCGTGCAGCGCCAGCACCGCGTCGAAGACATGATCGACACTCAGATCTTCGATGGGGGCGAACTGGCCCCGCGTCTCGTTAGAGGCCGCCGTTCGCGTCTTTGGACCCCATGGGCCGTACAGCCACCATTCGGTCGGGCCGAACAGGCCCAGGGTCGGTCGACCCAGGGCGGCGGACACGTGCATCAGGCCGGAATCATTGCCGACGAACAGGTCCGCCCGATCGATGGCGGCGGCCGAGGCCAGGATGTCGCCCTTGCCGACGAAGTCGATGCCGCGTGCTCCTGCGGCCTCCAGGGCCGGGGTCGCCGGCGGCCGGTCGCCCGGCCCGCCCACGGGCATGAACCGCCAGCCGTCAAAGCGCGGCTCGGCCTTCAGCTTCTCGACCAGGGCGCCCCAGCGGTCGGCGGGCCAGCTCTTGCCCGGTTGGTGCGCAATGGGGGCCAGGGCGATGATGGGACCAGGGCCCGCGCCTTCCGCCAACTGCGGATCGATGACGGCGGCGGCCTCGGCCCGCGCCTGGTCGTCCAGGAAGATTTCGGGGTCCAGCGGCGTCCGCGCCCCCATCAGCCGCGACACCATCTCGACCTTGCGCAGCCCGGTCTCCCAGGACCGATTATAGACGACGCGCCGCTTGGCCGGGACCAGATAGCTCAGGGCCGAGCCCCGGATGTCGATCACCAGGTCCCACTGCGTCCCGACCGACTGTTTCCACAGATCGAGCCAGTGTCCGGCCATCTTCTTCTTGTCGAGCACGATGGTGCGCACCACGCCGGGCGCCGAACGGAAGAAGGGCGCCGGCGGACGCCCGCAGGCGACAGTGATCTGCGCCCCCGGAATCTGACGCGCGATTTCGCGGATCACCCCCGAGGAGATGACGCAGTCGCCGATGCGATTGGAGGTGACGAACAGGACCTGGGGCGCAGGCATGGGGGGGGCGGACACGCGCATTCACCTCATTGCAATCCGGCGCTTCGCTATCAGGCCCGAGGTTGTTATGCGAGGGCTGCTGGACGGGAGCGATAATGAAGGTCGGAATTTTGGTGTTTGACGAGGTCGAGGTGCTGGATGCGCTTGGCCCGTTCGAAGTCTTCTCGGTCGCCAACCGCGTCCACCGCCGCGACGCCGGCAAGACCAATCCGATCTTCGAAGTTATCCTGATTTCGGTCGATCCCAACCGGACGGCGACGGCGCGCGGCGGCCTTCATCTATCGACCGACGTCTCGATCGAAACGGCGCCGGACCTGGACGTGCTCATCGTGCCCGGCGGCGTAACCTCAGAGGTTGAAGTGAATAGGCGGCTCATCGCCTGGCTGACCGCTCGGACGGGAACGCCGATGATCGCCTCAGTGTGCACCGGCGCCTTCCTGCTGGCCGTGGCAGGCTTGCTGCGCGGCAGACGCGCCACGACCCATTGGGAGGATCTGCCCGATCTGGCGCTGCGCTTCCCTGATCTTGAAGTCGTAGGCGACGTTAGGTGGACAGGCGACGGCCGCGTATGGACCTCGGCCGGAATATCCGCAGGCCTGGACCTGAGTCTGCATCTCGTCGAAATCCTGGCGGGTCGTGAACTGGCCGTCGCGACTGCGCGCCAGATGGACTATCGATGGACGGCGACCGGAACGTCCGGTGAGGTCGAACCCCATGCCTGATCGCGCCCTTCTCCTATCCCGCCCCGATGGCGAGACGCTCGCCTTCAAATGTATCGACGGCGACGGCCCGACCGTGATCTGGGTAGGCGGCTTCCGCTCGGACATGGAGGGGACCAAGGCCCTGGCCCTGGAGGCGGCGGCGCGCGAACGCGGCTGGAGCTTCCTCCGTTACGACCATTTCGCCCACGGCCGGTCCTCCGGCGACTGGCGCCAGGCGACCATCGGCCGCTGGCGCGAGGATGCGATCGCCCTGATCGACAGCCTGTCCGGCCCGGTCATCCCCGTCGGCTCGTCCATGGGCGGCTGGGTCGCCCTGCTGGCGGCCCTGGCGCGACCGGAGCGAATCAAGGGCCTGATCCTGGTCAACCCGGCCCAGGACTTCACCGAACGACTGATGTGGCCCGGCCTGGCCGATCACGAGCGCCAGGCCATCCTGCGTGAGGGCGAGACCCTGATCGTCGAGGAGGGTCTGGGCGAATACGTCCTGACTCGCCGCATGTTCGAGGAGGCGCGCGACTGGCTGCTGCTGGACGGCGTCATCGACATCGCCGCCCCTGTCCACATCCTCCAGGGCCGCGCCGACGACGTCGTGCCCTGGCGCCATCAGGTCGAACTGATCGAGCGATTGACGGGCGGCGACGTGCGTCTGGACCTGATCGACGGCGGCGATCACCGGCTGTCCACGCCCTCAGACCTCGACCGGCTGGTGGCGGCGGCGGAGGGGATGCGGCGCTAAGCCCCGAAGCGGTCGTTCAGCCAGGCGACGATCAGGTCGCCAACACACGAGGATGACAGCATTGGGTGTCAGCCCATTGTCGGGATGACGAAGGAACTGTCCGAGTGCTCCAACGCCGAGTCAGGCCAGCGCGCGGTGACGGTCTTGGTCTTGGTCCAGAAGCGGACGCCCTCCATGCCATGCTGGTTGATGTCGCCGAAGGCCGAGCGCTTCCAGCCGCCGAAGGTGTGATAGGCGACCGGCACCGGGATGGGCACATTGATGCCGACCATGCCGACATTGACCCGGGCGGCGAAGTCGCGGGCCGCACGACCGTTCTGGGTGAAGATGGCGACGCCGTTGCCGTACTGGTGGTTCGACGGCAGGGACAGGGCCTCTTCAAACGTCTCGGCGCGGACGATCTGCAGCACGGGGCCAAAGATCTCTTCCTGGTAGGATGACATCTCGGGCTTCACGTGGTCGAACAGCGACGGGCCGATGAAATAGCCCTTCTCGTGGCCTTGCAGGCTGAAGTCGCGGCCGTCGACCACCAATTCGGCGCCTTCTTTGACGCCTTTGTCGATCCAGCCCACGACCCGGTCACGATGGGTCTGGGTCACCACCGGGCCGTAGTGGGCTTCGGCGTCCGTCGACACCCCGACCTTCAACGACGGGATCTCCGCCACCAGCCGCTCGCGCAGCTCGTCCGCGGTCTTCTTGCCGACCGGCACAACCACCGGCAGGGCCATGCATCGTTCGCCGGCGCTGCCGAAAGCGGCGCCGGTCAAATCCTTGACCACCTGGGCCATGTCGGCGTCAGGCAGGACGATGCCGTGGTTCTTGGCCCCGCCCATGGCCTGAACCCGCTTATGGTTGGCGGCGCCGGTCTGATAGACATAGTGGGCGATGTCGGACGAGCCGACGAAGCTGACGGCGTGAATCAGCGGATGGGTCAGGATGGCGTCGACCGCCGTCTTGTCGCCGTGGACCACGTTCAGCACCCCGTTCGGCGCCCCGGCCTCGAGCATCAGTTCAGCCAGCCGCACCGGCAGGGACGGGTCTCGCTCGGACGGCTTCAGCACGAAGGTGTTGCCGACCGCGATGGCCACCCCGAACATCCACATCGGGATCATGCTGGGGAAGTTGAACGGGGTGATGCCCGCCACCACGCCGAGCGGCTGGCGCATCGAATAGACGTCGATGCCGGGGCCGGCGCCTTGGGTGTATTCGCCCTTCAGAGCATGCGGAATGCCGCAGGCGAATTCGATGACTTCCAGACCGCGCTGGATGTCGCCTTTCGAGTCGGCGATGACCTTGCCGTGTTCGCTGCTGAGCAATTCGGCCAGTTCATCCATCCGCCCCTCGACCAGGCGTTTGAAGTCGAACATGACGCGGGCGCGGCGTTGCGGATTGGTGCTGGCCCAGCCGTCGAAGGCGTTCTGGGCCGCCTGGACCGCGCGATCGACCTCGCCGACGCTGGCCAGCTGGACGCGGGCCTGGACCTCGCCGGTGTTGGGATTGAAGACGTCGCCGAAACGACCGGACGCACCGTCGAAGGCCGATCCGTCGATGAAATGGCGAATGTCACGCACCATACCTGAGATTCCCTATGACGTTATTGCTGTTGCAGCCGTCATAGCAGGCAGGATCGCCCTCTTGCAGCCCCAGACGGCGAAAAACCCGCCCATCCCGTGCAAGGCCCCGGATCGAGACCTCGAAGATAGCGACAATAGTTCTCAACTAGACCGGTCCGACAAAGAGCGTGAAGACGGCAACATTGCAGCCCCAAAAGAGCAGTCCATGAATTTGCTAATGATTATCATGGCTAATATTTGTTGCCGTACTGAAATATATGTTCTCGTTCTCCCCCAAGTTGATATACGATCCGTCAATTCAACCGTCGGCGTTAACTCTCCCTTCTAGTGGAGAGGCGCCGTCCGGATGGGTGGGAGACGAAAAATGGAGCCGTTTGCACAGAGCATCCTGATGGATGCCCCTATGGCGATTGTCGCGGTCGATAGATCCGGGCACGTCCGTTGCGCCAATGCGACGGCCGAACGGTTCTTTGGCCGTTGCTTGATCGCGCCGCCCGCAGACATTTCCGATCTGATCGATGATTTCGACACCGCAGTGCTGAATTCACCTTCCGCTGTAAAAGACATCAATGCGTTGAGCCGGAGTTCCGGAAAGGACCTTTACCGCCGTGCGCGGCGATTTGACGGTCGGCAAGCCTTCGTGGATTTGCAAGCCGCCCCGTTCTCAAAAGCGGGCGAAAATCTGGTGACGCTGTTCATTCTGGACATGACGGCCTCGGTCGAGGCCGAAACCGCACTTCAGGACGTCAAGTTGCAGATCATCCACAACTGGAGACTGAACTCCCTGGGGGAGGTGGCCTCGATGTTGGCGCATGAGCTGAATCAGCCCTTGGGCGCGGCCGTCAACTATCTGGCGGCGGCGGAATCCGCGTTCCGACGACGCGGAGTCGATGCGTCCGAGACGGCTGACATGATGAGCTCGGCCAAGGGCCAGATTGAACGTGCGACCGACATCATTCGACGGTTCCGATCGCTTCTGGCCCACGATACAGGCTTTCAAACCCGTGAGAACGTCGCCGCCGTGATTGACGAGATCATGCCGATTCTGCACGTTCATGCTCGAGAGACAGAGGCGGAGCTCGCCGTATGGATTGATCCTGCCGACTTCACGCGTTGCGACCGCGTTCAACTGCAGCAGGTGATCCTGAACCTGGCCAGAAACGCCATGGACGCACCGCGGGTCGGGACGCCGCGCAAGGTTGAGATTTCAGGGCGACAGACGCCGGACGGCTACCTCATGGTCGTCAGCGACAATGGGCCGGGCGTGGCCGCTGAGATGGTCGACAGGCTGTTCGACCCGCTCGTCAGCAGCAAGCCGGGCGGAATGGGTCTAGGCCTTTCAATCTGTCGCACCATCGTCGAGGCCCATGGCGGCGCCATCGAGCTAGGGTCCAGCCCCCAGGGCGGCGCCGCTTTCGCCTTCACACTCAATGCCAACGTGCACGATTTTCATCGCCCCAGCGGCACAGACGACACCAACGCCGCCCCGGACGATTACAGTCAAGACGCCGTCACGCCGAATGCCCGACGGGCATGATCTCTGTCGGGAGCCCAAAGCGACGTCAGGTAGGTACAAACCACTATTGAAAGCCGCCCCCTCTAGATTAGAATTCAACCATGGGTTCTCGGGAAATCTTCAACCATGGGTTCACGAGGAATCATTGCGGCCGGATTCAT
The DNA here is from genome assembly GCF_026625805.1 of Brevundimonas sp. SL130. Classification (NCBI taxonomy): domain Bacteria; kingdom Pseudomonadati; phylum Pseudomonadota; class Alphaproteobacteria; order Caulobacterales; family Caulobacteraceae; genus Brevundimonas; species Brevundimonas sp. SL130. The sequence goes on from NZ_CP113064.1 coordinate 3,187,538, forward strand.
GCCGGCCGATGAAAACACAGCCACGACGCTGATCGCCTTCGACGCACTCATCCAGCGATTGGACCAACTTCTCGATGATCTGCTCGTCGATGACAGTCTGAACCAAACGACCTTCCAGGCTTTGAACGTCATAGAAGACGCGGGTCGGCGCGGGCTCAGGCAATGCGTTCTGGCCGAGACTCTGCAACTGCCGGCGGCGACCATATCGCGACTGGTCGATACTCTCGTCAAAAACGACCTGATCGGCCGCAGCGCTCATCCCACAGACCGGCGCGTCACCATGTTGACGTTGACAACGGCCGGAGAGAAACGCCTTGCGCGGCGGCGCGCCGACTATCGCAGCCTGGCAAAGGCGCTCCCCCTCGAAGCCGCAGAGGCCATGCGAAGCGTGGCGCCGCAACTGGACTTTGTCATTCGGGCGCTCACGCCGGCTCCGTCGGGCGAATCCACCTGCGACAGAACGCCCAAAAGGTTGCAGGCCACAACCATTCCACGCGTCAACTCAGATTAACCCTGACTTAGCTCCGAGTGTTCACCCTTTCCCAATCATAAGAAAGGGCGAGCATGTCGACTGATATGGAGCTTCAGAAACGGCTGAATTTTCTGAAGCTGGACACTCGCGCCAAGACGGCGCTTTCACAAACGCGACCGGCGATCGAGGCGGCGATCGGGCAGAGCCTGGACGCATTCTATGATCAGGTCCGCGCCACCCCCGACGTTGCGCACTTTTTCAGCTCCGAAAGCCATATCGCCGGGGCCAAAAACGCTCAATCCAGGCACTGGTCGCTTTTGGCCTCGGGGGAATTCACACCCGAATATGTCGAGGGCGCCCGTCGAATTGGACAGATCCATGCCCGGATCGGGCTTGAGCCCCGCTGGTACATCGGGGGCTATGGACTGATCCTCAACGGTCTCATCAAGGCCATCGTCAAAGCTCACGCCGCCAAGCGCGGCCCGTTCGGCCGCAAGACCGACGGAGACGCCCTGGGCGAGGCCATCGCCAGCGTGGTCAAGGCCGCCATGCTGGACATGGACATCGTCATCTCCCTGTACCTCGAAGCGGCCGAAACCGCCCGGCGCGAGGCGGACGAGAAGCGCGTCCAGGCCGAAGCCGAACAAAGCCGCGTCGTTGCGGCCACGGCGGACGCCCTGACCGCCCTGGCCCAGGGCGATCTGACGGCCCGGATCCATACCGACTTCCCCGGCAGCTACGCGCGGTTGAAGGATGACTTCAACACGGCCATGGCCCAACTGGACGCCGCCATGGCGGAGATCTCCGGCAACACCCAGGCTATGCAGGCCGGCGCCGGCGAAATCAGCGAGGCGGCCGACGACCTGTCGCGGCGCACCGAACAACAGGCCGCGACGCTGGAAGAGACCGCCGCCGCCCTGGACGAGATCACCGCCACGGTGAAGAAGACCGCAGAGGGCGCCAACCAGGCGGCGACGGTCGTGGAGACGTCACGCGTCGCGGCGGAAAAGTCGCGAGAGATTGTTCACCGCGCGGTCGACGCCATGGGCGCGATCGAGTCATCGGCCGACAAGATCGGGCTGATCATCGGCGTCATCGACGAGATCGCCTTCCAGACCAATCTGCTGGCCCTGAACGCCGGGGTCGAGGCGGCGCGTGCGGGCGAGGCCGGTCGCGGCTTTGCTGTCGTGGCCTCCGAAGTCCGGGCCCTGGCTCAACGTTCCGCCGAGGCGGCGCGCGAGATCAAGTCGCTGATCACGGAATCCTCCGTGCAGGTTAAATCGGGCGTCAGCCTGGTCGGCGAGACGGGGGAGGCCCTGTCGGCGATCGTCGCGCGCGTGATGGAAATCGACCAGCTGATGTCCGAAATCACCGCCTCCACCCAGGAACAGTCCACGGCGCTGCACCAGGTCAATACGGCGGTGAACCAGATGGACCAGGTGACCCAACAAAATGCTGCGATGGTCGAGGAATCCACGGCCGCCAGCCACAACCTGACGCAGGAGGGCGCGCGTCTGGCCTCGCTTGTCGCCCGGTTCCAGATGACGAACCAAGGCGGTGGCCGGCAGACGGGCGGCGCCGCAGCCAGGCCGACAAGCAGCGCCCACCCGCCGTCCGCGCCGCGCCCTGTCGCTAAACCGGCGCTCCGGCAGGCGGGATCGGCGGCCCTGGCCGCAGCCCCCCAGGCGAGCGATTGGGAAGAATTCTAACGCGGGCGCGTCACCACGCGATCGGCTTGCCGTCCCAGGCAAAGAAGCGGCCGCTGTCCGAAGGCTGAAGCCCATCGACGACCTGGAGGAGCGCCCGCGCGGATTCAGCCGGCGACAGACGCCCGGCGACCGGCGAACGGGCGGGGAACGCGGCGCTGAGACCCGTCTCGACCGTGCCCGGATGCAGAGCCGCGCAAATCCCCAGCGGGTGGGTCCGCCGGTGCTCGACCGCCAGGGTGGCGATGAACATGTTCAGCGCCGCCTTGGACGCCCTGTAGCCGTACCAGCCCCCCAGCCGATTGTCGGACAGGCTGCCGACGCGTGCGGAAAGAGCCGCAAAGACGCTGGGCCGGTCGCGCGGAATCAGCGGCAGGAAATGCTTCGCCACCAATGCCGGGCCGACAGCATTGACCAGGAACAGCTGCTGGAGCACCGCCGCGTCCAGGGCGCGCATGGTCTTCTCAGGCTCGATCCCTTGTCCGTGAAGCACGCCCGTCGCGACGAGAACCCGCGTGGGCCGCCCCAGGGCCGAGACGACCTCGGCGGCGCGTGCAATCTGCGCCTCGTCGGTGATGTCCGTCTCGACAAAGGTCCAGCCGGCCTCGGTCGGCCAATCCGCCGGGCGGTTTCGTCCAAGCCCCGCCAGTCCCTCATAGCGCCGTTGCGCCCACAGTTCTCGCAGCAAGGCGGCGCCTATGCCGCCCCCGGCCCCGACCACGACCGCGAGACCTTCCGCCCGCTCAGTCATCGGACAGAATCTCATCGACCCGGCGCACCAGGGCTTTCGGTTCAAACGGCTTGGTCATGATGTGCATCCCAGGATCAAGGTCGCCGCCGCGATACGCTCGGCGTCTCGCCTGACGGGGCCTGCGCTTTTTGGATCGTAAGGGTCGGATTCCGTCAAACGCCTTCACCTCCGCCACGCCTCGGCCAAAGGGGCGCTCGGGCGTAGAAACACACGAAAAGCTCTACGGTTCATCCCCACTCACGGATGACCGCAAGCGCCGGCCGAGAATTGGGCAGCGCCGCGCCCGATAAGCGCGAAACCGTACAGAACACCGCCTTACCGTGACACTTAAACCACCGGAACCATTAAAGAAATTTCGCCAAAAATGGAACTGAGTCCGCGCCCGGCCATTTCATTGCGCGGCCCGGCTTGGCGGGTCGGAGCGCATGTCATGAAGATCGCGCAGGTCACCCCGCTTTACGAGGCCGTCCCTCCGAAGCTGTATGGAGGAACCGAGCGCGTCGTGGCGCATCTGACGGACGCCCTGGTGGATCTGGGCCACGACGTCACCCTGTTCGCCAGCGCTGACGCCCAGACCCGGGCGCGCCTGATCCCGGTTCGCGACCAGGCTATCCGCCTCGACCCCGCGCCTTTGAAGTCCGACCTTGCCGCCCACCTGTCGATGCTGGGCGAAGTTCTGGACCGCGTGGATGAGTTCGACGTCGTCCATTTTCATACCGACATGATCCATTTCCCGCTGTTCAGACCCTATGCGGACAAGACCCTGACCACCCTGCACGGTCGCCTGGACATGAAAGACCTGCCGGGCGTCTACCGCCGGTGGGGTGAGTTCGGGCTCATCTCGATTTCCGACGACCAGCGCAAACCGCTTCCGCTCGCCAACTGGCAGGCCACCGTCCATCACGGCATGCCGGGCGAACAGTATGTGTTCTCGCGTCGTTCAGAGGGGTATCTGGCGTTCCTGGGACGGATATCGCCCGAGAAGCGGCCGGATCGCGCCATCGAGATCGCGACCAAGCTGGGCATGCGTCTGAAGATCGCCGCCAAGGTCGATGCTGCGGACAAGATCTACTGGGAAGACACCATTCGGCCCATGGTCGAAGGCAATCCGCTGATCGAGTTCGTCGGCGAGATCGGCGACCACCAGAAGTCGGCCTTCCTGGGCGGCGCCGACGCCCTGCTGTTCCCGATCGACTGGCCCGAGCCCTTCGGCCTGGTGATGATCGAGGCCATGGCCTGCGGCACGCCTGTGGTCGCCTTCCGTTGCGGCTCCACGACGGAGATCATCGAGGACGGCGCCACCGGCTTCCTGGTGGACACCATGGAGCAGGCCGTCGCTGCGGCCGGCCGCGTTCATCTGCTGGACCGCGAGGCCGTCAGGGCCAGGTTCGACCTGCGCTTCTCAGCCACCGCAATGGCCCGCCGTTATCTGGACGTCTATGGCGACCTGCTGGCGCGTCGTCCGTTCGCCGGGGCGGCCTTGGCTGAGGAAATCCGCAAGGACATCGTCACGCCCCTGCGTCCCCTCTCCGAAGACCGGAGCTTCGCTGCGATCGCATAGGCGCCGCCTTGGCGGTTTCACGAAGAAATACAGGCGGCGAAGGTGAACCCTCCGCCGCCTTCGCCATTTGATCACTCAAGCGGCTCCGCAACGTCGCACTCGGGTGGAATAGGCTCGGGACTGGCCTCAAACGACAAGGGAGAGACCACATGGACGACGCCTACAGCACGCAACTGACCGCAGGCGAATCCATTGAGGCCTCGGGTCTCGAGCAGTTGATGGCGCTGAAGGAAGGCGACACCTTCCTGGTCGCCGACGGCTGGGGCGACATGAAGGGCGGGGCGGACGGCCTGTTCGCCGACGACACCCGCGTCCTGTCGCGATGGGCCATGACGGTCGGACTGGCCAGGCCGTCACGCCTGTCGTCGGGCGTCAGTCAGGACAACGTCTTCTTCTCGTGCCACACCACCAATCGTCCCCTGCCCCCGATGGGCGGACGTTCGGCCCCGGCGGGGGTGCTGCACATCGAACGGCGGCGCTTCCTGTGGGGGCGGCGGATGTTCGAGCACATCCAGATGGTCAACCACGGGGTCGAGGACATCCTGCTGCCCCTGGCCTTCGACTTCGGGGCCGACTTCGCCGACATCTTTCAGGTGCGCGGCACGTCCCGGGACAAGCGCGGGACCATCCACACGCCGACGACCGACGGCCGCCGCGTCACCTTCCGCTACACTGGACTGGACGAGGTGGATCGCGGCAGTTGCCTGGCCTTTTCCGAGCCGCCCGCCCGCCTGACGCATCAGCGCGCCGAGTTCATGTTCAGCCTGCCCAAGGGTCGGTCCATGGACCTGTTCATCGAATGCGGCGTCGAGTCCTGCGAGGCGCCGGACGCCCGGCGCTGGCGAGAGTACGCCGTCCAGGCGCGTCTGGCCATGCGCGCCAAGCGGCGACGCGGGGCCTCGGTGCGCGGACCGCGCAGCCCGCGGTTCAACGGCTGGCTGGACCAGTCGCGAGCCGACATGGCCCTGTTGACCACGGACCTGCCGACCGGCCCCTACCCCTTTGCCGGGACGCCCTGGTTCTCGACCCCGTTCGGGCGCGACGGCATCATCGCCGCCTGGCAGATGCTGTGGCTGGACCCGTCGCTCGCCAAGGGCGTCCTGACCTATCTGGCGTCGCGCCAGGCGACCGAGACCTCGCTGTTCCAGGACAGCCAGCCCGGCAAGATCATGCACGAGACGCGGGGCGGCGAGATGAGCGCCCTGCACGAGGTGCCGTTCGGCCTGTATTACGGCGGGGTGGACACCACCTGCCTGTTCGTGGCCCTGGCCGGCGCCTACGCCAGCCGCACCGGCGACCTGGGCCTGATCCGCACCCTGTGGCCCAACCTGATCGCCGCCGCCGACTGGATGCGCGACTATGGCGACAGCAACAATGACGGGCTGATCGACTATCAGCGCGGGGCCGATACGGGCCTGTCGAACCAGGGGTGGAAGGACTCGGAAGACTCCATCTTCCACGCCGACGGTCGCTTCCCCAAGGGCCCCATCGCCCTGCTGGAGGTCCAGGGCTATGCCTTCGCCGCCTGGCGCGCCCTGGGCGATCTGGGCGAACGCCTGGGCGACGCGCGGGCGCCCGAATGGCGGATGCGAGCCGATCAGGTCCGCGCTCTGGTGGAAGACAAGTACTGGATGGAGGACGAGGGCTTCTACGCCGTGGCCTTGGACGGCGACGGAGAACAGTGCCGGGCCATCGCCTCGAACGCCGGCCACCTACTGTTCACCGGCCTGCCCTCGGTCGAGCGCGCGCGCCGCGTCACCAAACGTCTGTTATCGGCCGAGTTCCGCACCGGCTGGGGCATACGCACGCTCGAGCTGGGCCAGGCCCGGTTCAATCCAATGAGCTATCACAACGGCTCGGTCTGGCCGCATGACACCGCCATGGCCGCCGCCGGCATGGCCAACTACGGCGAGCGGCAGGCGGTCGCTGATATCCTGGCCGAGATTCACGCCGCCGCCGCCCATTTCCACCTGCGCCTGCCCGAACTGTTCTGCGGCTTCCCGCGCGAACCGGGCGAGCCTCCCATCGCCTATCCGGTCGCCTGCCTGCCCCAGGCCTGGGCGGCGGGGTCGGTCTTCCTGATGCTTCAGGCGGCGCTGGGCCTGTCCATCGACGCCTGGACCGGAACTGTGGACATGGCCGACCCGGTGCTTCCTGCGGGTCTGGAACGGCTGAAGATTACCGGATTGACGGTTGGAGACGCCGTGGTCGACCTTTCGATCCGGCATGTCGGCGGCCGCGCCGTGGTCATCCCCGACCACCGCCAAGGCAGGCTCGCCGTTCGGACCCTGCGTTGAAGGACAGCGCGGAAACGGTCGGACCTCTGCGGCGTTAGGTGAGCGTTCGACGACGCCGGCGAAGACGAAGGCCGCCCCGCGCAAGACAGCGGCCTGACCGGAGAGGAATTGCACTGCACGACCGAAATCGGTGCAATGTGCAAAAGAGTGCAATTTCGAACCTTCACCGCCCCTGCTCCCTCATCAACTCGCATCGGCCATTATAAGGGCGTTTCGGAGAGCGGGCGGTGACTGCGGATTTTTCGGCCCCGGAAGATTGAAAACGCTGGGTTTTTCTCTCAGAATTGGGAGCGAAAGGGCGTTCTGCAGCTAAGGACCGGCGGGTTACGGCCCTGGATGGACGGCCCGCGATAGCCCTCGGCCACGCGCGCGAACAGATTAAGGCTGTCATTGACGTCATAGACTGCGCCGAGGAGGATCGGATGGGCGATCCATCGCGCCTTCAAAGCGACGCTAACCCGACGGTTGGTCCAGCGGGGAAATCCTTGGTCGCGTCAGGATTTCCCGCACTATGTCGGCGATAAAGGGGGCCATGGCGTCAACCTCGAGGACGGGGGCCGAATCGTCGCGGACCACCTCGACCCCCGCCGCCAGGGCAAGCAGAAGCCTGGCGCGTTCCGTGGCCCCCTCGCCGCCCATGGCTTGTGCGAGCGGAGGGATGAGACGACGCTCGATGATCTCGCAGATCAAGCGCGTGGCGGCGGGATCCGCCGCTGATCGCACCGCCACGTGCACCAGATCGTCAATCCGTCCAGGCGCAGTCAGCAGGCGTTCGGTCAGGGTCTCACCGGCCTCTGCTGGATCAAGCGGCTGATCGAAGATCTGGTTGAACAGGTCGATCTTGGATTCGAAATGCCGGTACACGAGGGCGTGGTCTATGCCCGCCTCGACCGCGATTTCACGCATGCTGGCGCCGAAGCCCCGCTGGATGAACAGTTTGCGGCCAGCGCAGAGTATGGATTCGCGCGTCACCTGCTGACCGGGTCGGCGGCGGATGGCGCAGGGATCGGTCGTTGGCGACTTGGCCGGTTCGACCCCCGAGCCGCCAGAGACGCGCCGACGTGTCATGATGCGATCACGGCACGGGCGACGTCCCCGGCGTCAATCACCGAAGCCCTCCGCCCAAGGTGCGGTAAAGCTCGACCAGATTGGTTTCGCGGCTGAGACGTGTGGTCAGCAGTTGTTGGTCCGCGCTGTAGGCGGTGCGCTGCGCGTCCAGGGCGACCAGGAACGAAGAAACGCCGACCCGATAGCGGGCCTCCGATATGGTCGCCGCCGCGCGCGCCGATCCCGCCCGCGCCGTCTGAGCCGACACCTGCTCATTGATCGTGCCGCGTTGCGCCAAGGCGTCCGCGACCTCGCTGAAGGCAGTCTGGATGGCCTTCTCATAGGTTGCGACGGCCGCGTCGGCGTTGGCTTGCGCCAAACGGACATTGCCCATCCGTCGTCCCGCATCGAAGATCGGCAAGCTGAGAGCCGGCGTGATCGTGTGCGAGTAGCTGCCGTCTGTGAAGAGATCGGACAGGGCCGAACTGGCGCTGCCGTAGGAGGCGGTCAGCGATATGGTCGGGAACAAGGCCGCGCGAGCGGCGCCGATGTCGGCGTTTTCCGCCCGCAGTTTACGCTCGGCCTGGAGGACGTCCGGACGCGTCAACAGAACCTCGGATGACACCCCCGTCGGCAGTTCAGCAAGGGTCGCGCCGACCTCGCTCAAGCCCTGGGGCAGGAATTCCGCCGCGACCGGTGCCCCCACCAGCAGGTCCAGCGCATTGCGGTCCCGGGCGACAGTGGTTTCCAGCACCGCGACATCATTGCGCGCCGCCTGATACTGGACGTCCGCCTGGCGAGCCTCAAGCTCGGACGCGGTTCCCAGCCGGAACTGCGCCTGGGTCAGGGACAGGGTCTCCTGGTAGCTGGCGAGGGTCTGGCGCGACAGTCGCAGTTGGTCCTGATCCCCCGCGAGCGTCAGCCAGGCGGTGGCGATTTCTGCGATCAGGCTGATACGGGTCGAACGTTGGCCCTCCTCCGTTGCGAAATACTGCTGCAACGCGGCCTCGCTCTGGTTCCGAACACGCCCGAACAGATCGATTTCGAAGGCCGAGACGCCCAGGTCGGCGGAGTAGGATTCCACCTCCGAGCCGACGGCGGAGCCGGCCGCGGCGACCTGGGACGCATTGTCCGTATAGGTCGCCGAACCACTGAGCGAAGCGGTCGGCAGCCGATCGGCGCGGGTGACCCTGTACTGGGCCCGCGCGGCGACGACGTTCGCCGCCGCCACCCGCAGGTCGCGATTATTGTCGAGTCCCTGCGCGATCACGCTCCGAAGACGGGCGTCGGTGAAGAAGTCCTGCCAACCGAGGTCAGCGACGACGATGGGGCTGGCGACGGCGTCCGGATAGACGCCGCCTTGCGGAAGCGCCGCCGGAACGACGCCCGTCGGCTGGACGAAGGCGGGCGCGAGATTGCATCCCGACAGCAGCGTCGCGCCGGCCAACAGTATTGAGATCGGCTTGATCATGGTTTGGCGCTCTCGGCGGCTTCGCCGCTCTGAAAGGATGAACTGGGGGGTGACGCCGACTTGCGTGACTTGAACAGATTGGTCACGACGACGAAGAACATCGGCACGAAGAAGATGGCCAGGATGGTGGCGCTGAGCATCCCGCCGATGACGGACCGGCCGATCGCGTTCTGCCCGCCTGCCCCAGCGCCGGTCGAAATGGCCAGCGGCAGGACGCCGAAGATGAAGGCCAGACTGGTCATCAGGATTGGCCGCAGCCGCAGACGCGACGCTTCTGCCGCCGCCTCCATGGCGCCCATGCCTCGACGCACCCGTTCCTCGGCGAACTCGACAATCAGGATGGCGTTCTTGGCCGCCAGACCGATCGTGGTGATGATGCCGACCTGGAAATAGATGTCGTTCTGAAGACCCGTGAGTTGCGCCGCCAGAACCGCCCCGAGAACACCCAGGGGCACCACCAGCAGAACCGCTACAGGCACGGTCCAGCTCTCATAGAGGGCCGCGAGGCACAGGAAGACGATCAGAAGCGACAGGGCGTATAGAGCCGGCGCCTGACCGCTCGACATCTGCTCCTCATACGACAGGCCGGTCCATTCCAACCCGGTGCCGGGAGGCGTCTTGGCATGGATCGCCTCCATGGCGGCCATGGCCGCTCCCGAACTGACGCCTGCGGCCGGTCCGCCCTGGATCTGCATCGCGGGCTCGCCGTTGTAGCGAGTCAGTTGGACCGGCGCCTGCGCCCACGACTGGGTGGAGAAGGCCGTGAAGGGCGCCAATTCTCCCGAAGCGCCGCGAACGTAGAAGTCGCTCAGGGACTCGGGCTTCTGACGATAAGGCTGATCAGCCTGGACGTAGACCTTCTTAACCCGGCCACGGTCGATGAAGTCGTTGATATAGGTTCCACCCCAAACCGTGGACACGGTGCTGTTCACGGTGGCGAGATCCAGCCCCATGGAGGCGAGCCGGTCCTGGTCGATGTTGATCTTCAGCTGGGCGGCGTCGTCCAGCGACAGAGGACGCACCTGGGCCAGGCTGGAATCCTGGGCCGCCATGCCCAGCATCATGTTCCGCGTCTGCAGCAGGCTTTCATGCCCGGCGCCGGTGCGGTCGACCAGCCACATGTCGAAGCCGGTGGCGTTGCCAAGCTCGGACACGGCCGGCGGCACCAGAGCGAAGATCATGGCGTCGCGATATTGCGAGAAGGCGCCCATGGCCCGGCCGGCGACCGCCTGAGCCTTGTTGGCTGACCCTTTGCGCTCCTCCCAGTCCTTGAGGCGAACGAAGGCGAGGCCGGCGTTCTGACCCTGACCGGCGAAAGAGAAGCCGCTGATGGTGAAGACGCCCTCGACGTTGGCGGTCTCCTCTTTGAGGAAGTGATCGCGGACGACGTCCAGAGCCTTGTCGGTGCGGTTGAGCGTCGCGCCGGACGGTCCCTGAACCATGGCGATCATCATCCCCTGGTCCTCTTCGGGCAGGAAGCCGGCCGGAAGGCGCATGAAGACGAAGGCCATCACGCCGCAGATCAGGAGATAGACCAGGCCCGAGCGTTTCCAGCTACGCGCGGTCTTGCGGACCCCGCCTTCGTAGCTGACGGTCGCCCGGTCGAAGCTGTCGTTGAACCAGGCGAAGAAGCGGCCCAACGGTCCGGTCCCATGGCTCTTGGACGCATCATGCGGTTTCAGGATGGTGGCGCACAGGGCCGGGGTCAGGATCACGGCGACCAGAACCGACAGGACCATGGCCGTGACGATGGTGATCGAGAACTGGCGATAGATGACGCCCGTCGATCCGCCGAAGAAGGCCATGGGCAGGAAGACCGCCGACAGCACCAGGGCGATGCCGACCAGGGCGCTGGTGATCTCGTCCATCGACTTGCGGGCGGCCTCCTTGGGCGAAAGCCCTTCAGTCTGGATCAGACGTTCGACGTTCTCGACCACAACGATGGCGTCATCGACCAGCAGGCCGATGGCCAGGACCATGCCGAACAACGTCAGGGTATTGATGGAATAGCCGAACAGACTCATCACCGCGAAGGTGCCAAGGAGCACCACGGGAACGGCGATGGTCGGGATCAGGGTCGCACGCCAGTTCTGCAGGAACAGGAACATGACGACGAAGACCAGAACCACAGCCTCGATCAGCGTATGGATAACCTGTTCGACCGAGAGCCGGACGAAGGGCGTGGTGTCATAGGGATAGATGACCTTCACCCCGGCCGGGAGCGTCTGGGCAATGCGGGCCACTTCGGCCTGCACCGCCGTGACTGTGTCCAGAGCGTTCGCCCCAGGCGCCAGCTTGACGCCGAAACCACCGGCGGGCTTGCCGTTGTACAGGGTGCGGAACCCATAGGATTCTGCGCCCATTTCGACGCGGGCCACATCACGCAAACGAACCACAGCACCGTCAGTGCTGGTCTTGACGCGGATCGCGCCGAAATCCGCAGGCGTCTGAAGACGGGATTGAACTGACACAGTCGCGTTCAGCATCTGGTCTTCCGGCGCCGGCAGGGCGCCGATCTGACCTGCCGAAACCTGGGCGTTCTGAGCCTCAACGGCGCTGGTGACATCGGCAGCCGTGACGCCGAATCCGGACATCTTCAGCGGATCGAGCCAGATCCGCATCGCGTACTGCGAACCGAACACCTGGATTTCGCCCACGCCGTTGACGCGGCTGATGGGATCCTGGAATTTCGAGACGACCATGTCCGACAGGTCGACTTGGCTCTGAGTTCCATCCTCAGAATAGAGGGCGGTGATCAGAAGAAAATTGCTCGATGACTTGGCGACGGTGACACCCAGTCGCTGCACCTCGGTGGGCAGTTGCGAGGTCGCGGCCTGAAGCTTGTTCTGGACCTGGACCTGCGCAATGTCGGGGTCCGTGCCCTGTTCGAACGTCAGGGTGATGGTCGCCGTGCCGGCCGATGACGAAGACGACGAGAAGTAGCGGAGGTTGTCGATCCCCTTCAGCTGCTGCTCGATCACCTGGGTCGTCGTGCGCTCCAGGGTTTCGGCGTCAGCGCCAGGGTAGCTGGCCGTGATGCTGACGGCCGGCGGAGCGATGGTCGGAAACTGGGCGATGGGCAGGGAGCGGATCGCCAGCACCCCAGCCAACATCAGACCGATGGCGAGCACCCATGCGAAGATGGGCCGATCAATGAAGAAGCGGGCCATGGGTCAGTGCGCCTGAGCCGGGGATTGCGGCTTGGCCGAGGTCGCTGCGCCGCCCGGCTGATAGGGCGACGCCTTAACCGGCGTACCGGGCATCAGGTTCTGCGCGCCTTCGACGACGACACGATCACCAGGCTGCAGACCGGACGTCACCAGCCAGTCCTGCCCGACGGTTTGGCTCGTCGTGATGGGGCGGGGTTGCAGCTTGCCGTCAGCGCCGACCACCATGACCGAAGCGCCGCCTTTGGCGTCACGGCTCACAGCCCGTTGCGGGGCGAGAATGGCGTTGGAGGCAGACCCTTGCACCAGGACAGCGCGGGCGAACATGCCGGGAAGCAGCAGGCCGTCCGGGTTGTTGAAGATGGCGCGAATGTTCTGGCTGCCGGTGTCGGCGTCCACTGTGACATCCGCAAACTGAAGCGTCCCGTCCTGCGCATAGGTCGAGCCGTCTTCCAGCATCAGCTTGACCCGGGCGCCATTGGCGTCTCGGGTCAGTGCGCCGGACGCGATCTGTTGGCGCAATCTCAGCAGATCGCTGCTGGATTGGGGAATATCGACATAGACGCGGTCGATCCGCTGGATCGTGGCGAGCGGAGATGACTGAGAGGCGGTGACGAGGGCGCCGACCGTGAAGCTGGACCGTCCGATGCGGCCCGATATGGGCGCTCGCACCGTCGTCCGCGCCAGATCGATCTGAGCCGTGCGAAGCGCAGCCGCCTGGGCCTGAACATCCGCCTCCGCCTGCTGAGCGCTGGTCACAGCGTCCTCAAGCTCTTGCTGCGAGATGCCGTTGATCTTGGCCAGTTCCTGATAACGGCGCGCCAGACCCGCAGTCGAGGCCACGGCCGCCCGCGCCTTCGCCAGGCTCGCCTGGGCGCTCGCCACCTGGGCCTCATAAGGCGCGGCGTCGATACGATACAGGGCTTGGCCCACCCGGACAAAGTCGCCCTCCTCAAACAGGCGGGCCGTGACGATGCCATTCACTTGCGGCCGAACGTCAGAGGTCTCAGCCGCGCTGATGCGGCCCGGCAGTTCCGTCGACAGGGTGACGGCGCTGGTCTTGATCGTAACGACCGACACCTGCGGGGGGCCAGCGGCCGGTTGCTGAGGCTGTGACGAACAGCTCGCGAGGAGCAACGCCAGACCAATCGCCGGGGCGACAACTTTCATCCGTTAACCTCTTGCAAACCATATGTGAACGAACGTTCACTCACTGTTGTGCCGGTCCTAGTCTTAGGCTATGGGGCCTGTCAAGTGAGGATATGTACTTTATGGCTTCAGTGGCTAAGGTGAGAGAAGCGCGAGCAGGTGCGCGGCGTCAGGCGCTGATCGACGCCGCACGCGCCCTGTTCTCGAAACAAGGATTCCATCAAACCGGCATGGCGGAGCTGGCTGCAGCGTCCGGCGTCAAGATGGGACAGATCTATCGGGACTTCGGCAGCAAGGACGACATCATCGCGGCCATATGCGAAGAGGACATCTCCCTATTGCTGTCCGATGTCAGACTCTTCGACGACTCCAGGGCCGGCAGTCCTGAGGCCCTGCGGACTTGGATCGACGACTATGTCGATCATCAGCCCCGGGTGGACCAGTGTCGGATGATGACCGAGATTGCAGCCGAGGCCGGACGAAATCCGCGCGTGGCCCAGATCCTGGTCGACTTGGAATCCCGGCTCCTGACGAGCCTCGACTCCACCTTGAACGCCGTAACCAACGGGCGGATCGATCCCATCGTGCGCCTACGTATCGTGAAAATCATGTTCGCCCTGAACTTGGGCTTGATGATCCAAAAGGCGGCGCAGCCCGGCCATGACTCCACCGGCATCCTTCGCCCCGCGATGGACCTGATCTTCGGCGAGCTTGAACGTCTCATGCGCCATGAATAGGCTCAAAGCCTTCCGCGCCTTTGGCCGCTGCGACGCCCGACCGAGCGGCAGCGTTGGACCGCCCTGAAAAGTTTGATCGGGGGCACGCTGTAGATTTGCACGTCCCCTTCCGGCTCGGCGGCGCTTCCACGACCGTCATCTGGAGCCGAGGTCGCGGACGGATGTCAGAAAGGCCGTCGCATACGTAAGGTGTAGCTGGGGTCTGACGGAGGCCACGATTTGGGTGCAAAAGGGCGCCGTGAGATGTCGTCGAGGGGCGAGCATCGTCTACCAACCGCCTGAAAATACTGAAAAATGTCTAAAAATCAAGCGCGTAGACTGGCCGTGGCGCCGATGATGGACTGGCTAAATCCGGGTTATTTTTCAAGCACTTGTGCGATGTTATGTGCAAAATTTGCACACTGAAGTTCCCGCCCCATTCTGCTTTCATTCTCACGAAATGGATAAATAGGTCGGATTGGTCTGCTCCCTGGAAACTGGATCACTGGACGTTCGAGTTTTCTGGGGAGATTTCCCGCGCTGGGAAGGAGCGGAAGACTATGAAGACATCGCGATTTTCGGCCCAGAAGGCGTTCATTTCGAAGCAGGGGCGATGACGGTGTTCCGTGGCGGAGATTTGTAGCTGCGCCGAGGTCAGTTAGAGCATGGCTCGCTTTGACGGAATCGGGATTCCCAAGTTTGCGGTGATCTGATTCAACATTCGTGCTGGATGGGAGGCCAGCCCGGATGACGGCTCCTTATTCGATGGATCTTCGTGAGCGAGCGTTGGCGCGTAAGGCGGAGGGCGAGACACACCGGGAGATCGCGGCGGCGCTTCGGATCAGTCCGTCTTGCGTGTCCAAGTGGACGAAGCGAGTTGGAGAGACAGGTTCGGTGGCGCCGGGCCAGGTCGGCGGCCACAAGCCTCGCACGCTATCAGGAGACTGCGCCGAATGGCTGCGCACCCGCATCGCCTCAGGGCCGTTCACGCTCAGAGGGCTGACGGCCGAACTTGCCGCGCGCGGGATCAAGACCGGCCCTCGAGCGGTGTGGGTGTTCGTGCACGCTGAAGGACTGAGCTTCAAAAAAAACACTGCTGCCTGAGGAGCAGGCCCGGCCTGACGTCGCGCGCCGCCGCGCACGCTGGAAGGCGCATCAGGGGCGGATCGACCCGTCGCGACTGGTGTTCCTGGATGAGACCTGGGTCAAGACCAACATGGCGCCCTTGCGCGGCTGGGGGCCGAGGGGGCGACGCTTGAAGGGCCACTCGCCCTTCGGTCACTGGAAAACCCTGACCTTCATCGCCGCCCTGCGCCATGACCGGATCGACGCGCCCTGGGTTATCGATGGTCCGATCAACGGCGCGATCTTCCTCGTCTACATCGAGAAAATACTGGCGCCGACCTTGTCGCCTGGCGACGTCGTCGTCCTCGACAACCTCGGCAGTCACAAGGGCAAGGCCGCCCGCGCCGCTGTCAGGGCCAAAGGCGCACACATGATCTTCCTGCCCCCTTACTCCCCCGACCTGAACCCCATCGAACAGGTCTTCGCCAAGCTCAAACACCTCATGCGCAACGCCCAGCCCAGAACCTTTGAAGCCACATGGCGAAAGGCCGGAGAGATCATCAATCTCTTCAGCCCCGCCGAATGTGCGAACTACCTCGTCAACTCAGGATACGGTTCCGTGTGAAGGAAGCACGCTCTAGGCGACGTACTTAATTGAAAGAAGAAGCGCGCGCCCTTCAGCGCCTTGGCGGCGCTTGGTATCCAGTCCTCGTAGGGGGCCGTCGAACGCCAGCGCCCCGCGCTTGGCCTGATCCATCATTCGGATCGCGAGATCCAGTATGCCGCCGAAGCCTATCGATCAGCCCTGGCCCGATCCGGCATCACCCCGTCGATGAGCCGCAGGGGCGACTGATGGGACAATGCGCCTATGGAGAGCTTCTTCCACACCCTCAAAACCGAGCGTGTCCATCACCACGTCTACGCCACCCGAGACCAAGCGTGGCGAGACCTGTTCGGATAAATCGAAGCTTCTACAATCCCCGTCGCCTGCACTCAGCACTGGGCTAGATCAGCCCCGCCGAGGCCGAACGCAGAGCGGCATAACCCCGTCCACTTTCTCGGGGGAGGATCAGCCCGGCAAGCGCGGACCCAGCTCCCGCCTTCAGCAGCAGGTTGAGGCCATCGGCCAACTGCCGAAGTCGCAGCAGAAGTTCGTTTCTCAGATGCTCGACACGGTGCTGGCTCAACACGCCGGCTACCCCCGTCGCCACCCCGCCGATCGACGGCGGCGGCGACGGGAGACATCGCAGCGACTGCCTCCGGGGACGGCTTCAGCCGCGCCTCTGGCGGAGCCGTTTCAGCAGCTGAAGAACAGATCCATCCGAACCATCTGCCACCGCAACGCTCTGCAAAAACGGATCACTAGAGCATGGCTCGCTCTGACGGAATCGGGATTCCCAAGTTTGCGGTGATCTGATTCAACATTCGTGCTGGATGGGAGGCCAGCCCGGATGACGGCTCCTTATTCGATGGATCTTCGTGAGCGAGCGTTGGCGCGTAAGGCGGAGGGCGAGACACACCGGGAGATCGCGGCGGCGCTTCGGATCAGTCCGTCTTGCGTGTCCAAGTGGACGAAGCGAGTTGGAGAGACAGGTTCGGTGGCGCCGGGCCAGGTCGGCGGCCACAAGCCTCGCACGCTATCAGGAGACTGCGCCGAATGGCTGCGCACCCGCATCGCCTCAGGGCCGTTCACGCTCAGAGGACTGACGGCCGAACTTGCCGCGCGCGGGATCAAGACCGGCCCGCGAGCGGTGTGGGTGTTCGTGCACGCTGAAGGACTGAGCTTCAAAAAAAACACTGCTGCCTGAGGAGCAGGCCCGGCCTGACGTCGCGCGCCGCCGCGCACGCTGGAAGGCGCATCAGGGGCGGATCGACCCGTCGCGACTGGTGTTCCTGGATGAGACCTGGGTCAAGACCAACATGGCGCCCTTGCGCGGCTGGGGGCCGAGGGGGCGACGCTTGAAGGGCCACTCGCCCTTCGGTCACTGGAAAACCCTGACCTTCATCGCCGCCCTGCGCCATGACCGGATCGACGCGCCCTGGGTTATCGATGGTCCGATCAACGGCGCGATCTTCCTCGTCTACATCGAGAAAATACTGGCGCCGACCCTGTCGCCTGGCGACGTCGTCGTCCTCGACAACCTCGGCAGTCACAAGGGCAAGGCCGCCCGCGCCGCTGTCAGGGCCAAAGGCGCACACATGATCTTCCTGCCCCCTTACTCCCCCGACCTGAACCCCATCGAACAGGTCTTCGCCAAGCTCAAACACCTCATGCGCAACGCCCAGCCCAGAACCATTGAAGCCACCTGGCGAAAGGCCGAAGAGATCATCAACCTCTTCAGCCCCGCCGAATGTGCGAACTACCTCGTCAACTCAGGATATGGTTCCGTGTGAAGGAATCGCGCTCTAGTGATCCACCTAATCCATTGTTTCGACAATACAATTGATGATGCGACGCGAGGTGGATCACTAGTGATCCATTTTGCGCCCGAACATTGCACTTTATATTCAAAGACTTAGGGCCGCCGCAGGTGTGCGTAAGGTGTGCATCGTTCCCACTCCGGAACGATCCCTCCAATCGGCCCCCTCCGGGGCACTGTAATTTTGATCTGTAAGCGGAAGGGTTCCACGCCCGGCGAACCGGCCCTCTAGGCGTCCACCGAACCATCGCCAGAACCACGACGCGGCGCCCAGCCGGGACGACCTCGAGAACGGATCACCTGGGGGGATGTTCGGTCGTGCGCGAGGCGACGGCATCCGACCGGATCGGCAACCCCATCAGCCCGTGCATGAAGCCGTGGAACAGCGGACCCAGCACCAGCCACCACAGC
The DNA here is from genome assembly GCF_026625805.1 of Brevundimonas sp. SL130. Classification (NCBI taxonomy): domain Bacteria; kingdom Pseudomonadati; phylum Pseudomonadota; class Alphaproteobacteria; order Caulobacterales; family Caulobacteraceae; genus Brevundimonas; species Brevundimonas sp. SL130. The sequence goes on from NZ_CP113064.1 coordinate 3,205,771, forward strand.
ACCAGCCCCGTCAGGCCGCCCAGCGCGAACATCACCACGTCCATCATCAGATCACCCTACACCCGACCCCACCAACGACGCTCAGCGCCGGCCGTTCCTGCCTCACTGCCACGCCGTCAGACAATGCCGGCGCGAAGCCTATCCTGCACTCGACCGCCACGGCCGCAAAACAGGCAGCTCAGGGCAAGTCGTTGGGGGCGCTAAAATCGATGGCGAAGCGACAGGTAGACTCCTTCGATCCCCACCTCACAACGCGGAGACCGCAGGTTCGGGGCGCAAGAACAGCCCAATTTCGAGGGCGCCTAAAGTTGTCACTTCTGAATAACTTGTGACCGGAACAATCTCATCTATCAGTTTTAAGTCAGGGAAATCAGCTATCATTTCCGCGATAATGGATGCGATATCATCATCAATCTCTGGACTTCCTGTCATATGCACAACACGAATAGCAATAGCGCCCTCCCCCACGCTTGCTGAGCAGCTCAACAATTCGCAGTGAGCTCGCCCATACAACGCTCTAAGAAAGGATAATCGGACGATTTCATCTATGGTCATGACCTAAAAACTCGCGTCGGAAATTAGTCGAAGAGATATTTCTACTGGTCGCGCTGGTATAATGTGCGCTCCACTATTTCCGTAAACGATTATTGCCCTGTCAGTAGCGCTGGCAACACCTGTCGCGGGATCAACGTACTGTCCGATCACACCATTGGCTTGCACGCGCTCTTTAAACCCAGGAGCGCCTCGTTCGATCTGACCCACTTGCTGACCAGTCCCTCCGAGACGGTCCAGCATCCTCTGGGCCGGTGCCGTCAAAATGCTACGCCCGGCCTCATAATTATTGTGACCCACGATATGCTTGCCCTGCTGGCCAGCGTTAATGGCAAGTTGAGAAGCGGGGTGCTGCGCACGGGCCGCCACTTGCAAACGCTCAGCAGCAATCGTGGCCCGTTGGGCTTGAGAAGGGGCGATCCGAGACGCCAAATTTGACAGGCGCGCTCCCAGAGGCGCGAGCCGTACCGCGACCCGCTCGCAAACTCTAGCCCACCCACCGATGCACATCCCCGTGGGGTCGGTGTTGTTCACCGGATCGTTTGCGACGTACGCATAGAGGTTGACCTGATCCTCGTACCCGATGGGATCGGTCTGTAGGAACCGTCCCAGGGTCGGGGAGTAGATGCGGGCTTTATAGTGGTACATGTCCAGCTCCGGCAGCCAGGCCTGGCCGGTGTACTGGAACCGGCCGGTGTTGCCCGCGCCGGGGATGCCGTATTCGTCGTAGGTGTTGACGTTGGTCACCGTGCCTGAGGCATTGGTCCGGGCCGTGATCGAGCCCTGGTGATCGGCGTAGAGGTATTGGGGCGCGGTGACGCCCGATCCCTCGAACTCGACCAGGGGCGTGTCGGAGCCGTCGGCGTGGACGTAGCGGCGCAGCATATTGCCTGAGGCGTCATACTCCGCCGTTAGCTTGTCGCCGTCGTAGAGATAGCGGGTGACGGCGTTGCCGTTGCTGGAGCTCTGGAACAGCCGCCCCAGCGGATCCCAGACCAGGCTCGTGCCGTTGGGGCCGGCGATCAGGCGGTTCTCCACGTCATAGACGTAGCTGTCCGTGCCGTCCGAGGTCAGGTTGCCGTTGGCGTCATAGATGAAGTTCTTCGGCCCTGCCGAGGTGTATTGGTTCAGCCCGTTGACCGCATAGTTGCGGGTGACGTTGACGTGGTCGTTGAAGCGGTAGGCGTCGTTCGACACCGTCCGGCTGGTCACCTGGCTGGCCGGATTGTAGCCGAAGCCGGTCGTGACGTCATAGCCGGTCCCCACCGGATCGTGCGTCAGGCTCGTCAGCCGCGACAGGCCGTCATAGTCGTAGCTGGTGGCCCCGCCCCAATAGCCGCCGTTTTCGCGGTAGAGCAACCAAGGGCGTCCTAGCGCATCGAACAGAGCGTGGAACAGACCGACCGTATTGTTCAGGTCGGTGGACCCAATCCGCCCCAGTCCATCGCGGTGGTAGTTAACGTACTGACCGTCCGGATGGGTGATGCGGGTCCGCGCGCCGTTCAGATCGTACTGATGGTTGAAGGTGCGGGTCACCCCGCCCAGATTGACGCTGGACGCGGTCATCCGTCCCAGGCCGTCCCAACTGTTGGTCACCCCCTCCCCGGTCGCGCTGTCGAAGCGGGCGTAGAGCTGCAGCCCGCGCAGATCATAGCCGTAGTAGACGTCCCGCGTCGCCGAGGCCGGCAGACCGCCGCCGTCCGGGATGATCTTGGACGTCATCCGGTTCAGGGCGTCGTAGGTGTAGTTGATGACCCGACCGTCGCGCTTCCTCACCCATTTGCGATTACCCGCCGGATCATAGCCATAGGCCTCGTAATCCGTCGCGCTGACTTCGCCCGCAGTCGTGGTCGAGGGGAAGTACCAGGCGCTCTGACGATCAAAGCCGTCATAGGTCATCGACGCCTTGTTGCCATTGGCGTCCGTCACACTCGTCGGCTTGCCGTTCGGCGAATAGGTGTAGCGGGCATAGTCCTGTTCCAGCGGTGTACCAACACCGCGCTCAACACGAAGCAACTGACCCGCGGCGTCATAGGACTTGCGTTCGATCCGGTCCGGGCCCTGGCTACCTTCCATGCCCAGCGTACAGGCCGACGTCGGCAGGCTCCCAAACGCCGCGAAATTCATACGAACAGCCGTGCATTCCGGCCTTCCTGCGGCATCATAGCTCAACTGTGTAACCGTCAGAACGGTCTCCGCTTGCACAGAGGTCGACACGACAGTGGACACCGCGACAACTGAGGCCACACCCAAAACGATTTCGAGAGCCCCTCTCACGGAAGCACCTCTTCAATTTTTATTGGGCGTCCTGTCACTGGATCGTAAAACGTGCGCTTTACGCGAACAAGATTGAAGTCTGCTCCGTCCGTCGCATTACCGCTTCCAATCTCTTCGCGAATACGCCTCCCGGCGGCGTCATAGGCGAACCGCTGGACCACCCTAGGCAAAGGCCCTGCCCCGTCCGGGTCCTCAGAGATCGATGAAATATGCTGACCTGCCAGATCATATGTATTGTGTGTCACCGCGCCGGAGGGATCCGTGGCAGACGTCGGCAATCCGCGGTGGTTGTAAGCAAAGCCGCGCGTTATTGTCAGCCCGCCTCCAATGGTTGTTTCTGTCGAGCTTAACAGCGTCGAATCCCAATAAGATCGTTGGGTCCGGACTTCATCATCGGTTCCAGCACAGGAACTTATTGAACTGCATTTAGACATTTCAGTAAGGCGGTAAATCGCTCCATCGTTAGTAGACAAGGCATCGTACGTGTAGCGAGTTTCGAGCCTAACACCATTTAACAGGGCGGGTTGTCTTTCCGTTAGAACACCACCATGGAGATCACCGTATGTAAATTCGGTTCTTCCACCATTTCTGTCCTCAACCCAATTGGGCTGATTGCAGGTTAGAGCATTATCGCAATCCGCGTCAAATCCAGCTTTCAACTCAATAAAGCTGCCGTCGGTCGAAAATTCCTTTTCAGAAACAATGTTTCTTCGCACGTCGTACGTGTATTCAACCCTCTTTCCAGATGGAAATGTTACACGCTTAAGTACAGGATTGTGGTAGCCAAACCAATCATACGAGGTTATTCGGCCAGCGTCATCTCTAGCACTTACTAAATAATTCCGACCTATACCGTAGTCGGCACGCCCGCCATAGCCTATTTTATAGGCCCAAGAACGACCTGTGGGATCAATCACCGTTCTCGTACCGGCATAGAGACCCCACAGCGTGTCTTTCCATTCGGGTGGAAAATCCGACGCCCATAGATAGGACCACTGCGCACCGCCCTCATTCACCGTCGAAATTGTGCTCGTCGAACCCAAGGGTTCACCCGGAAGCGACCGGGCTGTGCGGTAAGAAAACGTCCTTACACGCCCGTCTGGATAATTGACCGCAGTAATGACACGCCTCAACCAACCGTTAAGGCGCCCGCCCGTTCCTTCAGTTACGGTGTATGTCGTTTGGCGGCCCGCTTCGTCGGACAAGATAATCTTGCTAGCTCCAACATATCCGACGCGGAGCGAAGGCCAAACTCGGCCATAAGTACACTCCGCAACTAATGGACAGTTTTCTTCAGCCGTGCGTATAAGAGTTGCGGATAATAGGCACGTCCAACCTTTAGCATCATACGGGACACACATTTCGTCCTGTGAGCGGCGACGAATGCGCAGTCTCAACTGATAGCCCGCACTTGATGTAACAGTGACAAACGACCTATAAATTATACTAGGGCTATCGTAATCGAATGTCAGACGCTCTCCATTTGGTCTTACAATGTAATATGCATCCTCGCTTTCATAGCAATCTGTATCGGCATTCCAATTCGCTAGAAATACGGCACGCATACCATCTCTTCTGATATACTCTAGATGATAGGGAGGCAGGGCGGATTGTGAAAGCGTTCCAGCATCTGTCGGTATCGGCCTCACGACCGGGACGGGCTGAGGATGCGGAGGTATTGGAACATCTGAAGAGACCCCCTCAGTAGAAAGGTCGATAATTTCAGACTGACCATCGACGGAAACGAACTGTTTCTCGTACATTTCCCACTCGTCTGGGTTAAGATAGCAACCGACAGACGTCGTGAGATTGTTCCCCCAAGCGGATTCAATATTGGAAGACGATCGATAGATGAGCTGAAATACCGGATTCCCCGCGTTTGCCGCAGGCATGGACAATGTATGCTCAAAAAAGATTGAGCCTGAAACTATATCAACCCCGTTTTCATCACGTGTGACAGGCAGTAACGGCTTTATCGCAGAAGCGACATCCTGGGCCACAACTTGCGCACACGTAACGATAGCCACCACGTTGATGGCAATCGTCAGCGATATTTTTTTTACATTCATAGCTCGTTCCACACCGCCTGAATTTGGTCATTAATCGATCCAAGATTCGCCACGTCCACACAACAATCAAAAAATCTTTGTTCTGCTAATTTATGAGTGCTTGAATCTCTCTGAATTCTTTGCGTTCACTGCACATCTGTTCGGTTCGGCTTATTATCGGTGCCGCCAAGACCTTGCACGGTCTACACGCTGCCTTCGATCTCCAATGTGAGGTTTCCCCACGTCGAATAGCTGACGCCCCCCCCCCCTAGCATCAGTCACGCGGATTTCAGATAAATCTTAGTCCAAGATGATCGGCCCCTCACCGCCTCCGTTGCCGGAGCTGTATCTATCGGAATAGCTTCCGCTCGCAACGAAGGTATCCACAGCGCCCCCCGGCACCGCGTGGACGGTGACCGTCATCTCTTTTCCTTGGAACACTTGTGGGTTGGACAGTGTAGCCGTGTCGCCGTTCACGATCGCCTTGAAGGCGATCTGGTCGCCGTTTTGAACCGTGACCGTTGCTGCGCTCGTGGAGACACTGCTTGAATAGGCGGGCGAGTTCAGTCTCAAGCCTTGGTCTACGCCGTTCTTGACGATATTGACCGCGAGCGCCGCAGATGTGTCTCCGTCAACGACCGCCGACAACGTCAGGGTCGCCGTTTGGCCTGCGGCCAAGCCGCTGATTGTCCTTGCTGCGCCTGTCGAATAGTTCGGACTCTGGCTTGAGCCGTTGACCGAATTCCACCACGCGCTGACCATCGGCCAATCTGTCGCGGCGACATTGCCGCCGATATTGTAGTTGTTATCGGCATCGACGACACCGCTGACGTTGAAGGCCGCGAGTTGTGCGCCGGTCTGCAAATTGGTGATGTAGCCGCTAAAGGAAGACTGACCCCGCCCCGTCGTCGTCTCGAACAATGCACGCGTGTGTATCAGATCGCCGTTGTTGACCGTCACGTCGAGGACTGCGGAAGCATCTGTTAAGACATGCTCGATCCAGGAGGCCCCGTTGTTGGTAGAATGGAAAACATGGAGACGGCGCGTGCCCGTCGAGCCCGCAGCAAAGCTGTCCGACTGATTGCCACGCGTGAAACGCAACGTCACAGGCCGGTTGATCCCCGCCACCGTGAGCATGGCCGTATTGGTCCAGGCTGCGTTATCGTTCGATGTGACCGACAGAGTCGGGATCGATATCCCATCAAGCGTGTAATCAGGAATGTTGTAGTTGTTGTCGTTGTCGACGGTCATGGTGGCGGTTCGGTTGGAGAGCTGAGCCGCTCCACCGGGCTGGGACAGGTTCCACACCACCATGTTCATCGTGCCGGTCTTGCGCCCTTCATAGGTGCGCGCATCCACGGCGTAATGGACCTTGTCGCCGTTGTTCACCGTGAAGTCGACGTATTGGTAGCCGCTGTTGCGGGGATCGAACGAGCCCTGGTGGACCCAGCCGGAGCCGCTGTCGCGATAGACGTTGACGTAGATCTCGTTGAAGTTGCCGCTGTAGTTATAGCGTTCGACCCGCAAGGTGACGGGCTGGTTGATGCCCGTGACCGTCTGCGCCGGACCGAACCAGATCGTCGGATCGTTGGTCACCGCATTCTGGTCGGTGAAGTCGTTGAAGACCTCGGGCGTGTAGTCCGGAGCCGCCGCCGTCTGGGCCACGGTGAAGGTGTCGATCGTCTGGCCGGTGGTGAGGTTCTGGACCGTCACGGTGTAGCTGCCTAAGCGCTGCGCGCCATCGGCGGACACAGCCCGCGCCACGAACTGCACGGTCTCGCCGGGCGCGAACTCGCCCCCAGGCCACGACCCGTTGCCGAGATTGGTCGAGTGATACCGCATCACTCCGTTGACCCACATCTCCAGCCGCGACCCCGCCGACAGATTGCCGCTCAGATTAGTGATCGTTCCACGCAGCGTGACATTGCTGTTGACGCCGTTGAGCGGCAGTGCCGTCCCGCCGGTGACGAAGTTGGTCGAGGACGAGGTCCCGGAAATGTTCGACCAGTCGAGGGCGTCGAGCGTGTAGTCCGCCGCCGTCGTGACCTGGAAGGTGTCCGTGACGCCGCCGACATTCAGGGTCGCCGTCTGGTTCGCGCCGCCCGCACTAGGGGCCTGGACCTGAACCTGAACCGTCTGGCCCGCAGACACCGTGCCGGCCGTCGTCGCCCAGGCGCCGCCGTTGATCCGGTACTGACCGCCGCTGATCGACACCGCCGCCGACGCATTGATCCCGGCGATCGTCACCGTGTTCGACGCCGACCAGGCCCCAGAAGCCCCAGTGACCGGCCCGCCCAGATCATAGGCGTCCGGCGTCGTGTCCGCCGTCGCTGTGACCTGGAAGGTATCTGTCACCCCGCCCACCGTCAGGGTCGCGGTCTGGTTGGCCCCGGCTGTCGCCGGAGCCTGCACCTGAACCTGAACCGTCTGGCCGGCAGACACCGTGCCCGCCGTCGTGGTCCAGGCCCCGCCGTTGATCCGGTACTGGCCGCCCGTGATCGACACCGCCGCCGCCGCATTGATCCCGGTGATCGTCACCGTGCTCGAGGCCGACCAGGCCCCTGACGCCGCCGCCACCGGATTGCCCAGGTCGTAAGCGTCGGGCGTCGCGTCCGCCGTCGCTGTGACTTGGAAGGTGTCCGTGACGCCGCCGACGTTGAGCGTCGCCGTCTGGCTCGCACCGCCCGTCGCCGGGGCCTGGACCTGAACCTGAATCGTCTGACCGGCTGTGATCGTTCCGTTCGCCGTCGTCCAGGCGCCGCCGTTGATCCGGTACTGGCCGCCGCTGATCGACACCGCCGTCGCCGCATCGATGCCGGCGATCGTCACCGTGTTCGACGTCGACCAAGCGCCCGAGGCCGCCGTGACCGGATTGCCGAGATCATAGGCGTTCGGGGTCGTGTCGGCCGCCGCCGTCGTCACTTGGAAGGTATCCGTGACGCCGCCGACATTGAGCGTGGCCGTCTGGCTCGCGCCGGGTGTCGTCGACGCCTGGACCTGCACCTGGACCGCCTGGCCGGCGCTCACCGTGCCGGCCGCCGTCTGCCAGGCCCCGCCGTTGATCCGATACTGGCCGCCAGTGACGGACACGGCCACAGCGCCGGTAAAGCCCGACACGACCGGCGCGGCGCTGAGGAGCCATGCGCCAGCCGTCGCGCCGGTCACCGCCGCACCGAGATCGAAGGCGGTCGGCCCCGTCTGAACGCCCGCCACCACAACCTGGCTTCTGTTGCCGGCCGCGTCATACGCATAGGTGACCGTCGCGCCGCCCGCAGTGGTCACCGTCTTCAGACGGCCCAGGGCGTCGTAGGTATAGGTGGTGGAGACCTGCGCATGGCCCGCCGTAGGGCAGAGCATAGAGGCTGAAAGCCCCATCGCAGACGCGACGACCAAGCTCTGACCCATATAGCGCATTGAACGTCCCCCTAAGTAACTTCACCTACCCAGGATTGAGAAGCTTCGCAATGCGGAAATGACACCGATCTGTAAGATCCAGCGCGGAAACGGCTTTGGCCTGACCGTACCGGCCTCACAACCGCGCCAGGATCTGCCGCCAAAGCCACAACGGCGACTCCGTCCGCACGATTTCTCGGTCAAGGGGGAGATACGCAACTGTCAGACAAACGGTCGTCCGGCCGCGCCTTCGCCCAGGCAGTGATCGTAGACCTCGCGGTGCCTAGGCCAGCACACCCTGCCGCCCCACGCTCCGGCGCAACAACCGGCCGACGGATCGGGAATCCGAGGTCTCAGGGCGCGGGCGGCGCTTCCGCGCCCCGATAGGCCGCCCGATCTCCCCAGGGGACGAGCGGCGCGGCGCCCCGCGATCCCGCCGCCGCCCCGTGCGACATCATCCAGGTCTGGACGCGGCCCAAGGCGGCGAAGCCCTGAGCGGTCAGGTCTTCGCCGGTGTGAATCACCTCGAGCAGACAGGCGACTTCGGTCTCCGAGGTCGGAGTCGCAGCGAGCAGCAGGCGCTCGCAGTCGTCGAGCCTCTCCTCGTAGGCGCGTTCGGCCGCGCAACAGGCTTCGTAGGACGGGAATTCATCGGGCGCGAAGCCTTCGAACCGGCGGAGCTCGCCCCATTGGGCGAACAGGACGGCGAAGGTCGAGGTTTGGCTGTCAGCCATGATCAAGTCTCCAGGCCCCGCGCCTGCGACGCGGCGGCCTCTATGGGGTTGGGGTTCAGGCCGGTCTGTTCGGCGCCAGCCGATAGCGGCGCACCACATGGGCTTCGTAGGCGCCGACGAGCAGCACGATCAGCAAAGCGATCCAGGTCGCCAGCCGGACCGTGACGGCCGTCCAGTTGTAGATAAAGGCGGGGCCCAGCGCCGCGAAATGGGTCAGGACCACGGCGATCTGCAGTCCGGCGGCGAACAAGAGCCACCACCGGTCCGCGCGCAAGGCAAGGGCGACTAGGCCGACGGCGCAGCCAAGATCGACCAAGGCGACGCCCCAGCGGAAGTCGTCGATCATCAGATGCTGCGCCAGCGGACTGAGCAGCATGTCGGCCAGCAGAAGCGCCGCGCCCCAGCGATCGGCCCGACCGCCCCAGGCGACCGGAGCCGCCAAGGCCGCCAAACTGACGATCAAGAGCCCCGCCTGAAGCATCAGTCCTCCAGGACCTGCGCCGCAGCTCTGGCCGCCGGCTGCTCCTTGCCTTCCAAAGGGCCGCCGGCGGTGATGGCGATGCCCAGGACGCGCGCGGTGCGCGCCAGCCGATCATGACTGGCCACGAGCCTGGAACGGCCTTCGACGAGGGCGCTTGCCGCCGCGTGGGCGTCGATCAGGGCCTGGTGGCCGGCCTGGGCGGCGAAACGGGCGCCGGCGCGATGCCGGGTCATGTCGTGGGTCAAAAGACTGATCTCGGCCAGGGCCTGATCAACGGCCTGTTCGGCCGTCTGCAGGCGCCGGGCGATGAGATTGGCGAACTCGGTCTTGTCATTCATGGCGAACCTCTCGGCTAGGAAGGCCGCCATGCGTCGAGCGTCGAGAAGATCGTCGTCACTACAGACGTCAGTCCGCCCAGAACGAGCAGCCACAGCGTCGTCACGCCGACGATCACTCCCAGTCGAACGAGCCGGCGCCCCGGCGGCGGCCGCCAAGCGCGGGCGAACCAGGGACGGTCGTCTTTGAGAGACCCCACGCCCGGCAGGTCGGCCGGACGCAGCCGCTCTGGCAGCCGCTCGACCAGTTCCGCATCGGTCATTCCGGCGCCTGGGTATTGAATGCCCAAGGCCTGTGCCGCCGCCCGTCTATGGCTGGTTCCGAGCTTGGCGTTGGCGCTTTGCAGATAATTGGCCACCGTCGAGGGCGTGATGCCCAAGACATCGGCGATCTCCTGGTTGGACAATCTCAGCCCAGCCAGTTGCACGCATTCGATCTCGCGCCGCGTCAATCGCCCCATCGCCCTAGCGTCCGTTCGAAAGCTCGATTCGCCGCCCAAGGCGGCCGGCGAAGCCTAGGTCAGGCCTCGACATCCGCGTCAGCCTCGACGGGAACCTCAGCCAGTTGCCGCACCAGGTCCAGGACCAGCTTCTGGTTCCGAGGCGACAGCTCGGGCGCCAGTCGGGCGATCTCCATCGTCAGTCTTGTGACCGCCTTGCGTGCATCGCGCACGACGCCGTCCGTTTCGCCAAGACCCTCGAAGAAATAGTTCAGATCGACGTTGAGGAAGTCGGCCATTTCCCAAAGGCGCGAGGCAGCGATCCGATTGGCGCCGCGCTCGTATTTCTGGATCTGCTGGAAGGTGACCCCCGCCGCCTGGGCCAGTTGCGCCTGGCTATAACGCAGCATCTGCCGACGTTCGGCCACCCTGCGGCCGACGTGTCGATCAATGGGATTAGGGGCGTCGCCCTCGGGCGTCTTGATCGCGGCTTTAACCATGCGGCCGAGCTAGCCGTGCTCGCGCGCGAGTCGTCAAGTCGCGTGTCGATATCCGCAGTGGAGGCTCGGTCTCGTCTCCCGCGCCCTTGAGCCGGAAACTCTGGGCGAGTGCCGTCCCGCCGAACCTCCGGCGCTCGGGCCCTATCCGCCAAAAGACGGCGGTCTGACGGTTCTAGACGGAATAATATTCCACAGCCGCGCCGGCAATGCGCACCCCGTAATGTCCGCTTCCAACATTGGTGGGGGCGGAAAACGCGATATTTTGCAGGGCCTGCAAAAGGGTTTCGTCCCAGAATTCGGTTTCGCCGAACAGGATCACAGAGGCGGGATTGGCGTGGAACGCGTGCAGGCGGTCGGCGACCTCCTGAACATCATCAATGGTGAAGGGCTCGTCCTGCGCGTTGAACAGGGCGAGATGAATGCCGAAGACCTGGCCTGCGTCCGTCAGTCCGGCCAGCAACAGGCAGGAGGTGATGGTGGAGAAGATGACGCCGCCATTGGCCGACCCATATTCGTCTTCCTGGATGTTGTTGGCGTCGGCCGCCTGGGCGAGCGTGAACACGGCGGGTTGATCGCTGTTCAAGTTCTTCGGTACGGGCGGGTTCGCCCTTGAGGGGGCTGCATAGGGGACGTGCACAGACAGCAGTTCGGTCCGCTCGAACGCCTCGCCCCCCACCCGGCCCTTGACCGAGAGGCGACAGAATAGCCCGCCGGCGACGGCGGCCCCGGCAGCGGGGACGACGGCGCGGTGTTGGCGATCAAAGACCACCGGCGTCTTGGTCTGGATATGGGCGAAGATGTCGCCGCGCGGCAGGAGGGCGTCGCGCACCCGGTGAAGCGCCAGGATCGCCTCCCCGGAGGGATGGCCGGCGTCGCCCAGGCCGAGCGGCGGGGCCGGCGGCAGCGCTTCGGCATGCGCCTTCATCAATGTGGCCAGCGAGGTGCGTGGATAGACGATGTCCGCGACGGCGGCGTCGATCTGCAACCCGTCCGGGACGTCGTCGAAGGCGGCGACAATGTAAAGGGGTTCGCCCTCCACCGGAGGCTGGATCGCACCGAGCGCGAGCGACGGCGCGGGCGTCGTCGGCGCGGCGAAGACCCCGATCGTCACCGGCAGGGCGACAGCGCCTGCGTACATGATCTGGACATACCATTGGCCCGCACGGACGGGCGCCGGCAAATTCCACAGGCAATAGCCGCCGCCGACCAGGCTGGGCTGGGTCGGCAGGGTGATCCCGGGCGGCGCGACCAAGGTGATGCTGATCTGGTTGGGCCCCGGGTTGGGCGAGGCCGTATAGGTCAGGGCCGCATTCTCCCAGACGACGCTGATCTGGGCCTCGGCCAGCCCGGAAGCCAGGGTCGCCGGCTGAAGCCAGAACCCCATCGGCGACACCGGCTTGGCCTGGTTCACGACGGTGATCCACCCGGGTCTTTGACCGCGAATCTGGTTCAGCGCCGTCTGCATGTCGCTGGGGCCCGGCATGTAATAATAGACGCCGCGCGAAACCGTGGCGATCTGGTTCAGCAGGGTCAGGTTGGCCGTGGGGCCCGGCGCACAGACGGAGGTCGGCGTATAGGTGGCCAGCGTCAGGGGATCGACGCCGCCCGGGCTCTGTTGCCCGGTGCTGACGAGAAGGGCGCTGGGCAGCGCGCCGGCCGGCGCCGTCGCGAACACGCCGTACGCCGCCTGCAACCCGGCGCCGATGTTGATGGTCGCGCCGGTGAAGCCGAGCGCATCGACCGCCGCGTCCGCCGCCGTCAGTTGCGACAGGGTGGCGTCCACCACCGCCAGAATATTGGTCGATGGATAGACAATGGCTCCGGCCGCATCGAACGCCGCCACCGCCACAGCGTCATTGGCCAGAAGGTCGTCGATGAAGGCCTTGACGCCGATCGTCGCCGTGGCGGCGAAGCCCGAGCTTTCCATAAGCGCCGAGGTTTCGAGGATCGGCACGACGGCGACTGAGGACATGGGATTTCCCGGACAAGAAAAGGACGTCGCGCAGGACGGCGGATCAGCCGTCGATCACGGGCACGCTGACGAGCTGGGTGCGCTGCACCGCCAGGCCGGATTTTTGCGAATAGCCGGTCGCATGAACCACGAGATTATAGCTCCCGCTCTGCTGGGTGTCGGTCAGCTGCAATTGGCGCGTGGCGTCGCCCGTCGTCGCCAAAGGCGCTTCAAATCGCCGGTAGGGCAGAATGTCGTGCGTGGGGAGATAGAGCCGATGCAGAAGCGCCAACCGACGCTCTGGCGTATCCTGCTCGTGCGCCGGTTCGTCCAGGACCGGCGATAGGGCTTTGAGATCGTCCGCGTATTTGATCAGGGCGTTCTTCACGCTGATCATGGGGGCCATGACCCGTGCGGCCATGGAGGTGACGGTGATCGGCTCGCCGTCGTCATGGACGAGATGAGCGTTCAGGGTCAGGGGCGAGCCCGCCTTGACGAACTCCGGCGTCTCCAGCGTGAGCAGGGCTTCACTGACCCCGGCCGGCGTAAACTCGAACACCCCGGTCGTGACCGACAGGCTGTTCGACGTCCCGGCGTATTGGACATAGACGTTCCAGGTCCCGTTCATGGGATTGCCGACGTCGAAGATGACATAGCCCGGCCCCGAACGATTGGGCGTGATCGGCGAAATCTGTCCATCGGGCTGATACAGGACGATGTAGAGCTGGTTGCCGGTGGGCGACGGATTTGACGAATAGACGAAACTCGGGTCGCTCCAGACCACCCCGACCTGCTGCAGGTCCGGAGTGGATATGGCCGCAGGCAACAGCAGAGACTGCTGCGTCGGCGTCATGGCGGTCAGATAGTTGAGTACGCTCTGGATGCGCGGCTGGCTCGAGCGGATCTGATTGTAGATCTGCATCATGTTCACCGGATAGGCGACGCCGTAATAGAGGCCGTTGGTGCGCGTCGCGACCTGCTGCAACTGAGCCGCATCCACGTAGGAGCCCATGCCGCAGGCGTAGACGGGGAAGCTCGGCGGCACATTGATCGGACTGGTGCCGCAGTTCTGCTGCCCATCGGTCAACAACACCGTCGCCTTGGGCGCGACGCTGGATGCGGTCAGCAGATTGTAACCGGCCTGAATGCCCCCGCCGATATTGGTGCAGTTGCCATTGAAGGTCAGTGTGGAGATGGCCTGGGTCGCGGCGGCGATCTGCGAAAGCGTGGCGTCGACCACGGCCATCTGGCCATTGGGCGCGTAACAGTTGTTGGCGTTGACGTCGTAGTTCACCACCCCGATCGCATCACCGGGAAGGGCGTAGGACACGAAGGCCTTGCTGTCGATCAGGGTGTTGGCGACCCAGGGCGACATGCTCGCCGAGGTGTCGATGATGAGGCAGGCGGACACGGTCACGGTCATGGCGGCTCTCTCGATAAGACGGCGCGGTCAATCGCGCCCTAAAGGGACGGCGGATCAGGCCGGAGGCGTCTGCTGGGGCGCGAGATTGATCATCGGCGCCGACAAATCGGCAGGGTCGATATTGAAGGTGACCTGGCCGGCCGCGGCCGTCGTGGCCGCAGCCACGACCCTGCCCCCGTCCAACAGTTGAAGGTCCACGCCGGGCTCGATGAAACTGTTGTCGTCGAAGAGAAGGGTGACGGTGACGGACATGGCGCTCTCTTGATGCTCTGAAAAACAAGGGCGGGCAGGCAGACTGAACCTGAGCCTGAGGCGGCGGCGCCCAAGCGCCGAAACCCGCTCAAGGATTGGTGTCGATGAAGGTGGTCGTGGCGTTGTCGGCGATCTGGCCCACATAGGTGAACACCGCGCCCTGGAACTCGCGATAGACACGCCGCATCAAGGTCCCGGCCGGCCCGGTCGGCACGCCGGTGAGCATGGGAAAGGCCTGGTTGGCCGCAACCGCGACCGTGGCGCTCCAAGGCCCCGGCGCAGACTCGTACTGCGCCGCGACGAAACTGACCGCATAGCGCACCTGGGCCCCCGCCACCCAGTTCGGCGGCACGGATTGGGCGCTCTGCCAGCCCGAGATGACCGGGCCCGTCGCGGGAGGCGCGGGGAAACCGGTCGGTTGGTTGGGACTGTAGCTCTGCATCAAGGTCAGGGTCGACCAGCCCCACCAGCTGCTGGTCCACGAATAGTCGTTGAGATCATCGACATTGTTGCGGCGGAGAACGACCGAGCCGTCCCAACTGAACAGGGGCGAGATATTGCCGTTAGCCTGGGCCGTCGTGCGGTCGGCGGCCTGGGCCAGGTTGGGGATACGGGCCAAGGCCGCATAGGCGGCGGGCTGAGGGTTGGTCCCATTGACGAAGGCGGCGAAGATTTCGTCGACGGACTCCTGGACCGCGACATCGACCAGGGTTCGATTGGCGAGATCGACGGTGTCGAAATATCGCTTGTCGCCATAGGCGCGCCACGCATTGCCGTGGGCGTTGGTGACATTCAGACCCCAGAGGCAGTTCTCGTCATGCATATAGCGCGACAGCAGTGAGCCGACATTGCTGGGAGTGACGCCTTCGTAGAGCTCCTTGCGGGGCGTGGTGATGTGGCCGCCCGAGAACAGATCCGACAGGAAGTGGTCGGCGAAGGCGTTCATCGCATAGGCGTAGCCGAGCGCCTGCCCCTGCTGGGCGGGCGGCGCCGCGCGCGCCGCCAGCGCCTGGGCCAGCGCAGCGGCGTGGCCGGCTTGATAGGCCAGGACGGCGTGAGCGCCGAAATGGTCCCAGTTCACCGCCGCCAGATTGAGATAGCGCCCCAAGGGCACCCAGGGCGAAATGATCGATCCGCCGCCGGTGATGCGGTTCCATTGTTCCGACAGAGTGTCGCCGAGCGCCGCATAGGCGGACGAGGCGGATTGGCCCTGCTGAAGCGCCGCGTTCACCGCGTCGATCTCGGTCTGCATGACTTGCAGGATTTGGGGGGCCTCCGCCGCTGCCGCCGCCGCGACCGCCAGGGAATTATAGGCGTTAGTGAACCGCGTAACCCGGTCCGCTGCGGTCGCGCCGTCCGAAATCGGCGCATCCGGCAGGCCGTAGAAATCCCCGCCGAGAGAGACGATCTGCCCGTAAGTCAGGCGCAAGCCATTGGGGAGCGGGATCGCCAGGCTGTAGGCGGGAATGCCAGGCTCAGATGCGGAAAAATACAGAAAGGCGCTGTCGCCGATCGCCGTGTGCTCTCCGCCCTCGAACATTACATTCTGCGGGGCGCCGACAAGCGTCGGCGGGCCGTCCCAGCGCTGGGCGAGGGAATGTTTGACGTTGCGCGTCGGGGGTTCGGGCAGGATCAGGACCACCGGCGCGGTGGTGCAGGTCAAGGCGATCCCCGCGCCTGCGAGGTCGTCGAGCGATCCGAGCGACAGACATCCCTGCTGCTTGGCTGCGATCACGATCGGATTGGTCGCCGGATCGCCCCTCAAAAGCGACAGGGGGGGGAGAGGCGTCAGCGCGTTCAGGCATTACGGCAACCCTTAGTGAGCGAAGGCGGCGAACGAATGCAACTGACGGTAAGTTGCGCTTGATCCAGGGCGCGCACAAGCTCAATTCTGGTTGTGATTTAAAATAGTTCTGATTGTGCATTGCCGCAAACCCTGTTCGGTCTGCCCCGTCGGCCGAAGCCTGGTCCTGCCGATCGGAAATGCGCCTCATACCTATCCGAGATCGAAGGCCGGTCGGGCGACGACGACGGCGCATCCGCCTTCACGCCCTTCGGGCCGAACGCTCAGGATGGCTTCCTGGTGGGCCGGCCTGAAGGCCAGCCGGACTTAGGGCTCCGCCCTCGGCGCACTTCGGCACGCCTTCCGCCCCGCTTCGGTCCTGGCGAGGGGCGTCGATCTCTCCCGAGACCCAAGGCCCTGCAGCCGGGTCCCCGCGAAGGCGCACCTCCGTTTGCACACCCGCTGCTCGCCGCGAGGCAGGGTTTCAGGCGCGCAGTTCGCGTGCCTGTAACCCCTGCCAAAAGGAAGCAGAGCCATGACGGCGCAATCCACCCATCCCGCTCCGACGCCCGCGACAGACGCGGGCGCGATCCTGGGGACGACCTTGGTCGTTCCCTTGAACCGGCTGAAGGCCTCGCCGAAGAATGCAAGAAAGACGCCCCATGCGGCGGCGACCCTCGAAGCCCTGGCGGCCTCGATCAAGGCCAAGGGGGTGTTGCAGCCGCCCGTGGTCGAGATCGATCGCCGCGCCGATGGAAGTCCGACCGGCGACTACCTCGTCACCATCGGCGAGGGGCGCCGTCTTGCCCTGCGGCTGCTCGCCAAGCGCAAGACCCTCAAGCGCGCCCATCCGGTTCGCGTGAGCGTGGACGAGACCAACGACGCCCATGAGATTTCGCTCGACGAAAACATCACCCGCGAAGCCATGCACCCCGCCGACCAGTTCGAAGCCTTCAAGCGTGTGGCGGACGAGAAGGGCTGGGGCGCCGAAGAGATCGCCGCCCGGTTCGGGGTCTCGGCCCAGACCGTGCGCCAGCGGATGCGATTGGGCGCGGTGGCGCCGGAGCTGATCGCCGCCTATCGCGCGGGCGACGTGTCTCTGGACCAGTTGATGGCCTTCGGCGTCAGCGACGACCATGCCCGGCAACGCCAGGTCTATGAACAGACCGGTCCCTATGCGGCGCCCTATGTGATCCGTCGCGCCATGACCGAGGCCAAGGTGCGGGCCGACGACCGGCGCGCCCGCTTCGTCGGCGTCGAAGCCTATACGGCGGCGGGCGGCGGCGTCCTGCGCGACCTCTTCACCGAGGACGGGGGCGGATGGTTCGAAGACGTGGCCCTGCTGGACCGGCTGGCCGAGGCCAAACTCGCCGCCTTGGCGGACGAGGTCCGCCAAGGCGAGGCCTGGAAATGGGCCGAGGGGCGGATCGACATGGCCTATGACGCCCGCTTCGGACGGGTCTGGCCCGAGGCCGTGGTCCGCACCCCGGACGAGGCGGCGGCGGTGGCGGCCTTGGCCGAGGAATACGACCGGCTGATCGCCGAGGCGGACGAGGACGAGGGATTGAGCGAAAGCGCCGACGCCCGGCTCGAAGCCCTCGACCGCGAACTGCAAGCCTATGGACCGGCGTATGACTATCCGGCCGAGGCCAAGGCGCGGGCGGGCGTCCTGGTGATCCTGGGCCACGACGGGACGGCGCGGTTCGAACGGGGTCTGGTGCGGACCGAGGACGTGCTGGCTTCGCCTGAAACCGAGGATAAAGGCGCGGGTTCCGGCGAGGACGCGGCGTCCGAAGAGCGGGGAGCGGACGAACGGGACGCGCCGTCGGGCTTGGCGTCCGAACCGCCTTCGGCCGACAGCGGCGCGCCCTTGTCGGATCGGTTGATCATCGATTTGAGCGCCCACAAGACCATGGGGCTGCGCGACGCCCTCCAGACCCAACCCATCCTGGCCTTGACGGCGGTGGTCCATGTCCTGGCCCTGTCGGTCTTCTATCCGGTCTATGATCCGCCGACGCCCTTGCAGTTACGGCTGACCAAGACGGGCCTGGAAAAGGCGGCGCCCGGCGTCTCCGAGACCCCGGCCGGGCGGCGCGTGGCCGAGCGTGGCGAGGCCTGGGCGGTGCGCTTGCCAGACAAGGCGGCGGACCTGTGGGCGGCCCTGGTGGAGATGTCGGGGTCGGACCTGCTGGACCTCCTGGCCTATTGCGCCGGATTGAGCGTCCAGGCCGTGCGCGATCCCCACGACCGTCATCCGGCGGCCTGGGCGCAGGCCGAGGTCCTGGCCACGGCCTGCGGTCTGGACATGACCCAGACGTGGCGCGCGACGGCGGCGTCCTATTTCGGGCGGGTGTCCAAGGCGCGTGTGCTGGAGGCCGTGGGCGAGGCTGTCGATGCGGAACAGGCCGGGCGATTGGCCGGGATGAAGAAGGCCGACATGGCCGAGGCCGCCGAAGGGCTTGTGGCAGGGACGGGCTGGCTGCCGCCGATGCTGCGCACCGCGCCCGCCAACCCACAGGGCGAGGCGAAGGCGCCGCATGACCCCAGTCAAGTCGGCGGCGAAGCCGGGCAAGAAGCCGGTGATCCTGACGCCGATCCGTTCGCCGCCGAATAAGCGTTCTATAGGGTGAGGCCGCGCGCTTCGGCGCGCGGCCTTGCGGTCTTCGCCTTGCAGAAGGGCGCCAAAGGGCTTTGGTCTGGAGGACTGTCCGATGTCGTTGACCGAAGGCGCGCCACGCGTCTTGGTCGGCGCTCGCCTCTCGTCGCGACATAGACCGCGAAGAAGGGTCAGGTCTGTCGCATGGAACGCGGATTCGACCGCAAGCGCGTCACGGCCGCGCACCCTGGCCCCGGTCCATGCTGTCGATGTGAACCGGGCGGGCTGAACCCTCGCCGACGCCGTGCGCTCCGCTGCGCGGCCAGATCAGGCTGAAGCCGCCGTCGATCTCGAACAGGCAGGCGTAGATCGGGGCCGGAAAGCGCGGGTCGTCGAGCTTGACCGAGAGATAGTCGCCGTTCGCCAAGCGGTCCATTGTCTACGTTCCGGACGCTGATCGCCGTGGCCGCCCAACGGAAATCGGGCGGATATCGTCGTCGTTTCGAGCCTCTGCTCCCCACAAGCCCTCTTCGGAAATGAGCCTGTGCAGCGCGCCGGAGCCGCGTCGGAGGAGGCGTATTCCGGCCGGTGCGTCTCATCGCCGTCTCTCGCAACCGGCCGCGCCGCGCGGACCTCTCTTGGCCTGATCTGGCCGACCCGCCGCCGGTCGCCGCAACCTTGCCGACGACTTTCTTCCCCGGCCTTCGGCCTTCCTCGCGCAACAAGAAAGCCGTCGTCTTGCGGTCCTCCGCTTCACTTCGGGGCCCATGACGCCCTGCGGGCGCGGGCCTGCGGACCGGCGTCGGGTCGGCCTGTCGATCGCCATCGAGGCCGCGGCTGGCGTGGCCCGATCAGCAAAGGAGAGACTGACATGGCGACCATTGGAACCTTCACCCTCACGGACGGCGCCTATTCCGGCGCGATCAAGACCCTGACCCTGAATGTGCGCAACGCCCAGCTTCGGCCCAACGAGAAGGCCGACGACAAGGCCCCCGACTACCGCATGTTCGCCGGCGCCACGGAGTTCGGCGCAGCCTGGAAAAAGACCAGCCAGGCCAACCGCGACTATCTCTCGGTCAAGCTCGACGACCCGAGCTTCCCGGCCCCGATCTACGCCTCCCTGGTCGAGGTCGACGGCGGGTTCAGCCTGATCTGGTCAAGGAACTGAGCAGAAGGCGGCGGCGCCGAGGCGCCGCCGCCTTCCCCTTCAACCCCATGCCTGGAGAGGACGTCCTGACCCGTCTGAGCGGTTTCACTCGCCCCGATGTCCACGCCGACCTCGCCGATCTCGAACGCGGCGTCCGCGCCTGGCCCCCGCGCGGGACCAAGACCGGCGTAGGCCGACCCCCGCGCCACGACGGCCAAACCTATCACAGGACCAAGGTCAGTCTCCTTTGGACTGACGCCGCGAGCAGGGCTTCGCGCGCCCGACCTTGATGAGCTTTCGTCAGCGACGGCGCGGCAGTTTTGCAAAGCGCGTCGGCCTCTCGGGCTATATTATTGTTTTCGGTAATTTTAGAGCCGTTTGCCCGTTTCACCGCTGCAATTTACCGTTTAAAGTAAAATCAGTTGATAAAGGTCGAGCGACGGATTATTTTTATCCAATACGATAAAGGAAGACGCCGTGAGCGATGAACTCAGCGCCGCGCTTGCCGAAGTGGGCTCCCGTATTCGCAAGGCGCGCGAGACCAGCGGCTTGAACCTTCATGAACTGGCGCGTCTCAGCGGCATCAGCGCGCCGGCCCTGTCTCTCATCGAAACCGGAAAGCGCGACCTGCGCATCACGACCCTGTATCGGATCGCCGGCGCTCTCCGCCTCCGCGCGGGCGACCTGGTCGAGGACAGACCGGGCGCCGATCTGGGCGCCGATCCGGCCGCCGCCGTCGCGAGCGGCCAAGGCTATGACCTTGAGGACTACAGATGACCGACCCGGTTCCTGTCTGGTTCGACGATCTGAACCTCGGCGCCGTCACAGTCGGCGAGGATGGGGCGCTATCGTTTGATTATACGCAGCGATGGCTCGAGACCGGGGGAGCCTTTGCGCTATCCCTGACCATGCCGTTGGGCGACGGGCCGTTCGGATCGGACATCATCTCGCCCTGGCTCGCCAACCTCCTGCCCGAAGAACGCCAGTTGGCGGTCCTCACGCGCGCGTTCGGCCTGGACCGGGCGGACACCTTGGCCCTGCTCAAGGTGATCGGCGGCGACACCGCCGGCGCCCTGTCGTTCAGCCTCCCCTCCGAGGCGTCGAAATGGGCCTATACGCCGCTGACCGAATTCTACCGGATCGAGGCCCCCCAGGCGGCGCTCGAACGGCATTTCGAGGACCTGCGGAGCCGGCCGTTTCTCGCGGGTGAAGACGGGGTCCGTCTCTCCCTGGCCGGGGGGCAGGAAAAATCCGCCCTGGCGCTCCTGGACCCCACGGGCGTCCCTGTCCTGCGGTTGCCGCAGCCGGGAGACGTCCTCGCCATCCCGCGCCATGGCGCGCCCTCGACCCTCATCCTGAAGCCGGACAATCCCAATCTCCCCGGCATCGTCGAAAACGAGACCTATTGCCTGCGTCTGGCCCAGGCCATCGGGATCGAGACGGCCAAGGTCACCCTCCTTGCCGCCGGTCGCCGCAAGGCGATCTGCGTCCTGCGCTACGACCGACGACTCAGCCGCGCCCACCGGGTTCAACGTTTGCATCAGGAAGACTTCGCCCAGGCGAACGGTGTGCCGCCCGGGCGAAAATATGAGCGCGGCACGCTGCGAGGGCCGGATCTGAAGACCCTGCTGGGGACCGGGCGCCGGCTTTCGCCGAGCGACGCCCTGTCCCTTCTGGACCAGCTGATCTTCAATATCCTCGTCGCCAATACCGACGCGCATGCAAAAAACTATTCGCTTCTGCTGCCCGTCGGGGCCGGTCCGCGCTTGGCGCCGCTTTATGATGTCTCGACCGTCCTGCCCTGGCCCGACGTCGTCCAATATTTCGCGCAGAATATCGACGGCCGAAAACGCAAGCCCGGCGATGTGGACGGGCGCCATTGGGACGCCATCGCCGAAGCGTGCGGCTACCGTCCAGCGGACGTCCGAAAGCGGGTCCAGGAACTCGTGGATCGCATGGTGGCGCAACGCGCGGCGACGGCCTTGGCTGTTGCGAGCCTGCCCGGGAGCGCGCCCGGCTATGTCGAGGAGGCCGCGACCCTGATCGAAACCAACGCCCTTCGTATCGGAGGACGTCTGCGCACGGCGCCGCCCCGAGGCGGCGAAGACCGCTCCCAAGGCGATTGAGAGCCGCGTTTTGGGCGTCGGAGCGTCGTCCACATGGATTCGCCGATGCGAGCCTTGCGCTGTGCGACGGCGGCTCGACCCTCTAGTGGCCAGGAGAAGTCGGCCCTCGCCTCTTCGCTTGGAACCCGCGCCCGCGCCTCCAGCACCGATCGCGGCTAGGGGGTCCTCGCGGCGCAAGCCGCTACAACGCCGGACAAACTGACGGCCTTCCAGGCGGCGGTGGACGCCATCATCGCCGCCGCCGCCGCCCATGCCGAGCATGCCGTCGTAATGTTGAACGCCGCCGCCGGAACGCTCGAACCCACGGGCTGATCGGCAAGATACGGCCGATGCCCCGGCGGCATCGCCTGATGCCGGCGCGCCCGCTATCGACCGCGCCCTCTTCGCGAAATCCTGCCCGCATCCGGCGCGTCGCCCTCCAGCGCCGCGCCAGCGTCCCAGGAGATCGCCATGACCGACGCCTTCACGCCCCTGCCCCCGCGCTTCCTGCGCACCCCCGAAGCCGCCCGCCATCTCGGCCTGTCCGGCCGCACCCTTGAGAAGCATCGCTGCTACGGCACCGGTCCCGTCTATCGCAAGATCGGGGGACGGGTCGTCTATGCGGTTTCAGACCTCCAGGCCTGGGCGGATCGCGGCGCGCGCACTGCGACCGACCTGCCCGGCGCCAACCCGGTCCTGCCCGCGCGGCGCTCCGGATCGACGAACCCGTCCTCGTCCGGATCGGTGCGATGAACGCCGCGCGCTCCGGGCCCGAAACGGCCGATCCGGTGCGAGCGCCGCGCCCCACGCCGCCGCTGACGCTCGCCGTCCAGGCCGGTCCGGTTCCGCGAGACGCCCTGACCTGGGTCGAACTGATCGACGACGAAGGCCGCACCGAGCGCTGGATCCGCTTCGGCGCCGTGGTCGAAACCCATGCCGTCAGCCGCCGCAACCGCTTCGTCGCCTTCGCCCCCGGCGCCGTCTTCGCCTATGTCCGTTGGGCGTGCGGGCCGCGCGGCGCTCTCGGCGCCCGGCTCGATATCCTCCAGGCGGTCTATCGCACCGGCGCCCGGGTCGCCGTCCCCGGCGTCACGCCCGGCGCCGTCAGCCTTCTGCGGCTGAACGGTTGGGGCCGCGTGCGCCACGCCCTCGCCGTGATCGACGCCGTCGCCGAAACCGGCGTCGCCTTGGAAGCGGTCGCACCCGATCACTGGCGCCACGTCCATAACCGCATGACCGCCGGGCTGGCGCCCCAAGCCTATACCCAGGTTCGCCACCGCGCTCTGAAATTGCGTCAGGCCCTGGGCGCGGCGGTGCGGACATGACCGCCCGGCGTCGGCAAGACCGCCGATTCCCGATCCTCGGCGCATCTCTGCTCGCGCTCTGCGCCATGGTCTTTTCCGGCCTTGCAGATCCCACGCCGCGCCTGATCTGGAACGCCAGCGCCAGCGCCCCGATCGGCCTCTATCGCCTCGATCCGGACGCGCCTGTCGCCCTCGGCGCCCGCGTCGCCTATCGGCCGACGCCGGACCAGGCCCGCCTGTTCGCCCAGCGCCGCTATCTTCCCGCCGGCCTGCCCCTGCTCAAACCCGTCGCCGCCGTCACGCCGTCGCGCGTCTGCCGCGACGGCGACGCGCTCAGGATCGACGACCGGATCGTCGCTCGCGCCCGGCGGACCGACCGCGCGGGCCGCCCCCTGCCGGTCTGGTCGGGATGTCGAAGCCTGACACCCGACACGGTGTTCCTGTTGGCCGCGACGCCGGACTCGCTCGACGGACGCTATTTGGGGCCCGTGAGGTGCGACCGGATCCTCGGCCCTGTCACGCCCCTGTGGATCCGCGAGCCGGTCCGATGAGGCGTTCGAATCGCGTCGCCCTCCTGCTCCTGGCGCTCCTCGCCTTGAGCGACCGCGCCGCCGCCCAGGCCTCCGTCGGCGCAGCCGAGCGGTCGGCTGGGTGGACGCAGCCGGCGTCCGCCCTGGCGGATTTGGACGCGATAATCGTGGAGGCCGCGCACCGGTTCGGCGTGCCGCAAGCCTGGATCCGGGCCGTGATCCGCGCCGAAAGCGACTTCGATCCGCACGCCGTCTCGTCGGCCGGCGCCCAGGGTCTGATGCAGCTGATGCCCGCCACCTATGCCGAACTGCGCGCCCGCCACGGGCTCGGCGCAGACCCGTTTTCACCGCGCGACAACATCCTCGCCGGCGCCGCCTATCTGCGGGTCCTGCATGATCGCTTCGGCGAGACGGGCGTGCTGGCGGCCTAGAGCGTGACCAGACAGCGCCGCCGCGTCCTTGGTGGAAAGCCACTCTCGCACTGCTTGTCATCGCCGATGAAGCGGCCAGAGACATGGGATTTGAGACCGGCTCTCCCAAGTCCGCTCAAGCTGCGACCGCTGAAGCGCCCATGCGGGCCAGGATCGCTAACAGTGGTAAGGTGAATACCCTGTCGAAGGCGCAGCAGGACCACGTCTGCGTCTTGCCGAAAAGCCGCACGCCTAAGGTCGGCTGCACCCTAAGATCGCTCTCACATAATCTTGCTCTGCTTCCTTCCCGGGGGCTGGCGCGGGCCTATTGGAGCCCGCCTCCTCCGCTCCGGCAGGGCGACACTATCCCCAGCATAGCCAACCCGTTTAATCTGATCGTCATCCCGGCACCTTTCACGATCCGCGCTCGCGCCTTCACGGGCACGCCCGCTGCGGATGCGACCTGGGGCTGGTTCCATGTCGAACCGCACTGGTGCCCTCGCAGTGGCGAGGCCGAGAAAATCGAGGCTGGCTTTGACGCCTTCTGGGCTTTTGTTGCCTCGATCATCGAGCGGGCGAAAGAAGACGTCGGTGTTGTCCACGGGCTGGTCTTCCCCGAAGCCAGCCTGAGCAACGAGGTGTTTCGCAAGCTCTGCGAACGGCTCGAAGACCTGGATCAGTTCGAGCTCGTCGTCGCGGGACTGTTTGATGCGCCTGACGGCGCCGGCGGTATCCGCGACGGCAATTTTGCGGGCATGGCGCGTCGTCATTGCGGGCGCGACGGCAAGATGCAGTTCGATTTTTCGACGCGAGAAAAACATCATCGCTGGCGCGTCGATAAGAGTCAGATCGAGGCCTATGCGCTCGGATCGGCGCTCGACGCCAGCCTCGGCTGGTGGGAGCACATCGACATCCTCAGCCGGAGCCTGGACATCTTCGTCCTACGAGGTGGTGCGACCGTGACGACCTTGATCTGTGAGGATCTGGCTCGGAACGACCCCTGTCAGGAACTGGTCCGCGGCGTAGGCCCTAATCTTGTATTTGCTCTGTTGATGGACGGCCCCCAACTTCGTGATCGTTGGCCTGCGCGTTACGCCACCGTATTGGCAGAAGATCCAGGTTCGTCCGTCCTGACCGTAACCTCCATGGGCCTAATCCAGCGGTCTAACGCATCAGGTCAATTTCCCCCGAGTGGCAAAGTCGCCCTTTGGCGCGACGATACGGGCCGAACTGTCGAGCTGTCGCTACCGACCGGATCGCACGGCCTATGCCTGACGCTCCAACCAACCCAGCTCACAGAGCGTACTCTGGACGGGCGTGACGATGAAGGCGGTGCTCAATCGTGGCGATTGACCGGGATTTTACCGGTCAAAGGAAATACCAACGAGGAGATTCTCGCCGGTGATTGGCCGACGAAGCGACCCTAAGCCGCCAACGGCCGGTCGTCAGACGTATCGACCTCGTCTTGCGCCGGCGCCATCTCGAGCGCGACTGCGTACGACGCATGGCCCATCATATCTTCGAGGCGTTCGAGCGCTTCGCGATTTTGCTCGAGGAAGGCTTCGCCATATTCCAACATATGTATCCTCCTTCAGAACGTCCTACGTACACGACAATCGCAAACGCTTCACGAACGTGAAAATAAACCTCTTATTGGCGACGTCAAACTCCAACGTGCAATTCAACGTAATTCGCTTCGAAAAGTTCGACGTGCGTATCGCCCGTAAACTTCGCAAATTTCACGAACCGTATTTAACTTCGATACGTGTATGAACCGCTGCGAGCGTGTGTACGAATGAAAGTGTGGGTTAGATAGCCACACGATCGAATGCCAATTTTCAGAATTTCGCGGATAATGGATATAGCACCTGCGTACCTCGCGGATGGCTAATGCCCACAAGCTATGATTATGGGCATTCAATCAGTTTGAGAGGATGATCAACCAATGTCGAATCGTCCTATCTATCTCGACTATCAAGCCACGACGCCGGTGGATCGGTCGGTCTTGGAGGCGATGCTTCCCTTTTTCACCGAAGTGTTCGGCAACGCTCACTCAGGCGAACACCCATTCGCGATTGAAGCATCAGATGCGATCGAGATTGCCCGACGTCAGGTCGCGGACTTGATCGGCGCGCAACGGCGCGAGATCGTCTTCACCTCCGGGGCCACAGAAGCGAACAATCTTCTGATTGCTGGCGGGACTCGAGCTATGGCGCGACATGGGCGGAATCGACTTGTCACCCTAGAGACGGAGCACAAATCTGTACTCGAAGTAGCGACCGGTCTCGCCGAAGAAGGTTTCGATATCCGCGTCTTGCCTGTCGAAAGCGACGGGATAGTCGATTTGGATCGAATGGCGGCTGCTATTGATGATTCAACCGCGATCGTGAGCGTCATGGCCGCCAACAACGAGATCGGAGTAATTCAGCCTCTCGCCGCCATAGGCAAAATGTGTCGGGCTGCCGGCGCGGGATTTCACGTCGATGCTGCCCAAGCGGCCGGCAAAATCCCGCTTAACGTCCTCGATCTGTCAATCGATCTCATGAGCCTTTCAGCACACAAGTTCTACGGCCCCAAAGGAGTCGGCGCAGCTTTCATCTCTCGAAAAGCGCCAAGCCGTCCACTACCCATAAGCCGCGGCGGCGGCCAGGAAAACGGGCTGCGCCCCGGCACGCTACCGACGGCTCTTTGCGTCGGCATGGGTGCCGCCTGCGAACTCGCCGCTTTGAAGATCGATCATGAAGCAGTCCAGTTGATTGCTCTAAGGGATCGCTTCCTGGCGCATCTTGTGGCCGCCGACCTGACCTTCGACGTAAACGGCGATCTGACCCATCGACTTCCGGGAAACCTCAACGTTACCTTCCTCGGGGTCGATGCTGAGGCCTTGCTTATGACTATCCGTAATCAGGTTGCGGCTGCTTCTGGATCGGCGTGTACGGCGCAATCGCTTGACCCCAGCTATGTCGTTCAGGCCTTAGGATTTGGTGATGCACGCGCGGAGGGCGCAGTTCGGTTTGGGTTCGGACGAATGACGACAGTTGCCGAGGTGGACACCGCAGCTGCCGCCGTCATACAGGCGGTCCGAAATCTGCGGCGTGTCAGCTACGCGCCCGAAAGGGCGATCAGCGCATGACAGTCGATCTCTTACCGGACGTTAGTGTCCTCGAAGCCAAGATCGCCGACATCCAAGCGGACCTGCTGGATGAATATGCATCCGACCATGCCTATCCCTGGATCATCGGCTTCTCCGGCGGCAAAGACAGCACGGTCGTCGCTCAATTTGTCTTCGAGATGCTTCTCTCGCTACCGCCGAAGCGTCGGACGAGGCCCGTGCATATCGTCGCCAACGACACCTTGGTCGAGGCCCCGCTCGTTGCCCAGCATCTCGACAAGATGCTCACCAAGATTAGGGCCGCCGCAGAGACACTGCGCCTGCCCGTAACGGTAGTGAAAACCACGCCCAAGACGGACCAGACTTTCTGGGTTAACCTCATCGGCCGCGGCTACCCGTCTCCGTCGCGGACCTTCCGCTGGTGCACCGACCGGATGAAGATCCAGCCGACGTCACACTATATTCTCACCCAGGCAGCGGCCAATGGTCAGGTTATCCTCCTGCTCGGCGTACGGCGCGAGGAATCCGCGACGCGCGCCGTCAGTGTGAACCGCTATTCGAACGGCGAGCGGCTCAACAACCACAACGCCCTGGCCGGCTGCCTCGTCTACCGCCCGATCGTCGACCTGACGACGGATGAGATCTGGCAGATCCTTCTGCAGCGCAGACCCCCCTGGGGCGGCACCCATCGCGACATCGTCACCCTCTATCGCAATGGTCAGGGCGGCGAGTGCCCTCTGGTGCTCGACAAGACGGACGCCCCCTCCTGCGGCACCTCGTCGTCCCGGTTCGGCTGCTGGACCTGCACGGTCGTGGTGAAGGACCGCAGCATGGAAGGCTTCATCGAAGCGGGGCATGCCCATCTCGAGCCCCTGATGGAGCTTCGCGACTGGCTCGCGGAGATCCGGAGCGACCCAGGACGCCGCTCGGCTCACCGGCGCACGGGCAAAATCACCCACCTTGCCGATGGTTCGCTGATACCCGGTCCCTTCACCCTGGCGGCGCGCCGGGAAATCCTCGAGGTCCTGCTGGACACCCAGACGCGTGTCGGGGAACCCTTGATCACCGAGGCCGAGATTGCGGTGATCAAGGACATCTGGGCGCAGGATGCGGCGCGCGGCATCTCGCAGATTACGGCCGAGGCTCTTGAGGATTTCCAGCCATGACGGCCAAGTCGACCTTGCTGGACGGTCCGGAAGGAACACTGGCGCTCAAAGGCCTGTCGGAGATCGACAAGCTGTCGCCCGACGCCGCGCGCGCCCTGGTCGAAGCGGTCCGCGCTCAATCCGGTCGGCGGCGCCGGGGGCTCTTCGATCAGTTCGACGCGGTGCTTTCCCATGACAGCTAGTTTGCGCCTGTCGGAAATCCGCCTCCGGAACTGGAAGGCCTATCAGAACGCCACCCTCCAGCTGCCCGCCGCTGAAAGCGGGCAGGTGGTGGTCATCGGCGGCCAGAACGGCGCGGGCAAGACCAGTCTGATGGAAGCCCTGGTCCTGGGCCTCTACGGTCGCGACGGCCTGTCCCTTGTGGCGAGGGCCAAGGATCGTCGCCGCGGAGAAGCCTCTTATGACGGCTTTCTGGAACGGGCGCTGAACCGCGACGCCGGCGCCGAGAGGCCTATGACCGTCGAACTCGTGTTTGTGGGGGGGCCGCGAGGCCGCATCGCGCTGGAGCGGGTCTGGTATTTCTCAACGTCCGGTCGCCACGAGCGCGACGATGAAGACGTCAGGATCCGCGAGGGCGATGACGAGGACCTCGTCCCCATCCCCGAGGACGGTCGGGAGGCGTTCCTGCGCGCCTATGTGTCCGACAATCTCCTGCCGGCCAATCTGGCGTCCTTCTTCATCTTCGATGGCGAACATGTCGATCGTCTAGCGGGGCTGGACCTCGAGGGTCAGGTCCGAAGCGCGGTGGAGGCCATGCTCGGGGTTCCTCTCCTGAGGCAGACCATTCAGGACCTGCGGGCCTACGCCAGGGAGCGCCGCCGCGACACGCGCGAAACCGAGGGCTCCGACCTCGGCGCGCTGCGGGTCAGCGTCAACGCCCTTGAGACCCGCGAAGATGCCCACCGCAATGTGGTGGAAGCGACCAATGACCAGCTGACGCCGCTTCGCGAGGAGCGCGATGCGATCGTCGCCCGGATCGGGTCACTGCACGGTGATACCTACGCCAGCTTCAAGGGTCTCTTCGAAACCCGCGAGCGACTGGTCCGCGACCGTGTCGAGCTGCAGGAGGAGTTGCGTCGTGCGTTGTCGGTAGACCTGGCTTTCGCCCTGGCCGGCGGCCCCTTGCGGCGAACGGTCCAGGCCCGGCTTGACGCGGAGACCCTACGAGAGCGCTGGCTCTCCGGATTGCAGACCAGCGACGCGCGCTACGCCGCCTTCGTCGGCCTTCTGGAGGGCGACCTTACGACGCCCGATGCGCTGGGCCAGTTGCGCATGGCCTGGGAGAAGGTGTGGAACGCTCCGCCCGACGGCAGCGCGCTTAATCTGCGTCACGGTCACCTGGGCGATGCGGAACGTCATCTGGTGTCTCGCCACCTCAATCTGGTCTCCGAAGCGGCAGGATCGCGGATCGGCGACCTGGCCCGGCAGGTTCAGGCGACCGAAGCGGCGATCCATGAGGTCGAGGACCGGATCGCCCGGCAGAACGGCGTTGACGAGATGTCTCAAGGCCTGGCCGGGGAGTTACGGCGCGTCCAGGGCCTGATCGCCGATTTGGAAGCCAGACACCGTCTCGAGGTCGAGGCGCTCGACGAGGCGCGTCAGACCCTGGCGCCGCTCAAGCAGTCTCTCGCCCTGCAGGTCAAATACCATGCGGACGCCGCGCCGGTCTTGCGCCGGGCCGACAAGGCGGAACGCTATGCGAGCGTCCTGGAAGATGTCATCGACGCGGTCGTTCCGCAGCAGATGACCGCCTTGTCCGACGCCGTCACCCAGGCTTATCGCGCCCTGGCCCACAAGGACGAGGTCGCCCGGATCGAGATCTCCGCAGGCGGCGACGTCCGTCTTATCGACGAGCGCGGCGAAGATCTTCGAAACCGGGACGCCAGCGCCGGCGAAACCCAGATTTTCGCCCTCGCGCTCATGGCGGCCATCGCCGCCACCGCGCCGGTCTTTCCCATCGTCATGGACACCCCGTTCGCGCGTCTCGACCCCCGTCACCGTCGCAATGTTCTGCGTCATTTCGCGGAACTGGGGCCTCAGCTCATCCTGCTGGCACACCCGGCCGAGATCGGCCCGGAGGACCTAGAGGGTCTTGGCGCGCGTCTCGCCCCCCCGATTGAGGTCGCCCAGGACCAGGTCAGCCGCGTCAGCGGTATTCGGCCGGGAGCGCCGTCATGACTCTGAGCCTGCTGGACCTTGCGCGGCTTGACTACAAGACGACACGGGCTGCCGATGAGCTGAACGTTCGGCTGCAGACGCTTCTGGCCCTGCCCCATCGTTACGGCCCAGCCCGTTTGGCCATCGGCCGCTCGCTCGGCGTGGCCTCCATGCCGGAGCTCGATCTCAACCACATGGGCTATGGCAAGACCATCAAGGGCGAGCAACTGTTCGGCCACGGCACCGAACTCGCGGCCTGGGTCAGTTTGATCATCGAACACGCCGGACGCGACGATTGGGATCGCCGGGAGTTCCAGGCGCTGGTGGCGGCCCATTGGCAACGCGGCATCACCTTCCTCTGGGAGGACTGGAAGGCGGCGGGCAAGGATTTTGACGCCTTCGTGGCGCGTCTTGTGCGCCACAGCGAGAGACACGGCGAGGGACGCCGGCTGTCCTCGGGAGCCGCCTCCTGAGCGCCGACGGCCGCCTCGGCAGTCCGCTGCTCGATGAGGACGAGTGGATCCTTTTGCTGGATCTCTATCTGCGACGCCACCCGGCCACAGTGTCCGCTCACGATCCTGAGCTCGAAGCGCTGAGCGCTTTGCTGTCGCGCCGCGCGACGAGGGGGTCCAAGCCGATGACCCAGTGGCGAAGCCCGGACGGGCTACGGGCCCGAACCTCTGTGTTTCGCGTGCTGGACCCCAGGGTCACGACGCCGGACACCAAGCGCACGGCGCTGTCGGACCGGGTCTGGAACCGGTTTCGCGATGATCCCCAAGGCCTGTGGTCGGCTGCAGCGGTGTCCCTGCAGGCGCTCCGGGAAGGCCGGGCCGAAGCCGACGCAATCCAGAGGCAGGACAGCCCGCAGCCAACGCGAGGACCCGGGGCGTGGGCGGGCGGCTATGCAACCGAACGGGTGGATGGTCTTCGCTGGGTCTATGTCATGCGCCTTGCGCAGAAACCCACCGGCCTGAAACTCATGGACGGCGATTCCTTCCTCAAAATCGGGCGCTCCCATGATGTCGATGACCGCGCCCGTCAGCTGAACGCCTCATTCCCCGACGCCCTGGGGCTGAGTTGGCGACCGATCGACGCCGTTCTGATGGACACGGAAGCCGACGCCCACGCCGTCGAGCAACGCACTCTTTCAAAGCTGCATGACGCCGGTTGGAGCGCGGGCGGCGAGTTCGTTCGGGGCGATCCCGCCGCCGTAGGGGTCGTCCTGAGGGCCAGCGCCCTGGACGAATAACGCCGCCGCTCAGGTTCATGCCCCGTCAGCCTGCCGAGCTTTCGGGTCAGCTCTCGAGCGCCCTGAACCGTTCGGCCGCCTCCTCCAGGAAGCTTCTCAGTTCCTCCGGGTGAAGGTTGCGCTCCTGCATCAGGATTTTCAGCGCGTGATGCGCCGCAGTGTTGAGCTTCAGACGATGCTCCAACCGATCCAGCAAGCGCTTGGTGTCGACGTAGCGGAGCAGAAACACCAGACGTTCGGCGGGGTTGACCGGAGCCGCCGCGCGCAGGGCGGCGACATGACCCTCGACCTCCGCGGCGATGGCCTTGTCCTCGTCCGTTCCGGCCGCGATCGCCGATTGACAAGTCTGGATGATATGCGCCGCCTTATCGTCACGGAAATAGCGCGGATCACACGCCCTGCCGCCCTTGTGCCAGGCGGCGAAGTAAGGCGTCGCTTCCAGAAGCGCCTCGCATTCCTCAAGGGCCTTGGTCAGGGCCGAGGCCATCTCCGTCGCCCCGGCGGGCAGGGGTTTGCGTTGCACGCCCACCCAAGGGCCCATCAGTTGGGGCTCAAGCAGGTAGGCTTCTATTTCCCAGAGAGAGGCCACCTTGACGTCCTCGTCGCCACTGGCTCCATCGAGGGCGGCCGGATCGGTCGAGAACAACAGGTCCCATTTCCACAACCGGTGCAGGCTGTCCCTGTCGAGAACGCCCAGTGCGGGGATGTCTTGATCCCAGCTGTATCGGACGGCTGGCGCGACCGCGGTGCACCCGCCTCCAAAGTTACCGACGTCCTCGGCCGGCATGAATTCGAACTCCGCCTGGAGATCCTCAAACCATGATTTGAAGAGTTCGACGTCAGAGGCGCCTTCCAGGATGACTCTCGGCAAGCCACGCGCATGGGCGAGGAACTGCTCGCTGGAGCTGAAGCTCTCGAGTTCCGCGACGTTCACTTCGAAATCCGGTACCGCGGCTTGATGAGGGCGGCTCCTTTCGACAGGCGCGCCTCGGCCTTGAACGGGTTGATGAACCGGAAGATTTCCTTCTGATGGCTTGTCATGAAGAAGCTAAGCCCTGGATGTTCACGCGCCCAGTCCTTCAGCACAGCCGTCAGGCGGCGCTGGAACACGACGTGAAGATGTTGCTCGACCTCGTCGATCAGGACGATTGTCGAGCCTGACATATGGCTGGCGATGCGCACCACGAGCTGTACCAGCTGTCGTTCGCCGCTGCTGAGTTCATGCAGACGGTGCGTCGCCCCGTTCTCCCGCACTTTGACTGGCACGATAAGCCGCTCGCGATCGACGGCCTGCAGTGCCTTGCGGCCAGTGAAGACCAGCCGCGTCACCAGGTCCAAACACCGGCTCGCGCGGTCGTCCGCGAGCCAGCTGAACCAGACGAACAGATTGTCGAGCGATTCCGACCAGTGTTCGCCGTCCGTATCGAACTTGCGCGCCGGTGCATAGGCCAGCAGGTCGGGGCGGACCACGCCCTCCTCCGTCGGCGGTCTACGGATGCCCCGGTTGGATGGGAAGTAGAGCACTGTGGGAAAGCCGGCCACGCCCTCGAACAGGTCCATCGAGGGCTGGCCCACATGGGCGATCACCGCGTTGTGGAAAGCGATCGCGATGGCGTCGGAAGTGGGCGAGCGTGTCACGCCTTCGCCGACACCGGCCTGGTGGAAGCGCAGGACGACAGCTTCGTCCGCCTCCGCGCGCCGTAGATCTTCCTCTGTTGGTCGGTTCAGGAGTCCCGGAGCTCCGGCGACGATAGACAAAAGATAGGATCGGGCCCGGTGACCATCGTCGAGGACGATGCGAGCGTCGATTTGCACACCGCCCTTTTCACTGTCCAGAGCCGCCATGCCGTAGCCTTCGGGCCAGGCCGACCGCTCAAGCAGTTTCATGATCCTGTAGATGGCCTCGAGGATCGTGGTCTTCCCCGCGCCGTTGGGTCCCATCATCAGATAGAGGTCATTGGGCACGCCCTCCTCGTTGACGAACGACAGGGACGTCAGGCCCCGAAGCGGGCCCACGTCGGCGAGGTGCAGGCCAACCAAGGAAAACTGGGTGGGTCGCAAGTTCAGGAGCGTGTCCGTCATTGTGCGTTCGCCACCGCGACCGCGGACCTGATGTCCTGGCTCGTGACCTGAGCCCCATGGACGCGCACCGGCTCTCGGCCGACCAACTTGACTAGCATGTCGCCCCTCATCAGCAGGTTCTCCGCTCCCGCCTCGTCGAGAATGATACGACTATCGGTTGCCTTCTGAACAGTGAGCGCGATCCGGCTGGGGATGTTGGAGCGCAGCAATCCAGGGAAGGTCGCGGCCTCTGGCCTCTGTGTCGCCAGGATCAGGTGGATGCCGACCGCCCTGGCCTTCTGGGCCAGCCGGACCAGAGGCTCCTCAGCCCCGGTCTTGCCCATTAGAAAGTCTGCCAGTTCGTCTATGACCACCACAATCCGGCGCATCGCTGATCCTGCGGCCATAGCCTCGGCGATGTTCCGGGCGCCAAACTCGCGAAGCTCGTTCTGTCGTTGGTCCATCTCCTGAGCGAGCCGCTTCAGCAGACCGACCGCGTCGCCCATGTCGGTGACGACCTTGCCCTCGCGCAGACGGACACAGCCGTCATAGTCCGTATAATCCACGCCCTTGGGATCGATGATCACCAGTTCCGGGGTTTCCCGCGACATCAAGAGGGACAGCATCAGAGCGTTCAGGCAGACGCTTTTTCCGCTTCCTGTCGCGCCCGCGACGAAGAGATGCGGCGCCTCGGCGAGATCGAAGACGAAGGGGGTGTTTAGGATATCGACGCCAGGGGAGACGGCCAGTCCGCGCGTCACGCCGGTGAGTTCCGCGCGGACCGAAGCCCACGGCACATTGCGCCAGGTAGCGCTCGGCCGGGGCACGTCTAGGACCACGCGACGCTCGCCCTGTTCGCGAGACAGGACGAGGCCGCCTGACGCCAGTCCGATAGCGAAGGCGAGATCGCCCAGACGTTTGCGGAGCCGCTCGAAGTCCTCCACGCCGCCCAGGACGAGTGGATATCGCGTCAGACGCGGCCCCAGTACCGGTTCGCCGACAGGATCGGCGCCGACGCCGATCTGGTCGAGCCCGCGGGCGATGGAGGGCCATCCCACTACGAAGGCACCTTCGGCGTCGTCGGCGTCGATGGGGGCGGCTCCCTGGTAAAGCTCATCTAGCAGCCAGTCGTGGAAACTTCTTCCGGGAGCCCAGCTTGATCCGATGATCTCGAGCCCCCGACGGGCGTGACGCTGCAACAGGTCGATGTATCGATCTTGGTCCGCAAACACGTCCACGCCGTGCTTGACGGTCAAAAGCAGCATAATGGCGTCGTCATAGTCGGGATCGGCTGGCCCGGTTGAAACTGGATCGGCGCGTTGCCCGGCTCCAGTGACCTGACGGAGATGAAGCTCGCTGGCCCGGAGTCGGCTTGGTGGCACCTTGAAGCGCTCGCCCGGATCCTCGTCGATCTGAAGCGATCGTGCGACCGCGAAACGGACAGGCCACCACATAAAACCGGAGTCCTGTCCGAGCCCCTCGCTCAGAATCCGTTCGAACAGGGTCTTCTCGTCTTCGGTAAAGAATAGTCTATCCATGGTCCGACCCCGTCCTGCGCTGACGTGTCACGTC
The DNA here is from genome assembly GCF_026625805.1 of Brevundimonas sp. SL130. Classification (NCBI taxonomy): domain Bacteria; kingdom Pseudomonadati; phylum Pseudomonadota; class Alphaproteobacteria; order Caulobacterales; family Caulobacteraceae; genus Brevundimonas; species Brevundimonas sp. SL130. The sequence goes on from NZ_CP113064.1 coordinate 3,241,349, forward strand.
TTCGATCCTGGCGCTCACGCTTCCATCGTTGCGTATCTCGTATCGGCGCGCGATCCGGCTGTTCAGTCGGGCGAAGTCGTCCTCTGTCAATTCCGAGTTGGTCGGAAGCACCACGAGCGGCATACCGGCTTCCGGGAAATAATCGCTCATAAGGATTTCGCGGTTTTCGCGATCAATGCGCCCCAGCGGTGTGTCGATGATGACTGGCAGAGGCAGTTTGGTCTCCTCCTTTAGGGCCCATAACATGCTCATGGCCGCCAGCTGGCGCATGCCAGCCGACAGGCTGTAACGCGCTACAGGGTCACCAAACTCGTCGATGTAGGTCATGCCGAATTGCTCGTCCAACCGTACGGATTTCACGAGCTGGGTCGGCCCCAGAAGAATGGCGACCTTGGCTTGAAGGCGCGCCTCGACCGAAGCCCGGATCTGGCGACGCCGCTCGTCCTTGTAGGATTCAAGCGCCCGCTTGGTCCGAACCGCCGTCTGGTAGGCGGCATTAAGTTTCACGACATGGTCGAACCGTTCGTAGAGCCGTTTGACGTCATCGGCGTGCTGTGCCTGCTCTCTGCGCGCCTTGGTCTCATCGAGCGTCAGAGTGGCGATCTGACCCACGCGATCGCGGATGACCGTCTCCAATCCCTCCAGTTCGACCGTGAGTTCGGCATATCGCTCCCGGGATTCCTCCGAGGTGATGTCAGATTCTTCGAGTTCGCGCTCCAGGCTCGTCTGATCGTGCGTTAGCTGACGCATGCGCTGCAGCAGGGAGGCCTGGGACGCGACGATGGTGTCGCCGGTCTGACTCCAGACGAGGAAGCGATCGCGCAGGGCGCGAAGCTTGCGCGGGCTCAACGAGGCGAACAGCGGGTTCTCCGGACGGCCGTCGTCCAATCCGCCTTCTGTGAGCCCTCGCCGCACTGCGTCTCGCACGATGGCTTTGCGCGGTTCGTCCGCCACCAGCGACGGGTCTACGTCCATCAGGGCGGACACCACGGCGTCCGGGGCGGTCCGATGAACCCTTGTCGCGACGTCGACGTCAGCGCCACCCTCCAGTTGGGCTTCGAGAAGATCGAAGGCGCGTCGGGCCATCGCCAGATTGGCGATTGCGGGTGCCTCGACCGGCAAAGTGCTGGCGATCTGATAGCTCAGCCGCGCCTGTTCTTCCTTCAGCAAAGTGATGCGGTCTTCCAGGCGGCGCCGCTCCTCCTCGGATAGGCCGTTTCGCAAGGCCGCCCGTTCGATTTCCAACCGAAGGCGCGTGCGGTCGAGATCCGCGACCTCTTCCTCGAACTCGATCCGCTGTCGCTGCGCCGCGTCGCCCGTCAATCGGGCCGTCCGCTCGGCTCCCTCGGCCTGCGCGATCTGAGTGCGGACCGTTTCTGGAATGCCCACCTTGCGCCGCTCGCGGCCATAGACGTCGATCTCCCGCGTTAGATGGGACACAAAATACAGCCCCAGAAGCCGCTCGATTTCAGCGCGCTCCCGACCGACCTCCGCATCGGCGAGCGACTGGATTTGTTCGCCATCGAAAAAGAAGAAGGACAAGATTTCGCGAGGAGCCCACGCCTGCAGGTATTGCTTGGCTTCGACGCCCTCGAGGCGACGATGGCCTAGGACGACCGTCACCTGCTCCTTGTAGTCCGTCCCGCCCTTGAGCGGAAAATATACGCGTTCTGCTCGACAGGCTTGCTCGTCGTCGGAGGTCCAGCTGAGCGCCACGCGAGCTGGCTCCTCCGTCGCGCGCGCCAGGATATTGAAGACTCCGAACCATCGTCCCTGCTGGCCCGTCACGAAGGCCTTCGGCGTGAGCGGCGTGGCTTCGCCGAAACCGACCCTGAGCATTCGGGGATCATCTGTCCCCACGAACAACAGCTTCATGGCGTTGAGCAGGCTGGTCTTGCCATGACCATTCCTCCCCTGAACCACGACGATGTTCTTCTCGGGCGTGCAGTCGGAGAGACGAATTTCGCTTCGACCGCGATAGGCGAAGATATTCTCGAGTTCGATCAACTCGAATTTCACCGCTTGGCCTCCTTGGCCTTCAGGTCTTCGTTCGCCGCAGCATCGAGAATCTGGGTCACGCGGCGTCCGAACTTCGTGCGCTCGCCGGGGACCGTGAAGTCCGGGAATTCATCCTCCAATGCCAACAGCGACTGCAGCGTCTTCCGGCCGATCTCGTTGCGATCTGCCGCGCGGGCGATGAGCGCCGCCATTTCATCCGTGTTCGTCAACTTGTGATCGCCCCCATGCACGCCCTTAGCCGCTATAACCTACTAGGCGTTGAAGCCAAACTTTGTCGCGTAATCCAAGAGTCTCGGCCGCCCGCGGTTTCGAATAAAATCCGGACAGCGTGGGATGAGGTCCAGATCGGACAACCGGGATGGGTTGTGAGCAAGGCGAACCCATCCTGCGATCACAGCCCTGGGTTGACGGTCAAATTCCGATCGACTACCGGACTTAGGGTTTCGGGGGTTGAATGGACGCGTTTCTGCAGAGTTTAGCGGAAGGGGAGCAGCGGCTAGTTAAATGCCAGCCCATGCCGTCGCGATGGATGGCTTTCGCGGCCAAGCATCCGTTTACCTGGACCCACGTACCCTTTTCGGCCGCTACGGGCGAGCAGGTTCCTCAGGAGCCCGGCTTCTACTGTTTTTTCGTTGGGCTTCCGCCCGCGTCTCTGCCGCCGATCGGTTTTCCCCTTTATGTCGGTAAGACCGAGCGGACTCTACGAACGCGATTTCGCGAATATGTCCGGGAAAAGGACGACGACGAGGGTCGTGTTCGCGCGCGCAAGTTTTTGAAGGTCTTCGAGGGAGAGCTCTATTTCTCCTTCACAGTTTTTCGCGGCACGCCCGCAGAGGTCAAGGCGATCGAAACCGAACTCCATAACGCCCTGATGCCAGCCTACAGTGATATAGGATACGATGCTGACGTCCGGGAAGCGAGGCAGGCATGGCAGTGAACGGACAGCTCTTTCTTCCAGCCCTCCAAGGCGCGTTCGGGGACTGGACCTACTACACGGCACTGATGAACCTGTCGGATCTGGTCGCCAGGGTTGGGTATGCCAGTCAAATTCAATCGAACGACAAGCTAAGCGACCTAATGCAACGAGCTCTGGATGATCAGGGGCGTGGCGCGGACATCGCCCGCTATCTGGAGGCGACCCCCGCCCGTTTTTTCAACGCCCTCGTCGTCGGCGTCCAAGGCGGAGCGCCTTCATGGCATCCCTTCGGCCTCTCATCGTCACTCGCGGATCACGACCTCGGCACCGTAATCGAACGCGACCAGGACCTCGTCGGCTATCTCCAGCTTCGCGGCGATGAGACGCTGTTTGCCTTGGATGGCCAGCATCGACTGTCGGGGATACGGACCGCACTGAATGACGGCGTGAAGATTGAAAATGAGAAGGTCTCCGTCATCTTCGTGCCCCACATCCCAACGGTCGAGGGCCTGCGTCGGACGCGAGGCCTGTTCATCTCGCTCAACAAGAAGGTCGTTCCGGTCAAGCGAAAGGACATTATCATCCTTGACGAGGTCGATCTTCCGGCCATCATCACCCGGCAGCTCCTCGACGAACACCCATGGTTCAGCCGAGGGCAGGTCGATTTCGATCGTTTCGGCAACGCCTTACCCGCCACATCGGATGCTTGGACCACGATCGGGAATTTCTACGATGTAAACAAGGCTGTCATTGGCTCGGTGATCGAGGGACGGCGCGCAGAAGAACTCAAGGACGCCGAGCGGAACCGGCTGCCGGATGATCGGATCGCCTTCTACAAGGACGGCGTAATAGACTTCTACAAGCGCCTCGCCGCACTGGATCCAATTCTCAAGTCCGCGTTCGAAGGCAATGATGTCAGCAACGTGTGTCGAGCCGCCCGAACCTCCGATAGCCCCCATCTTCTGTTTCGCCCTGTCGGTCTTAAAATGATTGTTCGCACTGCGGCGGAACTGCGCAAGTCGAAGTCCGTCGCGTCTACCTTCAAGGAGCTCGGACGCGTCCCGATCCTGATGGATGAGAAACCGTTCTCGGAGACAATCTGGGACACAGATCGCGATCGGATGGACAACAAGGGCGAGTCTCTAGGCACAAGACTGCTGGCCTACATGCTTGGGCTGTCCGCCGCAGACGAGAAGCTGCGTCAAAGTTACGCTGATTGGCGCGGCGTCGAGCGGGAGGGGGTGCGGCTTCCGAACCGGTTTCCGCCTGCGTGACAAGTTAACGCCCGCTTGGAGCCAGCCGACTGGTGGCTATTGCAGGGTCACTGCGCCATTCCAACCAAAGATCCGGCAGCGGTTTAGGCGAGCGGAAGTTCGACCCGCTTCTATCCGTCGGAGAACCGGAATTTAGCAGCGGGCTGCCCCGGCCAACACGGCCAACCTGTGCGTGCTCGACGCATTGACCAGTTGCCGGAGCCATCGCGCTGCCTCGTAAAGCGCGACAAGATCCTCCTCGGAAACATCATATTGATCGGAGTATCGCGCTTCAACGTAGGCCCGTTTTAGCATTTCAAAGCGACGTCGCTCGAGCTTTGTCTCCCGTGGCCATGCGGCAATGAGGGCCTTGTCTACGTCCTCGGCTAAGGATCGCAGAAACTTGATGTTATGGGAGCGCGGGAAATAGAAGGTGTGGACCAAGAGACTGAGGATGTAGGCCGTCTCGACGGCCTGATGCAGGTGAAAAGCTGTACGTTTTCGCGCATGAGAACCCTCATTTGATCGCTTCAGCCACCGCTCTGCGTCCTCAAGCCAGGCATCCAAATCGATCCGCTTGGCCTCCAAATATCTTTCAGCCAATGCGAGGGCATTATCAGGTGTCATTGGCTGCGGGACAGCCAAAGGATGTCCCGGCAAATCATAAAGGATGACGCCGTCTCGAACGATGTCGGTCCAAAAGTACTCGCCTCGGCCTATAGCTGCGTTTACCTCGGCGAGGTCGTGGACGATGATGTTGACCGTCCTGCCGATCGTGGTGTCGTGCAGAATCTTGTCCTCAGCGACATACCAGTAGTCGGCGATATCGGTCAGCTTCTCGTTGCTGACGATGATCAGCAGGTCGAAATCGGAGAGGTAACCGTTCTCGGGCTCGTCCACCCAATCATCGCGGGCATACGATCCGAACAGGATGATCTTGAGGATTTTGCCGTGCTTGCGCCAGGTCTGCGTGCCGCCGGCGATTGAAGCGTCGAACTCTGTCAGCAGCGTCGTGCGGATGCGGGCCAGCTCGGCCTGTTGCTTCTCCGGCAGGTGATCGATGTCACGCTTCATCGGTCTGACCCTGCGCCAAAATGAAAGGCGACCGCCCGGGTGGTGAGAACATGGCTTGTAACATGCGCCCATGCCTTTGGCCGAAACCTGAACATACGCATGGGCGACCCGAGACGGTCTGAGCGCCACTATACATCTCAAGGCTCCTCGGAAAACCACTCATGGTCATGCCGCCAGCGCCGCAGCGATCGCGTGCAGCCCTTCTGGCTTGAGATGGGTATACCGCCTCAACATCTTCCAATCCTTATGCCCGGTCACAAGTGCAACCTGGGGAATTTGAAACCCAGCCTCGAACAACCTGCTCGTTCCCTCGTGCCGGAGATCGTGGAAATGCAAATCTACGATCCCAAGCTCTTTGCAGGCCCGCGTGAATGCCGTCCCTGCCGAGCGATGGTTGAATGGAAATATCCGCATGTCCCGGTTTGACCGTGGCGGTCCCTGCGCTTCAATGATCCCGATCGGATCATACCCGGACACTTTCAAGAGTGGGATGCGCTGATCATTGCCGACCTTCTCTCGGGGATCTTTTCGATCTCGTATCGTGAGCATTTTGGTCCTCGCGGCGTAATCGTCCCAAGTGACCCGGAAGATTTCCTCCTGCCGCATGGCCGTGGCGACAGCGAAGCGGATTACCCTCCCCATAGGGATAGCCTGACGGGGATTGGCCTCGAAATGCTCGATCAAACGCGCGAGCTCTTCTTCTGTCGGACGACGATCCCGCTCCATTCCCTTTCCGACCAGTCCCAGCCGCTTCAACGCCAACCGCGCCATATTGACCGGCTCGGCGGAAATCATCAGCCCATGGACTGCGATCGCGTGCGTGATGACCAGCTTGATGGCGCCGATGTCGATGCTCAAGGTCATCGGTCCAGCGCCCTCTTTGGCTCTGTCTTTGCCGAAGTCGATGAAAAGCTGCCTATCGAGCTGGCCAAGCTTCTTTCGCCCAAGCCGCGCCCTGAGCATCTTTAATGTCGCCGCCTTCGACCGCCTCGGGGCCCTGCCGACCGATTTCATGTCCGCGACGTGGAGGTCAATGAGTTCGGCGAATGTCGTAATCCGCGCGACCCGAGAATCCCGCGGCGTCTCACCGCGATCGATTTGGCGTTCTGCCTCGACCGCCCAGGCCTTGGCATCGTCGAACCGCAGGAAGGTCTCGCTCGCAACGTGTCCCTTACGCCGAACTTGGGCGCGCCACCGGCCAGACTTTTGTTTGCGGATGGAGGCCATGATTTGGGTGCAAAAAGGGTGCAGTGAGATGTCGTAGAGGGGCGAAAACCGTCGAAAATGCGCGTAGAAGCGTCGGCGAACATCGTCTGCCAACCGCCTGAAACTACAGAAAAAATGTCGATAAATCAAGCGCGTAGACTGGCCGTGGCCCCGATGATGGACTGGACGGATCGGCACTGCCGGGCCTTTCACAGGTCCCTGACGGTGCGCGCCCTGCTCTATACTGAGATGGTGACGGCGCCGGCGGTGCTGCACGGAGACCGGGATTATCTGCTGGGCTTCGACGCCGTCGAGCACCCTGTCGCCCTGCAATTGGGCGGGTCCAATCCGGTCGAACTGGCCGAGGCGGCCAGGATCGGCGCTGACTATGGTTATGACGAGATCAATCTGAACGTCGGCTGCCCGTCTGACCGGGTCCAGTCGGGTCGGTTCGGCGCCTGTCTGATGCGCGAGCCGGAACTGGTGGCCGACTGTATGGCGGCGATCAAGGAGGCCGTCGATATTCCCGCCACCGTCAAATGCCGCATCGGCGTCGACGATCAGGACCCGGAGATCAGCCTGTTCGCCACTGTGGACGCCTGCGCCGCCGTGGGGATCGAGGTCTTCATCGTCCACGCGCGCAAGGCCTGGCTGCAAGGCCTGTCGCCCAAGGAAAACCGTGACGTGCCGCCGCTGGACTACGACCTGGTGCGCCGGCTCAAGCGCGAGCGGCCGCACCTGAACATCTCCATCAACGGCGGGATCGCGAACCTCGATGAGGCCGAGGCCCATCTGGCCGATGACGAGGACGGAGTCCGACTGGACGGCGTCATGCTGGGCCGCGTCGCCTATCATGAGCCGGCCCTGCTGGGGCAGGCGGACCGCCGCCTCTATGGCGCCGCCAGCGAAGACGTGGACGCCTTTGCCGCCCTGGACCGCTACCGCCCCTATGTGGCCGCCCGGCTCAATGAGGGCGTGCGACTGGCCGCCATCACCCGCCACATGTTGGGCCTTATGCACGGGCGACCGGGCGCGCGGGCCTTTCGGCGCATTCTGACGGTCGAGGCGATCCAACCGGGCGCGGGACTTGAGGTTCTGGATCGCGCCGCCGAGGCCGTGCGCGAAGCCGAAGCGCGGCGCGAAGACGCAGCCTGATCCGCGACGAGAAATCGTCCGTTTGATCATACACTTGCGGGAACCACCCACGCGTGAACGCCCCAGACTCGCCGACGCGCCCCTTTCTGGCCACAAGTTAACGCGAGTTTTACGGTGCCGGCGGCGTTGGGAGCCGGTGCTGTTATGAGCAAATCGGATGATCGGCGCTTCCGCTGCCTTCGCCATTCTCTGGGCCGCCGTGTCTTCGCTGTCGAGCGATCCGGTCCCTTACAATGTCGCCGTCGCGGCGGATGAAGCCAGGGTTGAAACCCCGGCGCCCGAGATCGGTTCCACCGACGCCTCGTCCGAAATCGAATTGAGCCTCAGCCCCGACCAGGCCGAACTGATGGCCGGAGACCCTGACTGGCGCGCGTCGGCGCGCCTCTATCATGCGGGCGGCGGCGGCGCGACGGGCAACGACTCCCTGGGCTGCCGACCGATCGCCATGCGCACGGTCGCGGTCGATCCCCGCGTCATCCCCCGTCGCACCAAACTGTTCATCCGCGAGACGGTCGGTCTGCGTCTGGCCGACGGCTCGATCCACGATGGCTACTGGTATGCGTCGGACACCGGCGGCGCCATCAAGGGCCAGAAGGTCGATCTGTTCACCGGACATGGCCGCGGCTCGATGGCCCAGGCCCGTCGCCTGAACATGCAGACCCTGACCATCGCCGACGCCGGCCGTTTCGACGGCTGCCCCCCGGCCTGGGAAGACGCGTCCAACTGATTGGGCCGCGAAACGAAAAACGCCGGCGCGCCTCGCGGCCGCCGGCGTCTTTGTGTTCGCCCTTGTGGTCGAGCCCTAGTCCAGTTCGCTGACCTTCAGCGTGGACTGCACCATGTCGTCCCCGTAGGTCCCGACCCAGACGTCATAGCGACCGGCCTGCGGATTGGTGATCAGCACCTTGGGGTTCACCCCGCCGCCGCTGTCGTCGTCGCAATACCAGCGGCCGTTCGGGGCGTTGATCAGCAGGGTCGTGTCCTCGGACGCCTCGACGAGGAAGGTCAGGTCCATGGAGCCGGGCTCGAAGACGACCTGGTAATCCGCCGCCGCGCTGACCTTGCCCTCGCAGCCCGATTTCGCGCTTGCCGCCGGGATCGAGCCGCCGGCCAGGATGGTTTTCTCGTGCGGGTCGGGCGTGAAGCCGGTTTCCAGGTTCACCGAGCCGAAATTGGGATCCAGACCAGGGTCCGGGGTGCCGGCGTCGGTCGCGTCCGATCCCCCCAGCTCACTGATCTCCAGCGTCGACTGCACCATGTCGTCGCCATAGGTGCCCAGCCAGATGTTGTATCGTCCGCTCTTGGGCTCGGAGATCAACACCTTGGGGTTCACGCCGCCGCCGCTGTCGTCATCGCAGAGCCACTGCCCGCTCGGCGTATTGACCAGCAGAGTCGTGTCCTCGGACGCCAGCGCCCGGACGGTCAGGTCGAACTCGCCGGCCTCGAAATTCAGTTGTAGGTCCGGCGCGGCGCTGACCGAGCCTTCGCAGCCCGACAACGCGGCCGAGGCGGGCACGGAGCCGCCGGCCAGAATGGACTGGGTCCAGGGATCCGGCGTGAAGCCGGTCTCCAGCGCCACCTCGCCATAGTTGGGATCAAGGTTGAAGTCCGGCCTGGCGCCGCTCTTCTGCGCGACGCTGACGCTGGGTGCGAGCACGAGCGCGGCGCTGGCTGCGATGGCGATGAGCTTCATGGGCGATTTCCCTCCCCTGCGGCCTCCCGCCGCAGGGCGATCCTATCCGCTTCCGCCGCAAGGCACAGCTTCAAATCACAGGGGTCGGGTTCAGAACCGCCGTCGCCCGGACGCCGTCTCGAAGAACAGGCGGAAGTCGCCCATCAGGCTCCACAGCGGATATTTGAATGTGGCCGGCCGGTTCTTCTCGAAGAAGAAATGCCCGACCCAGGCGAAGCCGTAGCCGATCAATGGCATGGCCGGCAGCCACCAGGGGTTCAGCGTCAGCACGAAGGCGAGGAAGGCCAGGATCACCAGACCCGTGCCCACGACGTGGATCCGCCGACAGGTCCGGTTGGAATGCTCGTGGATGTAATAGGGATAGAAGGCCTCGAACGAGGCGTATCGTCCCTGGGGTTCGGACGGCGTGCTCATGGGCGGAGGGTGCGCCCGGATGGAGCGAGGGGCAAGAGCAGCCATACCCCCCTTCCCATCCCCGTCATCCTAGGCCTTGTGCCTAGGATCCATACGCCCGGTCTCGCAAGTGGCGCACAACGGCAGACACCGGGAGTATGGATCCTCGCCACAAGGGCGAGGATGACGAACCAGGTGGTAAGGCGTGGTGCCTAACGTCTCAGCCCTTGGGCTTGCCTTTGAAGCCTTCCTTCTTGAAGCCCGGCTTGGCCTTGAACGGCTTCTTGGCGAACGGCTTGTCGCCGGCCGCGTTGGAGCGCGGGTTTGCGCCGCCGCCATCGGCCTTGGGCGCCCAGGGCTTCTTCTTGAACGGCGGGCGGGCGTCGCCCTCGCCGCCGTCGGCGCGCTTGTAGGGGGTCTTCTTGAACGGACGATCGCCTTCGTCGCGGTTCGGCTTGCCGGAGAAGCGGCCGGCCTTCATCGAACCCGGGGTCGGGGCTTCCGACGACGTGATCTTGACCTCGTCGTTCGAGGCGGCGACGGCCTCGCGGAAGGCCTTCTCGTGGGTCTTGGCGATCTCGAACCGGGTCTCTTCCGGGAAGGTGCGGATGGCGCCGATCTGGGGCTTGGAGATGCCGCCGATGCGGCAGATCAGCGGGATCAGCCATTTGGGGTCGGCGTTCTTGTTGCGGCCCACATCCAGGCGGAACCAGACCACGTCGTCCGAGCCCAGGCGGTCGCCCGGCCAGGGCTGGGCGGCCGTGCCGTCTTCGTTGCGCACGGTGCGCTCGCGCTTGACGGGGCTGCGATCCGAACCCGGATCGGACAGTTCTTCCGGCGCCGGCTGCTCCTTGCGCAGCAGACGCACCAGGGCGGCGGCGATCTCGTCGGGCGTGCGCTCGGCGATCATCCGCTTGGCGACGATCATGTCTTCGTCGGACACGTCGGCTTCGAAGAATTCGGGCGACAACAGACGGCCTTCGTCGGCCTTGCGGATCTCATCGAAGGTCGGTGCGCCGGACCAGACGGCGTCGACGCCGGCGTCATCCATCAGACGCTCGGCCTTGCGGCGGCGCGAGTGCGGCACCAGCATGACGGAGACGCCCTTCTTGCCCGCCCGGCCCGTCCGGCCCGAACGGTGCAGCAGGCCCGCGCGGTTCATCGGCAGTTCGGCGTGGATGACCAGACCCAGGTCGGGAAGGTCCAGACCGCGTGCGGCCACGTCGGTGGCCACGCAGACGCGGGCGCGGCCGTCACGCAGCGCCTGCAAGGCGTCGGTCCGTTCGCGCTGGCCCATCTCGCCGGACAGGGACACGGTCGAGAAGCCGCGCTCCAGCAGAGAGGCCTGGAGATGGCGCACGGAATCCCGCGTCGAGCAGAAGACCATGGCGCGCGGCGCCTCGTACCAACGCAGGGTGTTGACCACCGCGTGCTCGATCTCGTTCGGGGCGATGCGATAGGCGCGGTATTCGATGTCGGCGTGCTGGCGCGTCTTGTCGGTGGCGTCGATCCGCACCGCGTCCTTCTGGTAGCGCTTGGCCAGGGTCGCGATCTCGCGCGCGATGGTGGCCGAGAACAGCAGGGTGCGGCGTTCGGCCGGCGCATGATCCAGGATGAATTCCAGATCCTCGCGGAAGCCCATGTCCAGCATCTCGTCGGCCTCGTCGAGGACGGCGACCTTCAGTTCGGACAGGTCCAGATTGCCCCGGTCGATGTGATCCTTCAGGCGGCCGGGCGTGCCGACGACGATGTGAACGCCAAAGCCCAGGGCGCGGGCTTCACGCCGTGCATCCATGCCGCCGACGCAGGTGGCGATCTTGGCGCCGGAGTCGGCGTACAGCCATTGCAGCTCGGCCGCGACCTGCATGGCCAGTTCCCGCGTGGGCGCGATGGCCAGGCAGAGGGGCGCGCCGCCAGGACCGAAGATGGGTTTGTCGCCCAGCAGGGTCGGGGCCGCCGCCAGGCCGAAGGCGACCGTCTTGCCGGACCCGGTCTGGGCCGAGACCAGCAGGTCGCGTTCTGCGTATTCGCCTTCCAGGACGGCGGCCTGAACCGGGGTCGGCTCGGCATAGCCCTTGTTGACGAGTGCGCGGTCGAGCGCGGGATGGACGGCGGGAAAGGGCATCGGCTACCTGGGACAACGGACAAGGCGGTCGTCGAAACGGCCGCGCCCGGCCGAGGACAGTCCTCAGGCCGGGCGAATGATGGGCGCTCTATACACGGATAAAGGCGCAAGCGGGGCGGAAAACACCGTTCACCCTGTTTGTTACAGAGGCGTTGACCGGGACGGGTCCAGAGTGCGGACTGAAGGAGACCGCCCATGCAGGCCATGCCTATCGCCACCGTCGGAATGATGAGCGCTCAGCTGCAGTTCGACGCCAGCGCGCGCCGCACCGCCGCCGAACCCCTCGAGAACCTCGCCGAGGAAACCGTAGAGCGGATTCAGGCCGAGACCGCCTTCAGCGCCAATGCGGCCGTCGTCCGCACTGCGGATGAGATGACCGGGACCCTGCTGGACATGCTGGCCTAGCGGTCGGTCGCCGGCTCCGGGCCCAGGATGCGCCGGATATAGGGCCAGGCCCTGGCCACGGCCGAAATCACGCCGACCAGGCTGGCGAAGAACTGGAAGCCCGCCCAGACGGCGCTGAACACCGCCCCGCCCAGAAACAGCTCCGACAAGGGGTAGAGCACGGACGCGATGGCGATCTGGAAGTCGGCGTAGGCGACCGAATATTCGATCGACCGGTCGGCGAAGAAGGCGATCACCACCGCCGCCGACACCGGCGACCAGAGCAGCGGCAGGACCAGCAACACAGCCGCCAGCAGCACCGCCAGCTTGGTCCCCAAGGTCCGCCCCGAAAGAAAACTGGCCACGACGCCGACGCCCAGGATCAGGGCGACCAGCGCCAGCAGGGCCGGAAGCACCAGATCCGCCGCCGCCATCAGGTCCATGAACAGCATGCCGACCAGTATGGCCGCGCCGCTGATCAGAAAGCCCGCCACCCACAGGGCGGCGTACTGGCTGAACCGCTGTTTCAGATGACCGATGTCGAACATGGCGCTCCCCGACGACGCCTCCCCCGAGGCCGCCTCAAGGATACTCGCCTTCGACGCGAAGTCGACTCAGAGAACCGCGATCATCGGAATGTCGCAATCGACGGGTCGGCAGGGATCAGAATTCCTCCCATCCCTCCGTCGCAGGCGCAGCCTGAGCTTTGGGAGCCGCCCCGCCGCGACCAAGGGTCTTGAGGGCGGCGGCCATATGGTTCGAGCGGGCCGGCGAGGACGCCTTGGGTGCGGCGCGTTCCGTCTGCGTCGAAGCCGATGCGCCCACCTTGAACTGCGCCATCGACGCCTGCAGCGCTTCGGCGTCCTGAGCCAAGGCCTGGCTGGCGGCGGTCGATTGCTCGACCATGGCGGCGTTTTGCTGGGTCACCTGGTCCATCTGGTTCACGGCGGTGTTGACCTCGGCCAGGCCGATGGCCTGTTCCTGGGCCGAGGCCGCGATATCCGCCACCAGGCCGTCGATCTCGGCGACCCGGTCCACGATCCGTTGCAGGGCCTCGCCGGTCTGACCGACCAGTTTCACGCCCGAACCGACCTGGTTGGTCGAGGCGGAGATCAGGGTCTTGATCTCTTTCGCGGCCTCGGCCGAACGCTGGGCCAGGGCCCGCACTTCAGAGGCCACCACCGCGAAGCCACGACCGGCCTCGCCGGCGCGTGCAGCTTCAACCCCGGCGTTCAGGGCCAGCAGATTGGTCTGGAAGGCGATCTCGTCGATGACGCCGATGATCTGGCTGATCTGAGACGACGACCCCTCGATGGCCTGCATGGCCAAAACCGCGTCGCGGACGATGACGCCCGAGGTTTCCGCGTCGCCCTTGGCCGCCTGAACCACGTCCGAGGCCTGGCGGGCGCCCGAGGCGGTCTTGTTCACCGTGGCGGTGATCTCGTCCAAAGCGGCGGCGGTTTCTTCCAGGCTGGCCGCCTGCTGTTCGGTGCGATGCGACAGATCATCGGCGGCCTGCGATATCTCGCCGGCGCCCGAGCGGATGCTGGCGACATTGCCCAGGACCACGCCCATGGCCTGTTGCAGCTGGGCGATGGCGGCGTTGAAGTCGGTCTTCAGCTGTTCGGCCCGCGGCGCCACATCGGTCGTGAACCGGTGCGTCAGGTCGCCGTTGGACATGGCCGCCAGACCTTCGGCCAGGGCCGTCAGGGCCACGCGGTCCTCCTCGGCCAGCCGCGCCTTTTCGGCCTCGTTGGCGCGATGCTCGGCTTCGCTGACCGCACGCTGGGATTGGGTTTCGGCCTCCAGGCGGATCTTCTCCGCCGCATTGTCGCGGAAGGTCCCGACAGCGATGGCCATGCGGCCGATCTCATCGGTGCGACCTTGGGCGGGAATAGCCACGTCGAGATCGCCGCCGGCCAGTCGATCCATGGCGCGGGTCATGGCGACGATGGGCTGGCTCAAGGCGCGCATAAGCCAAATGGTCATTGCGCCCGCGACCAACAGGGCCAGAACCCCGCCGACGACCAGGGCGGCGTATCCGGCGTCGAACGCGACCTTCTTGTCGCCCTCTCTCTGGGTCAGCACACGCCGCGCCGCCTCGTCTACCGCCGCAACGGCCGTGCGGACATCGTCCAATCCCGCCGTCTGCATCAGTTGCGCCCCGGCCTGAGGCCGAGTGGCGGGATCGCGGGCCAGGCCCATCAGGCCTTCCGACTGTTGGTGGAAGGCGGTCGTGGCGGCGCTTAGCGCCTGGTGCTGGGCGGCGTACACATGGGTCGGATCGCTGGCGTCCAGCGCCGCAACCGCCTGGTCGAAGGCCGTCTTGCGCGCCCTGTAGTCCTGAAGAGCCTCGTCGCGCCCCGTCGCCACATAGGCGCGCATGGCGTTCTGTTCCTCGACCGCCGCCCCCAAGGCCCGGTACGCCGCGTCGCTGATCGCGCGTGCAGACTGTTCGGCCGTATCGGACTGCTGGATCGTCACAAGGCTGAACAGCACCACCAGGGTGGCCACGCCGCACGCGCTCATCATGGCCCCGAGGGCGATCATGAGCTTGATGGATACCGATAGGGACCTGAACACGTCCGCCTCCGAATACTAGGATGCGCCAGGGCCTAAGGGAGAGTCCTTACCAAAACTTCTAAGGCTAAGTTTTCGACATCGCCTTTTCGGGCAGGTGGAAGAAGTCCGTGAACCGTTCGAGGACGCGAACATCACCCTTGATCGAGAGATCCCCCTCCGCCTTCAAATCCGCAATCGGAACCTTGCCGTAGACCGCCGCCGCGACCAGGGAGGGCCGCGTGGTCAGGGTGACGTCCGCATCTTCGATCTGGCCGCGTAGAGCCTCCAGCTTGCCGTCCGCGATCTCGACGCGGAAGGCAGTCTCATCGAAAACGAAGCCGACGACCATGGCCGCTTCACCGGCGCGAACGGGATCGAACATGGTCTTGAACGACAGCATGATCGAGACAGCGCTGATCGGCAGGGTGGGATCATGACCCGGCGACCGCGCGGCCCAGCGCCCCAGGACCATGAAGACCGGCTCGATCTCGCGGCCCCACTCCGTCAGCTCATAGACCTGAACCGAGGCCGGCGGCGGCAGTTTGCGACGTCGCACCACGCCTGAGGCCTCAAGCCCCTCCAGCCGCTGGGTCAGAACATTGGCCGAAATTCCGTGCAGATCCTTCTTCAGATCGCCGAACCGGCGCGGACCCAGCATCAGTTCGCGCACGACCAGCAGCGCCCAGCGTTCGCCGATCAGGTCCAGCCCATGCGCCGCGCCGCACGCATCGTGGTACCGACGCCCCGGCTTAGAGGTTACTTCTTCTAACTTCATAGTTGACTATTTTAATCTCTCGCGGCACGGTTGGCAAACATAGGGAGAGGAAAGACGAATGACCCAGCTGATTTTCATCAATCTGCCCGTCGCTGACCTGAACCGGTCCATCGCCTTCTATGAAGCGGTCGGCGCCACGAAGAACCCGATGTTCAGCGACGATACGGCGGCCTGCATGGTCCTGTCGGACGTCATCCACGTCATGCTGCTGACCCACGACAAATGGCGCACCTTCACGGACCGCCAGATTCCCGACGCCCACAACTCCGCCCAGATGCTGCTGTGCCTGTCGCGTGACAGCCGCGACGCGGTCGATGAGGTGGTGGCCCAGGCCGGGGCGGCCGGCGGGACGGCGGACCCGAACACGCCCCAGGACTACGGCTTCATGTACGGGCGCAGCTACGCCGACCCGGACGGCCATATCTGGGAGACCATGTGGATGGACCCCGCCGCCGTCGCCGCCGGCCCCGAAGCCTTCGCCGCCCATGAACTGACGCCCGCCTGACCGAAAGGCCGATATGTCCGCCCCCTTCGAACTCAGTGTCACCCGCCTGATCCAGGCCTCGCCCGAAGACGTGTGGAAGATCTACGTCGAGCGGACAGGCGAATGGTTCTGCCCCCGCCCCTGGACTACGCCCGCCGTCGATTGGGACCTGCGTGTCGGCGGCCGCGCCAATGTGGAGATGGCCTCGCCCGAGGGCGAGCGCCACGCCTATTCCGGCGTCTTCCTGGAGGTGATCCCCGGCCGGCGTCTGGTCTCGACCGGCGCCATGACCGAGGGCTGGGTTCCTCAGCCGGGCGAGATGAACTTCGTCCGTATCGACACCTTCGAACCCGAGGGCGACGCCACCCGCTACACCGCCGTCGCCCGCCACTGGGACGAAAAGGCGATGCAGACCCACCGCGATATGGGTTTCGAACAGGGCTGGGGCGCCGTCGCCGATCAACTGGCCGAACTGGCCGAACTGGCCGAATCCAAAGCCTGAGGAGAACGACGATGACCTATCTGAGTGGCTTCGTGACCCCTGTGAAAACGGCCGACAAGGCCGCCTATCTGAGATGCGCCCAGGCCGTCGCGCCCATCCTCAAGGAGTTCGGCGCCCTGTCCGTCGTCGAAAACTGGGGCGTCGATATTCGCGACGGCAAGCTGACGGACTTCAAGATGGCGGTGAAGCTGGAACCCGATGAAACGGCAGTCCTGTCCTGGATCATCTGGCCCGACAAGGCGACCGGCGACGCCGCCGAGAAGAAGATGATGGAGGATCCCCGCTTCCACGAGATGGAAATGCCCTTCGACGGCAAGCGGATGATCTTCGGCGGCTTCGAGACGATCTTCGAGGCCTGACCGCCACGTCAGCGCCGCGCGCTCCGGTGTCGGCCTATCGGCAGAAACGTGTGTCGGTCGCTTCCAGATGCAGATGGTCGTAGTGGACGGCGTTATAGTCGGGGCTCAGCACCGTGCCGAAGATGCGGCAGGCGTCATCGCGGACGCGGCGCAGGAAGCGGGCCTCGGGCGCGTCGCCGTCCCAGTCGTTCGTCACCGTGATCCGCCGCCCGTCGCGCAGCCGCACCCCGGCGAAGTCCAGGGCCGCCGCCTGGGCGTGGGCGCTGATCCGGGTCGAGCCCGCGCCATTGTTCACATTACGACAGGCGTAGGCGCCCATGTGGTCGATCTGGACCACGTCGGACCCCAGGATCTCGCGCGCCGCCGGCTCGAGCGACTGACGCCGCCAGAGGCTCAGGGCCAGGGCCGTCTGACAGGTCATCTCGACATCGCCCGGCGCCATTCGCGCCACCGTGCCCATGTCGGCGCCCAGGACCCCGCCCTGGCTCAGTCCGCAGACGGCTGAGTTCTGACGGTCCGGAATGGGGCTGAACGTCACCCGCGCGGCGTTCAGTTCGGCCAGACATCGCCCCAGGTCCGCGCCCACCCGCACCACCGCCCCTTGGGTTCCCCCGTCTATGGGCCGGTCGATCAGCCCCCCGATCAAGGGCGCTCCGCTGCGTCCCGGATAGGGCGACGGCCGCAGCGGCTCGGGCGCGCGCCGCACACACCCGCTCAGGATCAGCAGAACCGCGAGGCCGACCGACAGACGCATCATCAGAACATTGGAAGCCATCGCCTGAATCCTATCCGATTCCCGATGGCGCGTCGGTCACGAGGCGGAGAGCCGCCTATCGCCGTTCCGGGGCGGCGCCGGCGGCCCGACACCGGTCGGAGCAGAACCGCACCTGATCCCAGTCCCGCGCCCACTTCTTGCGCCACGCGAACGGCAGACCGCAGGCGGCGCAGATCTTTTGCGGCAGGTCGGCCTTAGCGGGCGCTCGGCCCAGATTGACGTGTTTTCGAGCCATGCCGGTTCGCCACGAAAAAGGGCGGCCCCGTCGGAGCCGCCCCTGATCGTCTTCAGCTGTCCAGGAAGGACCGCAGTTTGCGCGACCGGCTGGGGTGTTTCAGCTTGCGCAGGGCCTTGGCCTCGATCTGACGGATCCGCTCGCGCGTCACCGAGAACTGCTGGCCGACTTCTTCCAGCGTATGGTCGGTGTTCATGCCGATGCCGAACCGCATCCGCAGCACCCGTTCTTCACGCGGCGTCAG
Organism: Brevundimonas sp. SL130; assembly: GCF_026625805.1. Classification (NCBI taxonomy): domain Bacteria; kingdom Pseudomonadati; phylum Pseudomonadota; class Alphaproteobacteria; order Caulobacterales; family Caulobacteraceae; genus Brevundimonas; species Brevundimonas sp. SL130. The sequence continues at coordinate 3,259,503 of NZ_CP113064.1, forward strand.
CGACGCCAGCACGCGGGTGGTGGTCTCGCGCAGGTTCGACTGGATGGCGGCGTCGATGGGCAGGACGGCGTTCTTGTCCTCGATGAAGTCGCCCAGGTGGCTGTCTTCCTCGTCCCCGATGGGGGTTTCCAGCGAGATCGGCTCCTTGGCGATCTTCAGGACCTTGCGCACCTTCTCCAACGGCATGGCCAGTTTCTCGGCCAGTTCTTCCGGGGTCGGCTCGCGGCCGATCTCGTGCAGCATCTGGCGGCTGGTGCGGACGATCTTGTTGATCGTCTCGATCATGTGCACCGGGATACGGATGGTCCGCGCCTGGTCGGCGATGGACCGGGTGATGGCCTGACGGATCCACCAGGTGGCGTAGGTCGAGAACTTGTAGCCGCGGCGATATTCGAACTTATCGACCGCCTTCATCAGGCCGATGTTGCCCTCTTGGATCAGGTCCAGGAACTGCAGGCCGCGGTTGGTGTATTTCTTGGCGATGGAGATCACGAGGCGCAGATTGGCCTCGACCATTTCCTTCTTGGCCTGCCGGGCTTCGCGCTCGCCCTTCTGCACCGTCTGGACGATGCGGCGATAGTCGTCGATCGGCAGGCCGGCTTCCAGCGCCACAGCGGCGATGTCGCCGCGGATAGTCGCGATCTGGCCGGCTTCATTGTCGCTGAACTTGGTCCAGCGCACGCCCTGGTCCTTGATCCGGTCGGTCCAGGTCGGGTCTAGTTCGGCGCCGAAATAGGCCTTCAGGAATTCGGGCCGCGAGATGCCGTAGCTGTCGGCCAGGCGCAGCAGACGCCCTTCCAGACCGATCAGGCGCTTGTTGATCGCATACAGCTGCTCGACCAGGGCCTCGATGCGGTTGTTGTTCAACTTCATCGTCTTCAGACGATCCGAGATGGACAGCGTCAGGCTGCGATAGGCCTTCTCGTCCTTGGCGCTCAGCGCCTCGCCCTTCAGGCGGGTCTGGACCAGCTTGTCCTGCAAGCTCCGGAAGGCGCCGAAGTCGGCGGCGATGAGGTTCAGAACCTCCATCACCCCGTCGCGCAGCTCGGCTTCCAGCGCCGAGATCGACATGCCGCCGCCGTCGTCGAAATCGTCGTCGTCGTCGTCGTCGGATTCAGGCTTGTCTTCGGCGACCGGCTTTTCCTCGGCCTCTTCTTCCTCTTCGCCTTCGGGCTGGGCGGCGCCCGGCAGGGATGAGGGGTTCAGCACGCCGTAGGTCGCGTCCAGGTCGATGACCTCGCGCAGCAGGATGCGGTTGTTCTCAAGCTCGTCGCGCCACACCATGATGGCTTCGAAGGTCAGGGCGCTTTCGCACAGACCCGAGATCATGGCGTCACGACCGGCCTCGATCCGCTTGGCGATGGCGATTTCGCCCTCGCGGCTCAGCAGTTCGACCGAGCCCATTTCACGCAGATACATGCGCACAGGGTCGTCGGTGCGGTCATAGGCGGCCTTGGCCGGCGCTTCGGCCACGCCGGTGGAGGCGGTGGCGGCGACGTCGGTGGACTGCTGCTCCTGCGCATCCTCCTCGGCCTCGACGACATTGACGCCCATTTCCGACAGCATGGCCAGGGTGTCTTCGATAGCGTCCGGCGTGACTTCTTCGGACGGCAGGACCTTGTTCAGCTCCTCCATCGTCACATAGCCGCGCGCCTTGGCCTGTTTGATGAATTTCTTGACGCCGGCGTCGGTCAGATCGAGCAGGGGCCCGTCGGTCGTAACCTCGGCGTCCTGCGTCTCGGTCTGTGCGTTCATAGTCAGTTCGTCTCCAGCCGGAGGGGGTGATCAATCCACCCCGGCGAAAATACAATGCCTGGCGAGGCGTAAGGTTACGCGCCCGCGCTGTCTTCCCAAATCATCCCGGCTTTGATCGCACGACAAAGCAAACCCCGCGCGACCCACGTCGGCGGAACCCTTCATCCTGCCCCGGCGCATCTCACGCCAGGACCGAGGCGTCTTAGAACGCCTGCGACCATCGGACCCTTGCCTCGGCGAGGGGCGCATTTGCGACCAGGAATGGCGCGTCGGGCTTTGCCGCCGCCTTCTCGACCTCGCGCACTAAAGGCAATCATGATCCGATTGCGCCAGATGGCGTCGCAAGCGGGCAGAGTCAAGCGCATCCCCCTCAATCGGCGCGCAGCCAGTTCTCGACCCGCAAACCCGGCACGCGCGCGAACTCGCGTTCATTGTCGGTGACGAGGATGCAATCCAGCGCCAGGGCGTGGGCGGCGATCAGCAGGTCGTTGGCGCCGATGGGTGTTCCGGCGCGTTCGAGTGCGGCGCGAACCTCAGCATACCTTCGGTCCGCCGGCTCACTCCAGGCTTGCACCGCGAAGTCGTCCAGCAGGCTTTCGAGCCGTGACATGAGCCGAAACGACTGCTTCTTGGCAAACCCGAACCGCAGTTCCGCCAACACAACGACGCTGATGCAGATGGCGCTGGGATCGATCAACGCCAGACGCTGCGAGGATCGTCCCGCCGGGTCCTTCAAAAGGTCGGAGACGATGTTGGTATCGAGGAGGTACTGGATCAAAGATTGACCGGTTCGGGCGGAGGATCGTCGATCTCCCCCAACTCCTCGTCGATCGGCTCCATCGTCGCGAGACGCGCCAGAAGACGAGCCGACGACCCCATCCGCAGCCCCGCCCGTTCGATAATCAGCCGATCTCCCTCCTGACGCACCACGGCGTCCGCCGGAGCGGCGACGCCGCTCGGCAGATGGACGACCTGATGGTCGCCGTCTTGCGTGATCCTGACAGGCTGGGAACCATCCATGGCGCGAGACTACTCCAGATCGTGAAGCCCGCCAATCGAGGCGTATCAGACCAGGGTGGTCCAGAAGTCCGGCGCCGCAAACGACCGGGTGATGGCGTCGCGTTCGGCCTTCAGCCGGATCAGGGCCTCGATGCCCGTGCCCTGGCCCATATCCTGTTTGGCGGTTTCGATGGCGCGCGACAGGGCGGCGAGGTGTGTCATCAGCCCGAACACCTTCAGCCATTGGGCCCGCGACTCCGCCACGGCCAGGTCTGACGACAGGAAGGCGGCGCCGGATTTCGCCGCCGCCTTCTCGATCTCCGTCAACAGGGGATCAAAGCCGGAGTCGCGCAACCGATGCCGCACCACGGCCGCATCCGACGCCTGGCCCGACAGCCGCAACCGCACCAGTTCCTGGGCCAGCCCCTCCAGGGCGGCGTCGCCGAACCCCTGGACGCTGACCTCTTCCAGATGGTCGTCCAGCCGTTCGATATCGTCGATGGCGGCATAGGCCAGGGCCGCCGCCACCGGGCTGACGGCGCGGAACAGGGACTGCATCGCCTGGGCGCCCTCGACCGTCTGACCCAGTTTGGGGGGCGGGCCGAACCGGCCTCGCCCCTGCCCCGGCGTCCAGGGCGCGCGCGCCGGGGTGCGCGGAAACAGGGCGTCGAACCGGTCGAACAGGTCGCGGCGATATTGTTCCGCCAGGTCCTTGTCCTGAATGGCCGAGGCGGCGGTCCGCAATCGCGCTTTGAACCCCGCCTTGCGTTCCGGCGTGTCCAGCGGCTCGACGTCCTGTTCACGGCGGAACAAGACCTCGGCGAAGCCGTGGGTGTCGGCCAGGGCCTGGCGCAGGGCCGGCGCCCCCTTGTCGCGCAGGATGTCGTCGGGGTCCTGACCACCGCTCAGCAGCGAGAACCGGAACGACCGTCCGGGCTTCAGCAGCGGCAGCGAGCGTTCGATGGCGCGATAGGCGGCCCGCAGCCCCGCCGCGTCGCCGTCGAAACACAGCACCGGCTCATGACTGACCCGCCACAGTCGCTCCATCTGTTCTTCGGTCAGGGCCGTGCCCATGGGCGCAACGGCCGGCAGGCCCGCGCGCTGGCAGGCGATGACGTCCATATAGCCTTCGACCACGATGATGGCCTGGTTGTTCTTGCTCTCCGCCCCCAGGATGCGCCGCGCCTCGGGCAGGCCGTAAAGCGTCGCCCCCTTGTGAAACAGCGGACTCTCGGGACCGTTCAGATATTTGGCCCGGTCGTCGGGATTCATCGCCCGGCCGCCGAAGCTGACGATCCGTCCCCGCGCGTCCAGGATGGGGAACATCAGCCGGTCACGGAACCGGTCATAGGGCTGGCCGCCGCTTTCCGGCGAGATCAGCACCCCGGCCTCGACCAGTTCGGCCGGCCGCGCCCCGCGCTGAACCAGGGCCTGTTTCAGCCCCTCGCGGTCATTGGGCGCATAGCCCAGGCCGAACCGCTCCCACTGATCCTCGGGAAGACCGCGTTTCTCAAGATACTCGCGCGCCGCCTTGCCCGGCGTGCGGCGCAGATTGGCGGCGAACCATTTCTGGGCCAGGTCCATCCAGTCGGACAGACCCTGACGCTTCTGCTCGCGCTCGGCCTCCTTCGGGTCTTCGGCCGGCAGTTGCATGCCCGCCTCGCCCGCCAGCCGCTGCACCGCCTCGACGAAGCTCAGCCGCTCGGTCTCTTGCAGGAAGGAGATGATGTCGCCGTGCTTGCCGGACGAGAAGTCGTGGAAAAAGCCCTTGTCGTCATTGACGAAAAACGACGGCGACTTCTCCTTAGAGAAGGGCGACAGCCCGACATACTCCCGCCCCTGCCGCTTGAGCTTCACCGTCCGCCCGATCACGTCGGACGGGCGAAGGCGGGCCTTCAGTTCATCGATGAATCTTTCGTCGAAACGCACCCGGCGATCCTTAAGCCCTGCGGCGCTTCACGTCGATGATCGGGCATGTCGATGATCGCAGAACGATCAGGCGGTTCGTCCGGGCATCCCCCGAAGTCCGAACGAACCGCCGCATCGCAGAAGGCGTAAACCGCAGCGTCCCCCAACGCCTTGGCTTAACGAAGTCCTAACGCCTCGCGGACCTGCATCTGACGTTCACTCGCATCCTCTGTCGAGAGGGCGCCGACCGGCGTGATGCGGATCGTGACCGGACTGTGTCTTTCTCGCCGCGCCTGGTTTTTGTCACCGGCGTCCGAAGGGCACCACCTTGTTGGCGTGGTCATGCCCAATATCGGCGGACCCTAGGAATTCTATGCCCGATCTCAGGCACCAGTAGCGAACGATCTCATCCGGAGACTGGCCGAAATCGGGATCATTTGGCGTGACATCAGAAACACGTCCCAGGCGAATTCCAGCCACACGTCGGATAGAGTCCTGCCCCGTCAAGTGAAACATCATTCGGTCAATCCGATAGGCCGCCTCCGACACCTCCTCCAACATCAGGACATGGCCGGACAGATCGGGCTCTAGGTCCGTGCCCAGCAACTGGTCGATGATGGTCAGGTTGAAGGCGACGGCCGGTCGAGGGTCGATCGCCAGCGACGGCTCGATCCAGTCCGTCCGCCCGGTCGTCAGCCAGGCCAGGGCGCCTTTCGCCGTCGCATCGTCCCGCACCGAATCCGAGGCCATCGGCCCGTGCGCCAGATGTTCGAACCCAGCCTTGTACATCCCCGCCAGCAGGCTGCCCGCGTCGGAATAGCCCAGATACCGCTTCTTGCGGGCCACGGCGTTCAGGCGCGGGATGACCGACTCAGCGATCCGGCAGGATCCATAGCCGCCGCGCGCGAACCAGATGGCGTCGATGCGGGGATCATTGGCGAACTCGACGAAGGCGTCGGCCCGCGCCCGGTCGTCGCCGGCGAAATGGCCGTGTTTCAGGAAACAGGCGGGGTGAAACACCACCGCCACGTCCCCGTCAGGATGGTGCTGCGCCATCCAGGCCTCGACGGCCTCGGCCCGCGCCTTGGCGAAGCGCGAACTGGCGCAGACCACGCCGATCTTGACTGTATTGCTGCTCACGTCCGTCTTCTTCGTCGAATATTGCAATCCGCCTCTGGCGGATCGGCCCGATCCCCTGTTCTAAGGGGGCATGAACCAAGACGCCTCCTATTTCTTCTGCGGCATCGGCGGGTCGGGCATGCTGCCCCTGGCCCTGATCGTCCAGGCCCAGGGGCACCGTATCGAAGGCTCGGACCGGGCGCTGGACCAGGGGCGCACGCCCGAGAAGTTCGACTGGCTACGCGCCCACGGCGTGACCCTGCACCCTCAGGACGGATCGGGCGTAACCCGCGCCGCCCAGACCGTCGTCGCCACCGGCGCGATTGAAGAGACTGTGCCCGATATCGGCGCCGCCCGCCGCGTCGGGGCGACCATCTTCACCCGCCCCCAGCTGCTGAGCCAGTTGTTCAACGCCGCCCCGACCTCGGTCGGCGTCGCGGGCACCAGCGGCAAGTCCACCATCACCGGCATGATCGCCTGGATCCTGAACCAGACCGACCGCAACCCCACCGTCGTCAACGGCGCCGTGATGAAGAATTTCGCCGATGCCGACCACCCGTTCGCCAGCGCCCTGGTCGGAGGACCCGATCTGTTCGTGGCCGAGGTGGACGAGTCCGACGGCTCCATCGCCGGCTATGACCCCACCGTCGCCGTCGTCTCCAACATCTCGCTGGATCACAAGTCGATGGAGGAACTGCGCGACCTGTTCGGCGGCTTCACCGCCCGCGCGACCACCGCCGTGCTGAACCTCGACAATCCCGAAACGGCGGCCCTGGCCCAGACCCTGCCGGCCGACAAGACGATCACCTTCGCCCTGGGCGAGGAAAAGGCCGACCTGTCCGCCCATGACCTGGTCCCCCTGCCGACCGGCATGAAGTTCCGCCTGATCGAGGGCTGGAGCGAATATGACGTCGTCCTGAACGTCCCCGGCGCCCACAATGTCGCCAATGCCCTGGCGGCGCTGGGTGCGACCCGGGCCCTGGGCGTGCCGACAGGCCAGGCGGTCAAGGCGCTGGAGACCTTCGCCGGCATCCGTCGCCGGATGGAGGTGGTCGGGACCGTCAACGACATCACCGTCATCGACGACTTCGCCCATAACCCGGACAAGATCGCCGCCACGCTCAAAGACCCTGCACGCCTTCGACGGCCGTCTGCTGATCCTGTTCCAGCCCCACGGCTTCGGCCCGCTGAAACTGATGAAGTCCGAATTCATCGACGGTTTCGCCGGCCTGATGCGCGAGACCGACGTCCTGCTGATGCCCGAGCCGGTCTATTACGGCGGCACCACCGACCGCAGCGTCGGCTCCGAAGACATCGCCTCGGGCGTCCGCGCCGCCGGCCGCACCGCCGAGGCCCTGCCGACCCGCGCCGACTGCGGCGACCGGATCGTCGAGATGGCGCAGCCGGGCGACCGGATCATCGTCATGGGCGCCCGCGACGACACCCTGTCCAGCTTCGCGGCGGAGCTGCTGGAACGGATAAGCTCACCCTCCCCTACCGACTGAGGTCAAGAATGCTCGTCTCCCTGCTTCTCGCCTTCACCCTTCAAACAGCGCCTCACGAAGAGCTTCGGTCTGATTTGACCGAATTGGGAGAACTCATCTCTGTCGGAACTCACTGTGACAGAGCTGGATATCCCGTCGACTTCGAACCCGCCCACCTTATGGAAGCTCGCCTCAAGGCGCGCGCCGCTGAAGCCGGCCTCTCGGAAGAGGAGGCCACGAACATCATGAACGACGGCTGGGCACGGCAGGACGCGCTTTTCCCGCCCAGGAACCTGCCCGAGGATTTCGACGACGACGACTTTCTGGCGAGTCTGAACGAAGCACAGAAAATATTTCCGCAAGTTTGTCGCCAACTCGCGACCGACCACCCAGAGATGATCCAAGTCGCTGATGTCGATGAAGCCGACCGGGACTTGGTCGAGCGCTTCGATCTTTACCGTCAGGCAATCGCCCTGAAACGAGCACGCACGGGGTCTCAGTAGACGTCCCGCCGATAGCGGCCGTCTTCGAGCAACTCCAGCACCTGTTCGGCGCCCAACGCCGCCTCCAGCGCCGCATGGACGCCCTGCGACATCCCCTCCAGACTGCCGCAGACATAGATGACCGCCCCGCGCGCCACCCAGGCGCGTAGTTCGTCGCTCGCCTCCGCCGTCAGATCCTGCACATACCGCCCGTCGCCTTCGTCGCGCGAGAAGCACCGGTCCAGCCGCCGCAACACGCCCGACGTCAGCCACGCCTGTAACTCTTCATCGAAGAAGGCGTCGTGCGCCTGCGTCCGTTCGCCGAACAGCAACCAGGCCCCGCCGCCCGCCGCCGTCCGCGCCTTCAGATGCGCCCGCAATCCCGCGATCCCCGTGCCGTTGCCGATCAGGATCATCGGCGTCTCGTCCGCCGGTCCATGGAAGCTGCGGTTCGGGCGTAGCCGCATGCCGATCTGGTCGCCGACCGCCAGATCCTGGGTCAACCAGCCCGAGGCCAGCCCCGGCGTTCCGTCGGGATGGCGCATCAGGCGGATCAGGCACTCGACCCGCCCGTCAGACGGCAGCGAGGCGATGGAATATTCCCGCGCGCCGGGCGTCGCCCCGTCCCGTTCGGGCAGGCCGACCTCGGCGATGTCCCCGGCCGCCCAATCGCCGAGGCGGCCGACCGGTTCGAACGCCAGATGATAGGCCGCTCCGCCCGGACTGCCCGGATTGACCAGGGTCCGCTCGACCAACCGCCAGGGATCGAAGGCGGCCGGAGCCCAGTCCGGCGCGGCGATACTGCCGGTGATCTGGTTCAACTGATGTTGCCAGCGACGGACGGCGCCGGCCTCGCCGTTATCGACCTCCACCACGTCGAACAGGGCTTCGGCGTCCGAGCGGCGCAACCAGCCGTCCACCGCATGGCCGAAGCCGCAGAACTGATCATAGCTGCGGTCGCCGAGGGCCAGCAGTCCGAACCTAAGCCCCTTCAGGTCCGCCGCCTCACCCATCAGTTTGCGAACAAACCGGGCCGCAGTGTCGGGCGGGTCGCCCTCGCCGGTCGTCGATACGATCAGCAGGGCCCGCGACGCCGCCTTCAAGGCCGCAAGATCCAGATCAGCGAAGGACAGGACCCGCGCCCCGACCCCGCCGTCCTGCAAGGCCTTGGCCGTCATCCAGGCCAGCTCCTCGGCGAATCCCGTCTGGCTGGCGAAGGCGACCAGCACCGCCTCGCCCGGCCCGGCCATCGCCGCCGACCGTGCGCGCGCGGCCGCCTTGGCCCGGCGCTCGCGCCAGACGACGAGACCCGTCAGGACCAGCCACAGGGCTGCCGTCCCGGCGGCCCAAAACCAACGCACGGGATCGCCTGTCACCAGGGCTCTTCCATCATGGCGGCCAGGGCGGGCGTCATCCGTTCGACCGGCCCGCGCGGCGTCCGCTCCACGAACAGGGCCGCCAGACCGATCGCCTCGGCATGTTCAGGCCCGTCGAACGGCCCCATGACCGTCAAGGCCGTGGCGTAGGCGTCCGCCTTCATCGCCGACGGGTGCAGCACCGTCACCGAGGCCACGGCGTTGGTCACCGGCCGGCCGGTCGAACCGTCGATCGTATGCGGATAGACCCGTCCATTGTGTTCGAAAGCGCGGCGATAGTCGCCGCTGGTCGCCATGGCCATGTCGTACAGGGCGGCCACGGTGCGCGGCTCGGTCGAGCCCTCGACCCGCTCGATCTCGACCCACCACGGCTGGGCGTCCGGCTTGACGCCGCACCCCTTCAGCTCGCCCCCGATCTCGACCAGGTGCGAGGTCGCCCCGATGGCCGTCAGCCGGTCCGAGACCCGGTCCACCGCATGGCCCTTGGCGATGCCCGAGAAATCCAGCTTCATCCCGCCCATCTGCATCAGGCCCCGCGCCTCGCGGTTCATCCTCAGCCGACGCCAGCCCGACACCGCCAGCGCGGCCTCAACCTCTTCGTCCTCAGGAACCGGCAGCAGGGCGGAACGCGGCCCCGGCGGGCCGAAGCCCCACAGGTCGACCAGGGCGCCCAGGGTCGGATCGACCGCGCCATTGGTCTCGTCCCCCAGATCCATGGCGGCGTCCAGCAGGCCCCAGAAGGGCTCCGATACCGACCACATCCCTTCCGGCGCGGCGTTGAATCGACTGATCTCGCTGTTCGGCTCCCAGGGGCTGAAGGCCGCGATCACGGCCGCCAGCTCCTGTTCGATCGCCGCCCGCGCCTCGACCGGCCCCAGCAGGGGCGGGCCGATCAGGCGCACGCTCCAGGTCGTGCCCATGGTTTCGCCTTCCAGCGACAGAACCACGTCGCTGGGCGGACGGGGCGGAACCCCGTCCATGGGCGGAATCAGAACCCGATTGTCAGCGCGGTCGGCGAGCGGAACCTGCTCGCCGACGACGACTGTGGGCGGGGCGGCGCGGGATCCGCGCGAGAAGGGGCTGTCAGACATGCCCGTGGCTTAGGGCAGGACTTCCATCACCGCCACATAGCTGGCGTTCGAACCCAGGGTCTCGCCCTGCGCCGGCGCACGAACCGAGGCGTTCAGCCAGTACATGCCGGCTTCGGGCCAGGTCACGGTGAAGGCGCCGTCGGCGCCGGTCTTGACCGTCATTTCCTCGGGATTGTCGCGATAGCGCACGCCGCCGCGCGCGATTGTGACCTCCAGATCGGCGGCCGGTTGCCCGTCCTTGACCAGTTTGAAGGTCGCGGCTTCGCCGGCGGCCAGGTCGTTGGGATGGGTCACGGGAACCAGTTCCAGCCCCTCGCCCGTCGGCTTGAAGACGCCGTCGGTGGCGTTGTTCAGGGTGACGAAGGTCTCGATCCGGCTGGCGGTGCGGGTCGCCTGGACCTCGGTCGCGCCTGCCGGCAGGGCCGCAGGAAACTCGGCCGCGGTTCCGCGCCAGCGCTTCTGTTCCCCGTTCAGCTTGTAGCTGGCCATGACGCCGCCCATGACATTGGCGACCTTGTAGGTGCCGTTCTGCGTCAGGTGGACGTCGAAGGTGGTGCGGTACTGGCCCTGCATCAGATGTTCGGGCTGAACGGCCGATCCGTCCGGCGCCGTCACCACCAGGCCGTTCATCCGCATGGCGGCGTGATCGGGGATGAAGACCCCGTTCGACATGCCGGCGTCGAACCCGACCCAGGCGTCATTGCCCGACAGGCTGGTCGAGGTGGGAGACATCCAGGCGCGGTGGGCCTGGGCGGCCATGGGCGCAGCCAGGGCGGCGGCGAAAGCCAGAAGCGTGATCGTCTTTTTCATGGGTCTGTTCCTCAGCGAGAGACGGAGACGCTCACGGCGCCCAGTTCGGTGGATCCGGAAGCATTGGCGGTGTTGGCGCCGCCCCAGCGGAAGGGCACGCGCACGACTTCGCGTCCGCCCAGCTCACGCGCCGCCTCGACGACGATCGTGTACTGGCCGGGTTGAAGGCCGCGCAGGCGGGCGGCGGGGACGGTGATGGTCTGGCGACCCGGCGCGCGGGTGGCGCCGGAGACGCCGTCGGCCGGCAGGCTCATGGCCCGGCCGCCCTTGCGCCACCAGGTGCGCAGATCCTTCAGCCAGTCCTTGCCGTCGCCCTCGTTGTTGCGGGTCTGCTGGTACCAGACCGCCAGGGTCTGGACCGCCGTCTGATCCGGCCGCTCGATCCACACCGCCACATAGGGGCGGTGATAGGAGGCGGTGTTCAGCCGCGGCACATCGACGGTGACCGACAGATCCGCAGCCAGAGCCGGCGCGGCGGCGGCCAGGGAAAGCCCGGCCGTAGTGATGACGATGGGAAGCAGGCGCATCCGGAACACTCTCACGAAGCTCAATGAATAAAGATCAGGGCGATGACGACGGGGATAAGCAGACCCAGGGCCGCCAGCGGCCAGGTGGACGGCCGCCCCTTGGCGTGCAGCCACATCAGGCCCAGCCCCGTCAGGGCGAAGATAACGCAGGCCACGGCGAAGACGTCGATGAACCAGAACCACACCGCCCCGGCGTTGCGGCCCTTGTGCAGGTCGTTGAGGTAGGCGATCCACCCCCGCGTCGTCTTCTCGTGCAGAACATCTCCCGTTGAACGGTCGATGGTCACCCATCCGTCGCCGCCCGGCGTGGGCAAGGCGACATAGATTTCCTCCGCCGTCGTCTCGGTAGGTTTGCCGGCGATCTCGGCCTTCAGGGCCTGGGCCGACCAGCGGGCGACGGCGTCAGGAACCGGGTCCGTCGTCTCCTCGGGGAAGTCGGCCAATCGCGCCAACAGGGGCGCCGGCAGGGCGGCCGTCTGTTCGACCGTCACCGGATCGGCCGGGATCGACGCCGCGTGGTTCAGGGTGATGCCGGTCGCCGCGAACAGGACCATGCCCACCAGGCTCAGCGCCGCCGAAATCCAGTGCCAGGAATGAAGCTGTTTCAGCCAGAAGGACCGCGCGCCGTTCAGCGCCGCCTTCGGCTTTGCGCCCCCCTTTGCAGCGGGCTCGACAGGCTGTTGTGCGGCGAGTTCGGTCACGCTGTGGCTGTGCCACTGTTGCGAACCGTTTTCAATAGCATCCAGCGGACGAAATCGCCGCACCAATGTTCAGTAGCTGAACCTCATGCCGGCCCGCAGTGTACGCGGCGGGGCGTAGCCGGCCACGTCGGTCCCGGTCATAGACACCTCCACCGCCTCGTCGAAGGCGTTGTCCAGGGCGGCCCAGACCATGACGCCTTCGCGCGCCGCCCATTCCGCACGGGCGTCCAGGGTTACGGCGGCGTCCAGCGTGCGACTGTTCAGGTCATCGTCGAACCGCGCCGATTCATAGCGCGCGGCCAGACCCAGGGTCAGCCGCTGCGTCGCCCGCCAGTCCAGACCCGCAGTCACGCTCCATTCCGGCGCCTGGGCCGGACGCAGGCCGGTCAGCTGCGACGCCGCCGTCCCGCCGTCCACCTCAGCGTCCGTCCAGGACAGGACGGCGTTCAGCGACAGGGCTTCGCTCGCCTGGACCGAGCCATTCAGCTCGACGCCCCAGGCCGCGATGGTCCCGGCGTTCTGGCGCTGGCGCAACACGCCCCCGGCCGGCACGAAGCCGGCGCGGGGGAAGGTCCCCGGCCCCTCGCCGATCGTCACATTGACGATGGCGTCCTCGATCTCGTTCCAGAAGACCGTCGCCCCCCAGGCGGTCCCGTCCCGGTCGTAGGCCAGGCCCGTCTCGATCCCGCGCAGAGTCTCGGGCTCCAGCGCCGAATTGGCCTCGGTGACGTCGTTGCCGACGCGGAACGGCCGGTGCAGTTCGTTCAGCGTCGCCGGCCGGAAGCCGGAATAGGCCGCCGCCCGCCAGGCGTAGCCGGCGCCCAGCAGATTGCTCAGATCCCGCCGCGCCGCCAACCGGGCGCTGAACACCTCGCCCGACCGGTCCTCGGCCGTCTCGTCCAGGATCGGCGCGCCGGTCGCCAGGGTGTATTCGTAGCGGAAGCCCGCCTCGTTCTTCCAATGGTCGTAACGCAGCCCGCCGGCGACCAGCCAGTCCCCGCCGGTCCAAGACCCGTCCACATAACCGCCGGCCACCGACGTCTCGCCGCCCGCGCGCCGTCCCCGGGCGAAGCCCGCGCCGGTCGGATTGCTGAACAACTCGTTGGTCTCGCCCTCGTTGAACCGGGCGTCGGCGCCGACCTCCCATTCCAGTCGCCCGCCGGCCATCTCGGACACGCGGCGGCGCAGGGCGGCGTTCAGCCCCCAGCCGGTCGCCGGAGTCCTGTACTGATCATTGGCCGGGGTCGTGGTCGACCGATCCGCCGCCACCGAGGCCGAACTGTTGGCCAGATTGCTCTCTATCCGCCAGGCCTGCAGCCGCCAGCCATAGCCATCGACGGGCGGGGCCTTGGCCGCCGTGGCGCTCAGACTGTGGCCGCTGGCGTTGGACCGGGTGTTCAGCAGGCCGGACCCGCGATCCTCCTCCCAGGTCGCCGTCCGCAGCGACAGGTTGGCCCCCTCGAGGTTGAGCCCGTCCAGAGGCGCATCGACCCGCAGGGCGGCGCTGCGGCTGTCCAGATCCAGCGGCGTATCCGCCGCCCCGGCCGCCGATCCACGCACCGGCGTATAGCCGTCGCTGGTCTCGTACAGGCCTGACAGGGTAACGCCGACCGGCCCCAGCATCGTCGATCCCGACCCCGCCGCCCGCGCCCCGCCGCGCTCGCCGACCGACAGGTCCAGCACGCCGCCGCCGTCCCGTTCCGTCAGGCCGATAGTCCCGGTCAGGGCCCCGGCGCCGTATGGCCCCGCCCCGGCGCCGCGCACCACATCCACCCGCTCCAACGACTCCGGCGCAACCTGGGACCAGATCACCCAGCCCCCGAACGGATCATTCAGCGGAACCCCGTCCAGCGTGACCAGGGTCCGCCCCGCGCCCGACGGCGCGATGGCGCGCAGCGAAATCCCCTGGGTCGTCGGATTGGCGGCCAGACTGGACGTCCGCCGGAACAGGGACACCGCCGGCACGGTCCGCAAGGCCTCGTCCAGCCGGGTCGAACGCTCCAGCACGGCCTGATCCAGCCGCACCACCGAAAAGGCGGCGTCAGCAGCGGCGGGCGGAAGACGGGCGGCCGTCACCGTGATTTCGGACAATTGGGCGGGCGGTGCGGGGGGCGTGTCTTGGAACATTCCGGACACAATAGACCAGCTTCGCCCTGGTTCACCCCTGCCGCCTTATAAAGCGGACTGCGCCCCCCGGGTTACAGCGTCACACCTCGGACCAGCGCCGCAGCAGGTTGTGATAGACGCCGGTCAGTTCGATCACCGCCTGATCCTTCGGCCCCTTCTCCAACCCCACCCGCTGGGTCGCGACGTCCAGGCGGAACAGCATCTCGCGGTCGCCGTCGTCGCGGATCAGGCTCTGCATCCACATGAAGGACGACACCCGCGCCCCGCGCGTCACCGGCATGACCTTATGAAGGCTCTTGGACGGATACAGCACCAGGTCTCCGGCCGGCAGCTTGACCGACTGGGGGCCATACATCTCCTCGATGATCAGCTCGCCGCCGTCGTAATCCTCGGGCTCGGACAGGAACAGGGTGGCCGACAGGTCGCTGCGGATACGGACGCCGCCGCCACGCTGCTGGCGGATGGCGTTGTCCACGTGCAGCCCGAACTCGCCGCCGCCTTCGTAGCGATTGAACAGCGGCGGAAAGATCGTGTGCGGCAGGGCGGCGGCCACGAACATCGGATTGGCGTTCAGCGCCTGAACCACCAGAGACGAAACCTCTCGGGCCACGTCCGAGTCTTCCGGCAGTTGCTGGTTCCGCTTCGCCGTCGCCGACTGATGGCCCGAAGTCATATTGCCGTCAGCCCAGGGACCGGCGTCCAGCCGCTCGCGCAAGGCCTTCACTTCGGCCTTGGAGAAGACTTCGGGAATCTGCAGCAGCACGACAGGTCTCGCTCAAAAGAAAACGGCCCCGCCGGAGGGACGGGGCCGTTGAGGATAGGCCGGGGATCGGCCGTTTAGAAGCGCAGGTTCAGCGCCAGGATCGCCTGCCGCGCCGGGGCGACATCGGCGTGGTGAACCCCGTTGGTGCGGATGATATATTCCTCGTCCGTCAGGTTCTTCACGTTCAGCTGCAGGCTGGCGCGATCCGTCAGATCGTAAGAGGCGAAGGCGTCCACGCGCGTCCATTCCGGCGCATAGATGCGGTTGGTCCCGCCGCCCGCGCCGCCCTGGTTCCCGCCGAAGGACTTGGACGTGTAATAGACGCCGCCGCCCAGGGTCAGCTTGCGCGTGACGCGATAGGTGCTGAACAGGCTGGCGGTGTGTTCCGGCGTATTGGCCAGCGGATCGCCTTCGTTGACGCTGGTGTAGGCCCCCTCGACCAGTTCGGAGTCCATATAGGTATAGCCGCCGAAGACCGTCCAGGCGGGCGTGATGCTGCCCGACACGCCGAGCTCCAGCCCCTTCACCTCGACCTCGCCCGCCTGTTCGTAGTCCGTCGTGCCGGACACCAGGATGATGGCGTTCTTACGCGTGGTCTGGAACAGGGCGGCCGACAGAGCCAACCGGTCGCTGAAGACATTGGCCTTGGCGCCGATCTCGAAGCTTTCGCTGTCCTCCGGGTCAAGAACCTCGTTGGCTAGATCACCCGACCCGGTGCCACCGGACGCGTTCTGATCGCCGGACGAGATGGTCGGCGGCGTCGAGGAGGTGGACCAGGAGGCGTAGACGCTGCTGCTCGGCGTCGGCTTGAACACCAGGCCGACCTGATAGTTGGTGAACTCCCAGGTGCGCTTGGGCACGATCGTATAGGTCGGAGTGCCCCATACGCCGGCGGTAGGTTGGGTCGGCGTGACGGTCGCGTTGATCCCGTCCACCGCATACTGATCCCAGCGCACGCCCAGGTTCAGGATCAGCCGCTCGCTCAGGGTGATGCTGTCGTTGGCGTAGACGCCGATGGTCTCGGTGGTGTTCGAGCTGATCGGCCCGCGATTGATGACGCCCGTCCAGGCGTCGTCGGCGTTCGGATTATAGACCTGGGTGCAGTCGCCGGCGCCCAGGGCGCTCGATGCGGTCGGATAGGAACCGCTGACCGTGGTCAGGCCCGTCGGGCAGGTCGAGCCCGAAGTGGTGTAGGTCGAATAAGAGGCGTTGCGGTTCCGCTCGCGCGACAGTTCCACGCCCACGTCATAGCTGTGCTTGATCGATCCGGTGGCGAACTGACCATAGACGTCAGTCACATTGGCCAGGGTGGTGACCGGGTTCCAGCGGGTCTTGGTGCCCCGCTTCATCCAGTAGGTGCCGTCGGCCGCCCGCCCCACATAACCGCCGTCGCCGGGGTTGGTGACGATATAGTCGTTCAGGGTCTCGGAATAGCGGCTGACGTTGCGGATCGTGGCCACGTCGTTCAGGCGGTGCTCGGCCTTGAAGGTGAAGGTGTCCACCTCATTGGTCAGGAAGTCCCGACCCTTGACGCCGTAGAAGCTGTCGTAGGGCACGTCCAGAATGCCGCTGTCGGTCGTGCGCACCCCGATCTTGGTGAACAGCGGGATGCCGTAGTCGGGCATCTGGTCGCTGGTCAGGTGATAATAGCTGAACACCATCGACGACGGCGTGCCCAGGCCGGCGCCCAGGCTGATCGCCGCGCCCCACTTGTCATAATCGACGCTGTCGCGACCGGGCACATCGCCCTGCGCGCCCATCAGATTGACCCGCAGCGCCGCCGTCCCGCCCAGCGGCATGTTGGAGTCGATCGTGCCGCGCAGATAGGAGTCGGTGCCGACGCTGGCGCCGATGTTGGTGAACTCGGTCAGTTGGGGCGCCTTGGAGCCCATATTGATGCTGCCGCCGCCCGAACCGCGACCGGAATAGACCGCATCAGGCCCCTTGATGACTTCGACCTGCTCCAGGTTGAAGACTTCGCGTTGCTGGCCGCCCGTGTCGCGCAGGCCGTCGACGAAGATGTTGTTGCCCGACGACTGACCCCGGATGAAGGGCCGGTCCGCCAACGGCTGCCCGCCTTCGCCCGCGCCGAAGGTGATGCCGGGCGAGTTCATCAGCACGTCTTGCAGCGACGACGCGGCCGTCTGCTCGATGATCTGCTGCGGAATGATGGTCACCGCCCGGGGCGTGTCCAGCAGGGGCGCCACGAACTCGGGGCTTTGCGGCTCCCGCTTCTTCAGTTGGCCATTGACGTTGATCGTGCCGAGATTGGTCGGTTGTTGCTGCTCAGCGGTGAAGACTACGCCGTCTTCGGCTGGAACCTCGGCGGCAAAGGCCGGCGCGACGACCAGCATGCCTGCGGCGCTGGAGGCGAACAGAAGCGAACGGAGCGCGACGGCGCGGGACTCGGACATATTGAAGCGACCTTTTGGCCTGATTTTGCGATGCGGTCGCAATAGACAGCTTCACGCCTTCGCACAAGCACAATTGCGACTTAGTCGCACTTGGGTCGCCACAGTTCAGATAACCGCCGTTATTGTCGCCGTCTTTGCGGGCTTCAGGTCCAGCCAGGTCGGATCCGGCATGGCCTTGTGCGCGGCGGCCAGGGCCTCGGACCAGCGCCGGCCCAGGTCGCGGAAATAGGGATCGTCCGCCTCCAGCCGCCGCTCCATCCCCGTCAGGCCGTCGCGCGGCATCACGATCAGGTCCAGCGGCGGCCCCACCGCGATATTGGACCGGATCGTCGAGTCGAACGAGATCAGCCCCAGTTTCACCGCCTCGGACAGGGGCGTGTTGTCATGAAGGGCGCGGTCCAGGATCGGCTTGCCGTATTTCAGCTCCCCGATCTGCAGATAGGGGGTGTCGGCCCCGCACTCGATGAAATTCCCCTGACCATAGATCAGGTACAGACCCATCTTGCCGCCGCCGATCTGGCCGCCCAGCAGCATGGAGGCGCTGACGTTCAGGGCGTCGGCCGTCGGCGTCGGAGGCGTATTGATCGTGGCCCGCACCATGGCCATGGCATGGCCCAGGATCTGGGCGGCGCGGAACAGGCTGGGCACGGTCTCCAGCGTCTCCGGCCCAGTCGAGTCCGGCAGCTTGACCCCCTCGGCCACCATGGCCAGGGCCGTCTGGGTCACCGACAGGTTCCCCGCCGTCGCCACGGACAGGATCCGTTCGCCCGGCGTCCTGAACACGTGCAGTTTGCGATAGGACGAGATGTTGTCCACGCCCGCATTGGTGCGCGTGTCGGCGATCATCGCCAACCCGTCGTTCACCAGCATGCCTACGCAATAGGTCACTTGCCTCTATCCGCTCCCCGGTCTGCGAATCGTTCGACGCTAACAGATTCTCGCGTCATGGCGATCAGGACCATCCCCGGCTCTGATGTTGTTGCTGGCTCTGTTGCACCGGCCGCACATGAAGCGCGACCGTCAGACTGCCCACCCCGCCGCCGTAGCTGGTGCCCCGGATGGGCGTCGCGCCCAGCGCATCCAGCCCCGTGGCGATCCGCACATAGTTTTCCGTCGGACAGATGCCGTTGGCCGCGTCGAACCCGACCCAGCCCAGCCCCTCGATCCAGGCCTCGGCCCAGGCATGGGCGGCGTCCTGGTCGTGCTGGCCGTCCGACCGGTTCAGGTGGCCCGAGACATAGCGAGCCGGCACGCCCAGGGTCCGAGCGCTGGCGATGAAGATCTGGGCGTGGTCCTGGCAGACGCCGCGCCCGATGGCGAAGGCCTCGGCCGCCGTATGGGTGGCGGACGTCGCCCCGACCTCGAAGGCCACGCCGCCGTGGATCGCCCCCATCAGGCGGTGCATCCGCTCCAGCGGCGCGCCCTCGCCGATCCCGCGCGCAAACTCGACCAGGGCCGCGTCCGCCTGGGTCAGGCGGGTGTCGCGCAGATAGACGCCCGGCTGCAGCCGCTCGTTCTGGCCCCGGATCACCCCGCCGGTGTCCACGGTCGAGACCTCGCCCGTCACCCGTATGGTCAGGGCGTCGGTCGGCCGCTCGGTATAGAGGCTGTGAACAATATTGCCGAAGGCGTCCTCGCTGCGCCGCAGCCGGGCGTCAACGTCGGTCTCGACACGCCATTCGCGCACCTGCTGGCTTTCGCACGACTTGGGCGTCAGCCGCAGCATCTGCACGATGAACCGCGCCGGCCGGGCGTAGGCGTAGCGGGTGGAGTGATCGATCCGTATCCGCATGGTCAGACCAGATACTGTTCGTGGACGGCGGCGGCCAGGGCGTTGTTCTCGTTCAGGAAGCCCTGGATATATTCGTGCAGACCGGACTGGAAGATATCCTCGATCCGGGCCTCGTTGAACTGGGTCAAACGGTTGGAGGCCAGCCGCTGGGCCGGGCCGCGTCGGCCGTAATCAGCGGCCAGCTTTTCCAGATAGCTGACGATCATCCCCTGACAGCTGGCCAGCGACCGCGGCATCTGCCGGTTCAGCACCAGCAGGTCCGCCACCAGCCAGGGCCGCACGCTCTCCCGGTAAACCCAGCGATAGGCGGTCAGGGCCGAAACCTCGCGCAACAGGGTGGTCCACTGGAAATAGTCCAGCTGCCCCCCCACCCGCTCGCCGGGCGGCAGCAGCAAGTGATATTTCACGTCCAGCAGGCGGGCGGTGTTGTCGGCCCGTTCGATCGCCATGCCCAGCCGCAGGAACCAGTAGGCGTCATTGCGCAACATGGTCCGCGACGAGGCCCCCTCGACCGCCAGCGAGGTCGACTTCACGAAGTCGAGGAAGTTGGTGAAATCATCCCGCTTGGTCGGCTCGCCCAGTTCGTTCAGCCCGTTCCAGGCGCCGTTGATCGCCTCCCACAGCTCGATGGTCAGGGCCGTCCGCACCGAACGGGCGTTGGTCCGCGCCCGGGTGATACAGGCCTTGATCGAGGTCGTATTGTCGGCCCCGAACGCCAGGTATTCACGGACGGACTTCTCGGACACCGTGCGGCCGGTCGCGTCGAACGCCGACTTGACGCCCGAAGATGAAATGGCCCCCGCCCAGGCGGTGACCGTGGCCTGATCCTTGGCCGGCAGGGCCGCCAGGCGGATCGCCGCCTCCAGGATGCGCGCGAGAAAATCGGCCCGCTCCATATAGCGGCCGGTCCAGTACAGGCTGTCTGCGGTGCGTGAGAGCATCAGTTGTCCAACACCCAGGTGTCCTTGGTTCCGCCGCCCTGGCTGGAGTTGACCACCAGCGACCCCTCCTTCAACGCCACTCGCGTCAGGCCGCCAGGCGCGACCCGCACCCCCGCCGGACTGGATAGGACGAACGGCCGCAGATCGACGTGCCGCGGCGACAGATCTCCCCCGTTCAGGGTCGGCGCCGTCGACAGGCTCAGCGTCGGCTGGGCGATGAAGTCGTTGGGATCAGCGATCAGCTTGGCCCGGAACGCCTCGATCTCGGCCTTGGTCGAGGTCGGCCCCACCAGCATGCCGTAACCGCCCGATCCGCCGACCTCCTTGACGACCAGCTCGTCCAGCTTGCCCAGCACCTCCTTCAGCGCGTCCGGCTCGCGGCAGCGCCAGGTCGGCACATTCTTCAGGATGGCGTCCTCGCCGGTGAAGAAGCGGATGATCTCGGGCATATAGGTATAGACGGCCTTGTCGTCGGCCACCCCTGTCCCGACCGCATTGGCCAGGGTCACACGGCCCGCGAAATAGGCCGACATCAGCCCCGGCACCCCGACCGCCGAGTTCGGCATGAAGGTCAGGGGATCGATGAAGTCGTCGTCGATGCGGCGATAGATGACATCGACCCGCTTGGGCCCCTCGGTCGTGCGCATATAGACGGTGTCGTCATTGACGAAGAGATCCCCGCCTTCGACCAGCTCGACCCCCAGCTTGTCGGCCAGGAAGCTGTGTTCGTAATAGGCCGAGTTGAACGGCCCCGGCGTCAGCACGACGATGGTCGGATCCTCGCCCGCCCCCGACGGCGCCGAGGCCTGGAGCGAACGCAGCAGCATGTCGGTATAGATCTCGACCGGCCGCACCGCATGTTCGGCGAACAGGTCGGGGAACAGCCGCATCATCATCTCGCGGTTCTCCAGCATATAGGAGACCCCCGACGGCGTGCGGACATTGTCCTCCAGCACATAGAAGCCGTCCTCGCCCGTGCGGACCAGATCGACCCCGGCGATATGGCACCAGACGTCGCCCGGCGGCCGGCGGCCCTGCATCTCGGGCCGATAGTGGGGATTGGTCAGGATCAGGTCAGCGGGCACGATCCCGGCGCGGATACAGTCCTGCGGCCCGTAGATGTCCTTTAGGAAGGCGTTGATGGCGGTGACCCGCTGCTTCAACCCCTTCTCCAGCCCGCTCCATTCGTCGGCGCCGATGATACGCGGCACCACGTCGAACGGGATCAGCCGTTCGTTGGACTCCTCGTCGCCATAGACGGCGAAGGTCACGCCCATCCGGCGGAAGAACAGCTCCGCCTGGCGCGAGCGCGCCTGCAACAGATCCGGCGGGGCGTTTTCCAGCCAGGCCGCCAGGGTCTTGTAGCTGTCGCGGATCGTCCCCGATCCGCCGCCGTTCATTTCGTCGAAAGCTCTCGTCATTCGCCCCCGCCGCGTTGAGATCGCAGCTTGGTCTAT
The DNA here is from genome assembly GCF_026625805.1 of Brevundimonas sp. SL130. Classification (NCBI taxonomy): domain Bacteria; kingdom Pseudomonadati; phylum Pseudomonadota; class Alphaproteobacteria; order Caulobacterales; family Caulobacteraceae; genus Brevundimonas; species Brevundimonas sp. SL130. The sequence goes on from NZ_CP113064.1 coordinate 3,281,249, forward strand.
CCCCAACGAAAAGCGCAACAGTTTTGTTGCACTGCGGCGACGCTCACCTCCCCGTTCGCGAAGGCGAACGGGGAGCAACCATGTCAGTTGAGCACGGGCGTCCAGGGCTGATCACGCTTGAGGACGAGGTTTGCGGCTTCGATCAGCTTTCGCATGACGGCGACGAGGGCGACCTTCGGGGGTTTGCCGTTGTCGATCAGGCGCTGGGCGAAGGCCTTGAGCGCGGGGTCGCATCGGCGGGCGGCCATGGCGGCGATGTAGAGCAGGCGTCGGGGCCTGCATCGTCCCCCGGCGATGAACCTCTGGCCCTTGTGGGCGCCAGAGTCTCGGTCGAACGGGGCCACGCCGATCAGGGCGGCGGCCTGGCCCCGGCCCATGGCGCCCAGTTCGGGCATGCGCACGACCAGGCCGAGAGCGACGATGGGACCGACGCCCGGCAGGGAGCGCACCAGGTCGAAGCGCCGCGCCAGGTCGGGCCAGGCGCGCAGGCGCGCCAGCAGATCCGCCGCCAGCCGGGCCTTGCGCGCCTTGAGCTGGGCCAGTTGGGCGCGGGCCTCCTCCAGCAGGTCGGGCAGGCGGACATGCTCCATCTGGGTCTTGAGCAACCTCACCAGGTCGGCGGCCTGTTCATAAGCGGTCAGCCGCTCGGCCAGCTCCCTCAAGCGGGGATCGGCGGCGGCCTTGACCGTATCGACCTGGGCCGTGGCCAGGGCGATCAGCCGCGCGTCGATCCGGTCGTTCTTGGCCCGCAGCCGCTTGATCCGGGCGAACAGCCGCACCTCCAGCGGCTGATGGACCACCACCTCCAGCCCCGCCGCCGCAAGCGCCTCGACCACGCCGCGCTCGTAACCGCCCGTCGCCTCCAGCCCGACCCGGCCGACGCCGCGCGCCGACAGCCAGGCCAGAAGCTCGGCGTGCCCCTGGGCCGTGTTGGCGACCTGCAGCGTCGCCGCCGGCTCCGCCCCGTGAAGCGCGACATCCAGCCGGGGCTTGGACACATCGACCCCGGCGATCCGTGTGTTAGACTTGGCCTCGTTCATCGATCCCTTCCCCCGGTCCGAGCTTCGCTCGGCCAGAGGACAGGCTCTTGTGGCTTCGGACCCAATCGTCCCTGCAACCATCCGGATCAGTGAACAGCCGACGGCGACCCAGCTCCCCGACGGCCCCAAAGGCCAAGGACACGGGCGGTCCCTCCATCGGTGGCTCGCCTGATGCGGTGAACATCAGGCGAGCATCCCGGATCAGGGGAAATCTAACAGATCAGCGACAAACAAGGACAGGTCGCGCCAGCGACCAGGAGGGGGCGACTCGGTCTCTGATATTTTAGCGGGTCGCCTTCGCCGTCGGAGTCACCCCCTCCTGACCGCTTCGCGGTCTGTCCTCCCCATGCGCCTTCGCGCATGGGGAGGTGAAAATCAGGCCCCCACCGCCTTCATCGAAACCGAGACGTCCGCCAGCTTCGCCACATCCACCGGCGTCCCCTTCCCGATCAGCTGTTTGCCCGCCATGAACTCCGGCGGCGCATTGACCGCCTCGACGCAGACCACTCGGTCCCCGTTCAGGTGAAACACCGCAAAGCCCCCCGCCGTCGGATCGCCCCGCACCACCTGACGGTCCGCATCGAACGTCAGACCCGCGATCTGAAGCTTGAAGTCGTACTGATCGGACCAGAACCACGGCACCTCGGCCGCCGGCCCCGGTCGTCCGACGATGGCCGCCGCCGCCTGCTTGGCCTGTTCCAGCGCATTGGGCACGCTCTCCAGCCGGCGCGACACCCCGCCGTGAACCGGAACCGGCCGCCGCGTCATGTCGCCGACGGCGAAGACGGCCGGGTCGCTGGTCCGCGCCTGCTCGTCCACCACCACCCCGTCGTCGCAGCGCAGGCCCGCCGACCGCGCCAGGCTGTCGCACGCCAGGGCGCCGACCCCGACCAGAACCGCATCCGCCTGCACCACCGATCCGTCCGCCAGGGTCACGCCGTCAGGGGCCACGGCGACCACCTCGGCCCCGGTCATAATCTCGACCCCATGCGCCCGATGCTGGGCGGTGAAGAAGGTCGAAAGCGTCTCCGACGCCACCCGGGCCAGCACGCGCGGCGCCCGTTCGATCACCACCGCCTCGGCGCCCAGGGCCCGGGCCGAGGCCGCCGTCTCAAGCCCCACATAGCCGCCGCCGACCACCGCCAGCCGCTTGCCCGGCCCCAGTACGGCCTTCAGCCGTTCCGCGTCCTTCAGCGTCCGCAGCTCCAGCAGGTCGGGATGATCTCCGCCCGGAACCGGCAGTTTCCGCGCCGTCGATCCCGTCGCCAGCACCAGGACATCATAGGTCTCGCTCGATCCGTTCTGGAAGGCGACCGTCTTCGCCTCCAGGTCCACCGACACGGCGACCATCGACGGCCGAAACTCGATGCCCTGTTCGGCATAGAAGCTCAGCGGCCGCAGCAGCAGCGCCTCCAGATCCGCCTCGCCCTTCAGCCAGGCCTTGGACAGGGGGGGCCGCTGATAGGGCGGCGCATCCTCCTCGCCCACCAGCACGATCGGCCCCTCATGGCCGTACTGCCGCAGAAACGCCGCGACGGAGCCGCCGGCATGTCCGGCGCCGATGATCAGAATCTTGGTCATGGGCGTGGTTTAGAGTGGCGAGTGGCGAGTGGCGAGTGGCGGATCAGTGAAGAGTGCTAGTGAGCAAGAGGTGAGCCAGGCACATCCAGCTCACTCCTCGCTCACTCCCCGCTCACCCCTTGCTCACTAAACACCCCTTGACCGTTCCACTGTTACAGCATAGTGGAACGCGCATGACGACCCCGCCCGCCCGCGACGCCCTCTATGACGCCCTGCTGTCGATGCAGACGCGCGCCGAGATCGACGCCTTCCTGGCCGATCTCTGCACTCCGGCGGAACTGCGCGCCTTCGCCGAGCGCTGGCAGGTGGCGCGCCTGCTCGACGCCGGCGACAAGTCCTATCGCGAGATCGCGGCCGAGGCTCACGCCAGCCCCACCACCGTCGTCCGCGTCGCCCGTTATCTCAAAGACATGCCGCACCAGGGCTACCGCATCGCCCTGGACCGCCTGAAGACCCCGAACTGAGTATCCGAACATGAGCACCGTACAGGGCCGGCTTCGCATCGCCGTGCAGAAATCCGGCCGTCTGGCCGACCGCAGCCTCGACCTGATCCGCGACGCGGGTCTGAAATGGGTCAAGGGCCACAACGACCTGCTGTATCGGGTCGAGAACTATCCGATCGACCTGCTGCGCGTCCGCGACGACGACATCCCCACCTTCGTGGCCGACGGCGTCTGCGACTTAGGCATCGTCGGCGAGAATGTTTTGGAGGAGGGCCGCAACGGCGGCGCCAACGCCTCCGTCGTCATGCCCCTGGGCTTTGGCCGCTGCACCCTGAAGATCGCTACGCCCCCGACCCTGGCCTATGACGGCCCGGCCTCGCTGGACGGACTGCGTATCGCCACGTCGTATCCGAAGATCCTGCGCCGCTTCCTGGACGAGCGTGGCGTCAAGGCCGACATCGTCGTCATGCGCGGCGCCGTCGAGGTCGCGCCCCGGCTGAAGCTGGCCGCCGCCATCTGCGACCTGGTCTCGACCGGCGCGACGCTGGAGGCCAACGGCCTGGGCGCCAAGGACACGGTGCTGGAAAGCCAGGCCGTCCTGATCCAGTCCCCCGTCGCCCCCGAGCCCGCCCTGCAACACCTGTTGGACAGCATCATCGAGCGGATGTCGGGCGTCGTGTCTTCGCAAGGCGCCAAATACGTCATGCTGAACGCCCCGCGTTCGGCGCTTGACCAGATAACCGCCATCCTGCCGGGCGCCGGTTCGCCCACCGTCATGCCGCTGATGGGCCGCGACGACGCCGTCGCCGTCCACGCCGTCTGTCAGGAGGCCGTCTTCTGGGAGACGCTGGAGAAGCTGAAGGCCGCCGGCGCCTCGGCCATCCTGGTCCTGCCCATCGAGAAGATGATGTGATGAAACTCATCGACTGGTCCTCCCTCGACGCCGCCGGAAAAAAAGCGGCCCTGGCCCGCCCGGCCCAGCGCACCGCCGGCGACGTGACCGAGGTGGTCCGCACCATCCTGGACGACGTGCGTATCCGCGGCGGCGCGGCGGTCGCCGACTGGTGCCTGAAGCTGGACAAGGCCCCGCCCCGCCGCATCGCCATCACGCCGCAAGCCGTGGCCGAGGCCCGCAACGCCCTGCCGCCCGGCGACGTGCGCGCCCTGCGCATGGCGGCCGAGAATGTCCGCGTCTTCCACCAGGCGACCAAGCCCGAAGACACGCCCTTCATCGAGACCACCCCCGGCGTGCGCTCGAAACTGGCCTGGCGTCCCATCGCCTCCGCCGGTCTCTACATCCCCGGCGGCACCGCCCCTCTTTTCTCCTCCCTGCTGATGCTGGCCATTCCGGCCGGGGTCGCGGGCGTGGGCCAGCGCGTCGCCGTCACCCCGCCTTCAAAAGACGGCGGCGTCCACCCCGCCATGATCCTGGCCGCCGCCGAGGCTGAGCTGGACGCCCTCTGGTTGATGGGCGGGGCCCAGGCCATCGCCGCCCTGACCTTCGGCGTCGAACTGGAGGACGGAATCATCCCCGCCTGCGACAAGCTGTTCGGTCCCGGCAACGCCTATGTCGCCGAAGCCAAGAAACAGGCGTCTGCTCTTCCGGGCGGCCCCGCCGTCGACATGCCCGCCGGCCCGTCGGAGCTGATGGTCATCGTCGACCGCGACGCCGCGCCCGAGATCGCCGCCGCCGACCTGCTCAGCCAGGCCGAGCATGACGCCGACGCCCAGGTCATCCTGGTCTCCACCAGCCGCGCCACCATCGACTACATCCTGTCGGAGGTTGAGACCCAGGTCGCCACCCTGCCGCGCGAAGCCATCGCCCGCGCCTCGCTGAACGAGGCCCGCGCCATCCTGGTCCGCGACCTCGACGCCGCCTGCGAAGTCGCCAACCTTTATGGCCCCGAACACCTGGCGATCCAGATCGACGATCCCGAACCCCTGGTGGATTCCATCAAGGCCGCCGGCGCCGTCTTCGTCGGTCGGTTCGCGGCCGAGACCCTGGGCGACTACGCCGCCGGCCCCAGCCACGTCCTGCCGACCGACGGCGGCGCCCGCACCCTGGGCGGCGTCACCACCGCCAGCTTCATGACCACCATGTCGGTCCAGCTGGTCTCCGAGGCCGGCGCCCGCGCGCTTGCCCCCATCGCCGCCCGCCTGGCCCGGATGGAGGGCCTGGAAGCCCACGCCCGCGCCGCCGACCTGAGGGCCGAAGGATGAACGTCGTCAGAGCGGGTTCAGTGAGGAGTGCGAGTGAGCAAAGAAGTGAGCGAGATCGCGCCGCCTTCACCGTTCTGAAGCTCACCTCTTGCTCACTAGCACTTTTCACCCCGGCCCTCCCCTACGGAGCCGCCCAATGACCCTGCCCGCCCCCTATCCCCCGCTGGTCTCCGGCGGCGACGGCCTGGACCGCTATCCCGGCGAGCCTGCCGCCCTCGCCGCCCGCATGGCCGCGATCTACGCCGTGCCCGCCGACCAGGTCCTGCCGGTGCGCGGCCTGACCCACGGGCTGGAGCTGGCCTATCGCCTCGCCGCCCGCGACGGCGGCTCGGTCGAGGCGCCCAAGGCCGAGCCCTATGACAGTCTCGCCGCCATCTATCCGGCCAAGGGAGCCCCCGCTGTCGTCGTCATCCGCGCCCTCGGCTCGCCCGAGGCCGTCGCCGAAATGGCCGCCCGCGTCGCCCCCGCCCTGCTGGTGGTGGACGAAGGCCTGATCGAGTTCTCCGACAGCGTCTCGGCCGCCACCGTCGTCGCCGATCAGCCGAACCTGGTTGTGCTGCGCAGCCTGTCCCTGGCCTATGGTTTAGCCGGCGCCCGCGTCGGCGCCGCCATCGCCCAGGCCCCGACCCTGGCCCGCCTCGCCTCGGTGCTCGAACCCTACGCCCTGCCCGAACCCCTGGTCCGGCTGGCGCAACAGGCGCTGGACCCGTCGCGGATGATCGAGACCGCCGAGCGGATCGCCTCGGTCCGGCGCGAGCGCGAGCGGATCGCCCGCGAACTGGGCCGCCAGATGCCGGTCGAACCCGGCGTGGGCCCCATCCTCATGGCCCGGCCGGAAGACCCCGCCGCCGCCCTGGCCGCGTTGGCCACCTATGGCGTCGCGGCCGACCTGTCGGGCGACCGCCTGCGCCTGCCCGTCTCGATCAAGCCCGAGGTCAACGATCGGCTGCTGGCCGCCTTCGGCCTGACGCCCGCCAAGCGCCGCCCCGCCCGCGTCGGCCAGGCCGTCCGCGATACGAAAGAGACCCGCATCGTCTGCGCCGTCGACCTGGACGCCCCCGGCCCCATCAAGATCGAGACCGGCGTCGGCTTCTTCGACCATATGCTGGAGCAGATCGCGGCCCACGGCGGCTTCTCCCTGCGGCTGCAATGCGAAGGCGACCTGCACACCGACCCCCACCACACCATCGAGGACAGCGCCATCGCCCTGGGCCAGGCGCTGAAACAGGCGCTGGGTGAGCGCAAGGGCATCGCCCGCTACGGCTTCGTCCTGCCGATGGACGAGGCGAATGCGACCGTCTCCATCGACCTGTCCGGCCGCCCCTATCCGCTGTTCGAGGGCACGTTCGACACCCCCTTCATCGGCGACTACCGCACCGACCTGACGGCCCACGTCTTCCGCTCCCTGGCCGAGGCCATGGGCGCCGCGGTCCATATCTCGGTCACGGGCCAGGACGACCACCACAAGACCGAGGCTGTCTACAAGGCCTTCGGCCGCGCCCTGCGCCAGGCCATCCGGATCGAGGGCGATGCGGTGCCGTCCACCAAGGGGGTGCTGTGATGGGCGCGGTTTTCACCGTCGGAGGCGGTTCAGTGAAGAGTGCTAGTGAGCGAGAAGTGAGCTTCTGGGCGTCAACGCCTGCACAGTCCCGCTCACCTCTTCGCTCACTAGCACGCCTCACCCAAGCCCTCCCCAAATGACCGAAGTCGCCATCATCGCCTATGGCGCCGGCAACGTCGCCTCGGTCCAGTTCGCGCTCGAGCGTCTGGGCGCCGTCGTCCGCCTGACCGACGATCCCGCCGTGATCGCCGAGGCCGAACGGGTCATCCTGCCCGGCGTCGGCGCGGCCGGCTACGCCATGAGCCGCCTGTCGGAGCTGGGCCTGGTCGAATCGATCCGCGCCTTCCCCCGCCCCCTGCTGGGCGTCTGCCTGGGCCAACAACTGCTGTTCGAAACCAGCCAGGAGGGCGAGGGCGTCGATCTGCTGGGCTTCATCCCCGGCGCCGTCTCCCGGCTGGAGCCGGCGGGCGCCCTGCCCGTGCCGCATATGGGCTGGAGCCGGCTGACGCGCGACCGCGACGACCCGCTGCTGGAGGGGGTCGCCGACGGCGCCTACGCCTATTTCGTCCACGGCTATGTCTGTCCCGACGGCCCCGCCACCCTGGCCCGCGCCGACTATGGCGGCCCCGTCCCCGCCATGGTCCGCGCCGCCAACCGCTGGGGCTGCCAGTTCCACCCCGAGCGCTCGGCCGAGGCCGGGGCGACCATTCTCAGGAACTTCCTGAGCCTGCCCGAGAATCCATCATGCTGATCTACCCCGCCATCGACCTGAAGGACGGCGTCTGCGTGCGCCTGATGCACGGCAAGTTCGACCAGGTGACGCAATACGACGAACAGCCCGCCGCCCGCCTCAGCGCCTTCGCGGCCGAGGGCGCCGAGTGGATTCACATCGTCGATCTGGACGGCGCCGAGGCCGGCCAGGCCATGCAGCACGCCCTGATCGGCGACCTGACCCAGGCCATCGAGGTCAAGATCCAGTCCGGCGGCGGCGTCCGCGGCGCCAATGACGTGGCCAAGCTGCTGGACGCGGGCGTGTCGCGCGTCGTCGTCGGCTCGCTGGCGGTGACCCAGCCCAATGACGTCGCCGCCTGGCTCAAGGGCTTCGGCGTCGAACACATCACCCTGGCCCTGGACGTGAAGATCGAGGACGGCGTGCCCGTCCCCGCCCTGAAGGGCTGGACCCAGTCGTCCGGCGTCACCCTGTGGGAGGCGCTGGATCGTTATCCCAAGGGGACGGCCAAACACCTGCTGGTCACCGACGTCGGCCGCGACGGCGCCATGACCGGGCCCAATCTGGAGCTGCTGGCCGAGATCCGCCGCCGCCGCCCCGATCTGGCGCTCCAGGCCTCGGGCGGGGTGTCGTCTCTGGACGACATCGCCGCAATCACGGCCCTGGGCTGCGACGGCGCCATCGTCGGCCGCGCCCTGTACGAGAACCGTTTCTCCTTGCCGCAAGCCATAGCGACGGCGGCATGACAGCCCAGTCTTCAGCCAAGAGGGCGGTCCGATGACCGCCCGGCGGATAATCCCCTGCCTGGACGTCAAGGACGGCCGGGTGGTCAAGGGCGTGAAGTTCGTCGGCCATACCGACATGGGCGACGCCGCCGAACTGGCCGCCCGTTACCGCGACGCGGGCGCCGACGAACTGGTCTTCTACGACATTACCGCCAGCCCCGAGGGCCGGACCCTGGACTATGGCTGGATCAAGGATATCGCCCGGCTGCTGGACATCCCCTTCTGCGTCGCCGGCGGCATCCGCAGCGTCGATCAGGCGGCCCGATGCCTGGATCACGGCGCGGACAAGGTCTCGATCAACTCTCCCGCCCTGGAACGCCCAGAACTGATCGCCGAAATGGCCGCGCGGCTGGGCAGCCAGTGCGTCGTCGTCGGCGTCGACAGTCGTCTGGAGGACGGCGACTGGGTGGTCCACAAATACACCGGCGATCCCGACGCGCGCCGCCGCGCCGGCAAGCGCACCCTGGACTGGCTGGATGAGGCGCAGAGCCTAGGCGCCGGCGAGATCGTGCTGAACTGCATCGACCAGGACGGGGTCCGCAAAGGCTACGACATCGAACAGCTGTCCGCCGCCCGCGCACGCCTGACCATCCCCCTGATCGCCTCGGGCGGCGCCGGCGCCCCCGAGCATTTCAAGGCCGTGTTCGAACAGTCCGACGTCTCCGGCGCCCTCGCCGCCAGCGTCTTCCACACTGGCGCGATAGCCATCCCGGACCTGAAGGCCTATCTGGCGGGCGAAGGGCTGGAGATGAGATTGTGACCCGATCCCCGCATTCCTCCCCCCTTGGGGGAGGGGGACCGCCGCGCCTCTTGCGCGGGGGTGGAGGGGGCCCGCCCGCGCGCCGCCGCCCGATGTCCACCACCCCGCACGCCCTTACCCCCTCCACCACCCTTCGGGCGGTCCCCCTCCCCCTGAGGGGGAGGATTTTTGAGGAGAGGATCCCATGATCGACCCCACCACCATCGATTTCGAAAAAGGGAACGGCCTGGTCCCCGTCGTGGTTCAGGACGCCGCCACGCTCCAGGTCCTGACCCTGGCCTATATGGACCGCGCCGCCCTGGACGAAACCCTCCAGTCCAAGGAAGCCACCTTCTTCTCGCGCTCGCGCGGCGGACGCTGGCGCAAGGGCGAGACCTCGGGCGACCGGCTGCACGTCGTCGGCATCACGGCCGACTGCGACAGCGACGCCCTGGTCCTGTCCGTAAACCCCGTCGGCGACGCCTGCCACCTGCACCGCCCCAGCTGTTTCGGCGAGGCCGACGCGCCGGGCCTGGGCCGCATCGCCCGGCTGGAACAGACCATCGCCGAACGCGCCGCCGCCGATCCGTCCGAAAGCTGGACGGCCAAACTGATCGGCCAGGGCGTCAAACGCATCGCCCAGAAGGTCGGCGAAGAGGGCGTAGAGACCGCGCTGGCGGGCGTCGCCGGCCCTGATGAAGAACTTGCCAGCGAGGCGGCGGATTTGATCTATCACCTCTTGGTGCTTCTCCACGCCCGTAACATGGTGTTTCAGGACGTGCTGGACGTGTTGGCCTCCAGAGCGGAAGCGGGCAAAGCGACGCCCAGACCTTAAAGGCGACTGATCCCGGATAATGGGATCGATCAGGGGACAAGTATGGCGGCTCTCATTCTGTTCGGCGGCGGCGGCGATCTGGCGATGCGCATGCTGTTGCCCTCGCTCTATTTCCTCGAGCACGACGGGCTCCTGCCGGACGATCTCAAGATCATCGGCGCCGCCCGTTCCGATGAAACCGCCGACGAATATGTGGCCAAGGTCCATGACGCGGTGAAGGCCAAGGCCGAGGCGGACAAGGCCTGGGACGACCATAGCTGGGCCAAGATGAAGGCTCGCCTCGACTATCTGGCTGTGGACGCCACCGACCCCGCCAGCCTGAAGGGCCTCAAGGATCGCGTCGGCGACGGCGAGGTCACCTCCTTCCTGGCCGTCTCGCCCTCGCTGTACGGCCGCATCGTCACCGCCATGAAGACGGCCGGCCTGGCCGAGCGCAACTGCCGCATCGTGCTGGAGAAGCCGGTCGGGCGCGACCTCAAGTCCTTCCTCGAGATCGACGACGCCGTGGCCCACGCCTTCCGCGAGGACCAGGTGTTCCGCATCGACCACTATCTGGGCAAGGAGACGGTCCAGAACCTGACGGCGCTGCGCTTCGGCAACACCATCTTCGAGCCGCTGTGGAACAATCTGACGATCGACCACGTCCAGATCACCATTGGTGAAACGGTCGGCGTCGGCGACCGCTGGCCCTATTATGACGAATACGGAGCATTGCGCGACATGCTCCAGAACCACATGCTCCAGCTGCTGTGCCTGGTGGCCATGGAGCCGCCGTCAGACCTGGACCCCGAGTCGCTGCGCAACGAAAAGGTCAAGGTGCTGCGGTCCCTGCGCCCCATCACCCATGAGGACGCCGAGCGCGTCACCGTGCGCGGCCAGTATGTGGCGGGCGTGTCCGAGGGCAAGCCGGCCAAGGGCTATGACGAGGAGCGCGGCGCCGATTCCGACACCGAGACCTTCGTCGCCATCCGCGCCGACATCGACAACTGGCGCTGGGCCGGCGTGCCCTTCTTCATGCGGACCGGCAAACGCCTGCCCGAGAAGCGCACCGAGATCGTCATCCAGTTCAAGCCCGTCCCCCACTCCATCTTCGACAACGAAGAGGGCGAGGCGCCGGCCAACCGCATGATCATTGAGCTTCAGCCCGAGGAAGACATCTCCCTGACGGTGATGAACAAGCGCCCTGGCCTGGACAAGCGGATGCAACTCCAGCCCATCACCATGAGCCTGTCCTGGGGCGTCGACGGCAAGTCCGCCGCCCCGCCGCGTCGTCGCATCGCCTACGAACGTCTGCTGCTGGACGCCATGCACGGCGACTCCACCCTGTTCGTCCGTCGCGACGAAGCCGAACAGGCCTGGAAATGGGTGGACGAGGTCGCCGAGGCCTGGGCCGAGTCCGGCCTGAAGCCCGACGAATATGTCGCCGGCACCTGGGGCCCCGACAGCGCCGACATGCTGATGATGCGCACCGGCCGCGACTGGAACACCACCGATGTGTAATCTCATTCTTTCGTCATCCTCCGGCCGGCGCAGCCGGACCGGGGGACCCAGCGGCGCGCGAGAGCGCGAACCTGTCACGGACGAATTCGTATCCGCCATTTCGCCTGCGCTGCGCTACGGCGCCGCTGGGTCCCCCGGTCTGCGCCGCGAAGGCGCGGCTTGCCGGAGGATGACGAAAGGAAGGAACAGCCAATGACCCTCCCCATCGAAACCTTCCCCACCGTCGACGCCTGGGCCGAAGCCACCGCCGGCCGCCTGTCCGAGACCCTGGGCGCCGCCGTCCGCGACAATGGCCGGGCTGTCTTCGCCGGCCCCGGCGGCTCGACCCCCGCCCCGGTCTATCGCCGCCTCGCCGCGACCGATCTGGACTGGGCGAACATCGCCGTCACCCTGGTGGACGAGCGCTATGTCCCCGAGACCTCGCCAGAATCCAACGCCCGGCTGATCCGCGACACCCTGTTGCAGGACAAGGCCGCCGCCGGTCGGTTCATCCCCCTCTATACGCCCGAGGTCACGGTCGATCGCGCCGCCATTGTCGCCGCCCACGCCCTGGCGGCTGAGGGCGGACGTTTCGACGCAGTGCTTCTCGGCATGGGAGAGGATGGCCATATCTGCTCCATGTTCCCCGACAGCCCCACCCTGAAGACCCTGCTGACCCCGACGCTGAAGCCGACCGTCCTGGGCGTGCCCCACGGCCGCGACGGCGCCGCGCCGACGATCGAGCGCCTGTCGATCAACCTGGCCTATCTGATGTCCGCCGGCCGGGTCATCCTGGGCCTGAAGGGCGCCGCCAAACGCCGCGTGTTCGAAGAACAGGCCAAGGGCGACCCCAAGATCCAGCCCATCGCCGCCCTGATCGCCGCCGGCGTCCCGCTTGAAGTTCTGTACACGGAAGCCAGCTGACATGACCCTGCACCCCACGGTGGCCGCGGTCACCGCCCGGATCGTCGAGAAGAGCCGCGCTGCGCGCGCCGACTATCTGCGTCGCATGGACGCCGCCCGCGACAGCGGGACCGGCCGCGCCAAGCTGAGCTGCGCCAACTGGGCCCACGCCTTCGCCGGCCAGACCATCGCCGACAAACTCACGTCGATGGACGGGTCCAAGCCCAACCTGGGCATCGTCACCGCCTATAATGACATGCTGTCGGCCCACCAGCCGTTCGAGCGTTTCCCCGATGTGGTCCGCAAGGCCGTGCGGGAAGTCGGCGCCACGGCCCAGGTCGCCGGCGGCACCCCCGCCATGTGCGACGGCGTCACCCAGGGTCGTCCCGGCATGGAGCTGTCGCTGTTCAGCCGCGACGTCATCGCCATGTCCACCGGCGTGGCCCTGACCCATGACGCCTTCGACGCCGCCCTGATGCTGGGCGTCTGCGACAAGATCGTGCCCGGCCTGTTCATGGGCGCCCTGGCCTTCGGCCATCTGCCCGTCGTCTTCGCCCCCGCCGGCCCCATGCCCTCGGGCATTCCGAACGCGGAAAAGGCCCGCGTCCGCGCCGAGTACGCCCAGAACAAGGTCGATCGCCAGACACTGCTGGAAAGCGAGATCGGCTCCTATCACTCGCCCGGCACCTGCACCTTCTACGGCACGGCCAACTCCAATCAGATGATGATGGAGCTGGCGGGCCTGCACATGCCCTCGACCGCCTTCGTCCACCCGGACACCGGCCTGCGCGACGCCCTGACCGCCGCCGCCGCCAAGCGCGCCGTCGAACTGGCCCGCAGCGGCGAATGCCGCATGGCCGACGTCATCGACGAGAAGTCCATCGTCAACGCCATCGTCGCCCTTCTGGCCACCGGCGGCTCGACCAACCACGCCATCCACCTGGTCGCCATGGCGCGGGCGGCGGGCGTGCTGATCGACTGGACCGACATGGACGAGCTGTCGTCCGTCACCCCCCTGCTGGCCCGCGTCTATCCCAACGGCTCGGCCGATGTGAACGCCTTCCAGGCCGCCGGCGGCGTCGCCTTCGTGGCGCGTGAACTGGCCCAGGCCGGCCACATCCACTCCGACGTCACCACCATTATGGGCAAGGGCATCCACGCCTATTTCCAGGAACCGTCGATGGTCGATGGCCAGCTGGTCTGGCGCGACGGGGTCAAGGAAAGCCTCGATCTCGACATCCTGCGCCCCGCCTCCAACCCCTTCGACAAGGAGGGCGGTCTGCGCCTGGTCAAGGGCGACCTGGGCCGCGCGGTCATCAAGGTCTCGGCGGTCAAGCCCGAGAACCGCATCGTCGAGGCCCCCGCCGCCGTCTTCGAAACCCAGGAAGACGCGCTTCAGGCCTTCAAGGACGGCAAGCTCTACCGCGACGTGGTCGTGGTCCTGCGCTTCCAGGGCCCCAAGGCCAACGGCATGCCCGAACTGCACAGCCTGTCGCCCGCCCTGTCGATCATCCAGGACAAGGGGTTCAAGGTCGCCTTCGTCACCGACGGCCGCATGTCGGGCGCCAGCGGCAAGACCCCCGCCGCCATTCACGTCAGCCCTGAGGCCCTCGCCGGCGGCCCCCTGGCCCATGTGAAGGACGGCGACATCATCCGTCTGGACGCCGAGGCCGGGGTTCTGACCACGGTGGGCGTCGACGGCCTGACCGCCCGCCCCGCCGCCGCTCGCGGCGACGCCAACGCCGCCGGCTCAGCCTGGGGCTATGGCCGCGAGCTGTTCGGCGCCTTCCGCCACGTCGTCACCACGGCTGAAGAAGGCGCCACCGTCTGCTTCGCCTTCCCCAGCGGCGCCCAATCGCATACGGACACGCCACCCGATCCCAACTTCGTCGACCGGACCGTGGACGCCTGATCCGACGCACCGACCCGCAGGAAAGACTTTATGACTGACAAGACCCTTCTCGTCGGAGACGTCGGCGGCACCAATGCGCGCTTCGCCGTCGCCCGCATGGTGGACGGCCGTCCCGTACTGGACCACCACGAAAGCTTCCCGGCCGAGACCTATCCGACCTTCCTGGAAGGCGTCGCCGCCTTCATCGACGGCTGCGAAGTCAAGCCGACCGGCGGCGTCATCGCCGTGGCCGGTCCGGTCACGGACGGCGAGATCGACCTGACCAACTCGCCCTGGCGCGTGTCCGAGGCCGAGCTTCAGACCCTGGGTCTGAAACCCGTCAAGCTGATCAACGATTTCGAGGCCCTGGCCTGGGGCGCCCCCGTGGTGCCGGAAGACCAGCTGGAAAGCCTGGGCGGCCCCGTAGACGGCGACCCCCACGCCACCGTGGCGGTCCTGGGTCCGGGCACCGGCTTCGGCGTCTCGGCCCTGATCCGCGACGCCCACGGCAAGGAAATGGCCATGCCGTCGGAAGGCGGCCACGCCTGTTTCCCTCCCGGCGATCCGGTCGAGGACGAGATCCTGCGCATCCTGCGCCGCCGCTATGACCGCGTCTCCATCGAACGCCTGATCTGCGGCCCCGGCCTGCTGAACATGCACCGCGCCCTGGCCGAAATCGACGGACGCGAGACCCATATCGAGGATCCGGCCGAGATCACCAAGGACGCCCTGGCCGATCCCAACAGCCCGTGCGGCGCGACCCTGGCCCGCTTCTGCGCCATCCTGGGCGCCGTGGCCGGCGACATCGCCCTGACCACGGGCGCGCGCGGCGGCGTCTATATCGCCGGCGGCATCGTCCCGCGCATCCTGCCCTTCATCAAGACCAGCCCCTTCCGCCAGAGGTTCGAGCGCAAGGGCCGGTTCAAGGACTATATGTCCGAAATCCCGACCAAGGTGATCATGCACAAACACGCCGCGCTTCTGGGCGCCGCGCGGGTCGCCTTCGCCGAATCCGAGGGCTGAGGCAGACCTTGGCCCGCATCAGCCCCCGTCGTTCGCGGCGGGGGCTTTTCGCGCCTCACCCGGTCTTCGGCGGCCACGGCACGAAGGCGCTGGTCCGTTTCACATAGTCCGCATACCCCGGCCGCGACCTGTTGATCGCCTTCTCGGTAATCCCGATCCCCGACCAGCGCGTCAGGGTGAAGGTCAGGAAGATCGGCCCGGCGATCGACCACAGACCCACGCCCGTCTCGGCCGCGATCAGCCACAGCCCCCACCAGACGCAGGCGTCGCCGAAATAGTTCGGATGCCGCGTATAGCGCCACAGGCCGGTGTCCAGCACCCTGCCCTTGTTGGCCGGATCGCGCTTGAACGCCGCCAACTGGGCGTCGCCGACGCTCTCGAATACAATCCCGACCACCGCCAGCAACGCCCCGACCCCGGCGACGACGCCCAGCCCCGGCTGAGGGGCGACCTGCCCCAACTGCACCGGCAGCGACGTCAGCCAGGCCAGCACGGCCTGGGGCAGAAACACGAACAACAGCGCCGTCTTGCCAAACGACCAGCCGTGGGACTTTTCCTGATCCTCGACGATCTGCACATACCGCCCATCCGCCCCGCTGGCCCGCCAGCGGCGGAACAGATGCCAGCCCAGCCGCAACGCCCAGACCGCGCACAGCCCCACCAGCAGCGCCTTGCGCGCCGGATCGCCCTCGGCGCGCGGCAGGGTCGCCAGGGCCAGCAACAACATGCCCAACGGCCAGACCGCATCGATGAAACTGACGTCCTTCAGCTTCAGCGCGACCCGCCATAGGCCGAGCATCACGGCGACGATCAGGGCCAGGTTCAGTCCCAGCAGGATGAGGATGTCGGTCAGGGTCATGGGCCTGATACGGCGGCGGTCCAGCGATGGATGGCGCCTAGGCCGGTTCAACCACCGTCAGCTCCGGCCACCGCCCCCGCGCATTCTCGACAGTCTTGACCCAGCCCTTGGCCAGCGGCCGGTTCGGGTTCGGCCGCACGACCATGGCGAACACATCCTCCAGACCGAACGGCGCCGCCACGGTGATCGTGTCGTCCGCTTCCAGCCGCACCCCGACGGCGAAGGTGGGGGCCACGAACCGGCCCAGGGCTTCGTCGGTCGCGTGCAACGGTTCATAGGGCTCGCCGAACCGGTTCTGGAACCACAGGTGCACCCGCGCCTGATTGCGGACCTCGACCTGGCTGCGGAAGGGTTCGTCGAAGGCGGCGGCGACCTGTTTGATCACCACGTCCTCGGCCTCGTACGACAGGTCCGACCCGTCGAAATAGGCCAGGTCGTAATCCTTGATCCCGTATCCCGACGGCCGTCCCGTCCTGGCGTTCCACACCGCCTGATAGACGGCGCCCGACACCAGCCGCCAGTCGGGCAGATCCAGCGCCCGCACCGTCCGCAAGACGTGCATCAGGCCGGGATCGGCGCGGACGATTTCGATCAGTCTTTCAGCTAATTTGGGGCTCAGGGCGTCGCTCATCCCCACGCCTTAGCCTCCCGATCCGTTCAGCGGGAGACCTCGCGCGCCGTCATCCACAGATGCGCGCCACCCTACCCCCGTCATCCCAGGGCTTGTCCCTGGGATCCATACGCCCGGTATCGACGACGGCGCACTGCGTGGAAACACCGGGCGTATGGATCCTCGCCACAGGGGCGAGGATGACGATACTTGGTGCAAAGCCTGCGCCGCACCGGCCAGCTATGAGACCACCGACCGGCCCCTACGCGCACAATTTCCGAGATAAGCCTTTAGCAATTCAGAGACTTGCGTATTTGTTCGACGAAATACCCGGCGCCCATTCAGCCCCGCTTACAATGGCGGCTCGGTCTTTGACATCGCCAGATACCCATACAAGCCGCCAGGTGGCACAGTGCCATTTCGGCTATGAGATTTTCGCTTCCAACACAGCCACTTACGAGACGTGGCGCAAATGGCGCCCTATTTTAGCGCCACGCCATTCGCCCCTAGCCCCGCACCGGCCAGCCGTGATCCAGCGGCCCATGCCCGCCGCCCAGGCCGGGCGCCCGCCGGATGGCCTCGCCAACATAGGCCCAGGCTTCCGCCACCGCGACCTCCAGCGGCCGGCCCAGGGCCAGGCCCGCCGCGCACGCGCTGGCCAGGGTGCAGCCGGTGCCGTGGGTGTGGCGGGTGTCGATCCGTTCGGCTTCCAGCACCGTCTCCCCGTCGGCCGTCATCAACAGGTCGATCACCGTCGGCCCGTCCACATGACCGCCCTTCATCAGCACGGCCCGGGCGCCCAGTTTCAGCAGGGCCTCGCCCGCCCGCCTCTGACCGTCGATGTCGCGCACCGCCAGCCCGGTCAGGGCCTCGGCCTCGGGCGCATTGGGGGTCAGCAGGGCCGCGCGCGGGATCATCAGGGTCCGGACCGCCTCGACCGCCGCATCGGGCAATAGCGGATGGCCGCCCTTGGCCACCATGACCGGATCGACCACCGCCGGGGCCTTGGCCTCGTCCAGCAGGGCCGCCACCGTCTCGACCACCTCGACCGAGCCCAGCATGCCGGTCTTGACCGCATCGGTCCCTATATCCTCCAGCACCGCCCGCGCCTGGGCCGCGATCAGGTCCAGCGGCAGGGGGTGGACCCCATGAACCCCCAGGGTGTTCTGCACCGTGATCGCCGTGATCGCCGTGGCGGCGAACCCGCCCATCATCGTCACCGCCTTGATGTCGGCCTGGACGCCCGCGCCGCCGCCGCTGTCCGACCCCGCCAGGATCAAGACCCTGCCCCGATGAAGACTCATGCCTGCGCCCCCGAGAACAACTTCAGGCCCACGATCCCCGCCACGATCAGCAGGATGCACACCGCCCGCACCGCCGTCGCCGGCTCGCCATAGACGACGATCCCGACCAGGGCCGCGCCCACCGCCCCGATCCCGGTCCAGATCACATAGGCCGTGCCGATCGGCAGCTTCTGCGTCGCCACCCACAGCAGGACCATGCTGGCCGCCAGCGCGACCAGCACGCCCAGCGAGGTCAGCGGCCTTTGCAGGCTGACGTTCTTGAGGCCGGACGCCCACAGCACTTCCAGCAGACCGGCGACGACCAGCGTCACCCACGGATTGATCGACAGGATCCAGGACATGCCGACCAGATGGCCCAGTCGGCTCATCGGAGCAAGCATGGAGCAGGCAAGCGGATCACTCCGCCGCCGCCACCGCCGCCTGAAGCTTCAGCGCCTGAACCGTCTCGCGCACATCATGGACCCGCACCATCCGCGCCCCGCGCCGCGCCCCCTCCAGCGCCAGGGCCAGCGAGCCGCCCAGCCGGTCGGTCGCCTCCACCGCCGTCGCATCAACCGCTTGGACCGTCCGCTTGCGGCTGGCGGCGTACAGCACCGGGAAGCCCAGCTCGACCAGCGCGCCCAGCCGCGCCGTCAGCGCCATATTGTGGTCCAGCGTCTTGCCGAACCCAATGCCCGGATCCAGCCAGATCCGCTCACGCGCCACCCCCGCCGCCACCGCCGCCTCGGCCCGCTCGCGCAGATAGGCGA